>JAKVCY010000161.1 GCA_022448425.1 Thalassotalea sp. | reverse complement strand
AATCTTATAATTTTGTTCTGTAACCAGACTAACAGCGTCCAGTTTAAATTCTTTTGAATAGCTTTTTCGCGTTTTCATATACACTCCAGTTGAGATAATTATCCCTTAACTGGCTGTGTGAATCTATTGGAGCACGTCATTACGAATGCCATCAGGAAGGCTCTGAGAGGCAATTACACTCCCTTTCTACTGATGTTTAATATGGTCGCCCTAGAGACACCATATTGTTTACTTAATACAACCTTGCTGACTCCCTGTGACAGCTTAGTGATGACCTCTTGCTCCTGCTCACTGGTTAACTTGGGTTTACGACCACCATAGTTACCACTAGCGGCCTTGCCCTCACTGGTACGGGAGATAATGAAGTTCCTTTCCAGTTCAGCAAACATACCT
The DNA here is from genome assembly GCA_022448425.1 of Thalassotalea sp. GTDB lineage: Bacteria > Pseudomonadota > Gammaproteobacteria > Enterobacterales > Alteromonadaceae > Thalassotalea_F. The sequence continues at coordinate 7,072 of JAKVCY010000161.1, read as the reverse complement.
AGTAACTGGACCATAGCTTTACTGAGAGGGTCTTTTTTGTTGCTAGTGTCTATCCCTTGCTCAATCGCAACGAAACCAACTTGTTTATCTGTGAGGGTATCCAGACAGTTGAGTACCTGCGAGAGTGAACGACCCAGTCTGTCCAATTTAGTTACTACCACAGTGTCACCACTACGCACATAATCAATGAGAGACGCTAGGGCTTGCTTATTGGACTCTTCTTTACCGGAGTGTTTACCTTGGAAGATTTTTTCACAACCGTATTCAGTCAGACGCTCAACCTGCAATGTGAGGTCTTGCTGATTAGTGGAGACCCTAGCGAATCCTATCAGTGCCATAATGTACCCTTAGTGTTACGTCAGAAACTTAAGAGATATCGACATCTAGGAGCCGCACTGTCAAAAACTCATGATTCTTAATTTATGACATTGTCAGTTTGAATTGCAGAGTAAGTGACATCTAGTTATAGGCGCGGCTTTAAAATTGAGCAGGTAGATATTGGCGACGAATATCGTAGAGACTATCTAACATCTCATCAAAAGTATTTGCAGCCGTTTGGCATATATCCCCTTCAATATCGACAAAGTTTTCACCGCTAAGAGGAAATCCATTTCTCGCATCTTTTTCGATCTTTGAATGAATCTCACGGCTTATCGAACTTATGTATTTAGGAGATAGCGGATTCGAATCTTCTATTGGTACGTAGTGAGCAAGCTTTTTGAAATGATTCGCATACTCCATAATTCTAAAAATAACAGGTCTACTCTTCTCATTTTTTTGAGACAACAACTTATTTTCTTCTTCAATAGTCAAATCCTTTCCTTTCGTGCTTAATAAGTAATGATCTTTAGCGAACCAACTATCAACATAGCTATCCACCAATGGATGAATTTCACTTTCCAAGTCATCAAGTATCTTATCGAGCTTTTGGTGAGTGAATTGCTTGCGCCATGCGGTCAAACTTTTTATAGCTACTATTATCCCTGCAATAGTCGCAATTGAAGCAAAGATAGATAGCATCTTTTGCAAAGAATCGACTGTGCTGAGATCGCTCCCCACGACACCACCAACAGCTATGCCAGCAATAACTAGCAAGATACAAATGAGAGAATAGACAACACTATCTGACATATACCATCCTTGAGCGGCAAATCGTTTTCAAAATTGACATTTAGGCTACGAAAAAATGACCAAAAGTAACACTCGTTTTTTTCGAAAATCACGGAACGACGCAATCGCATAGGAAAGGTATTACCTCGCCCCCTCCCCCCTGTACCCCACGAGAGATCCTAAGAAGATCTATGAGAAGACTTTGAGAGTCACTAAACCATAAGCATACCTGTGCCATTACGAGACCGTATAGACGCATATAGAGCTATATTATTGAGGGTGTAATTTAGGGGTAGCTATTGGGAAACTGATGGAATATCGTAAAAGAAGATTAAGGAAATGGTGTGAAACTAACCGTGATACAAAACGTACCACAGTTAGTCTCAGAAGGCTTGTAAGCCCTTGATTTATAAGGGCCTAGAAAGCAGGGCGATTCTTACATCATGCCGCCCATTCCGCCCATGCCGCCCATATCAGGCATTGCTGGCGCAGCTTCGTCTTTAGGTAGTTCAGCTACCATTGCTTCAGTAGTGATCATTAGTGAAGCAATTGATGATGCGAACTGTAGTGCAGAGCGCGTTACTTTAGTTGGGTCAAGAATACCCATCTCTAGCATGTCGCCGTAAGTGTCGTTACCAGCATTGTAACCGTAGTTACCGTCGCCGTTCTTCACTTCGTTAACCACTACTGATGCTTCTGCACCTGAGTTGATAGAGATTTGACGTAGAGGCGCTTCCATTGCACGTAGTGCAAGCTTAACACCTACTGTTTGGTCTTCGTTGTCGCCAGTTAGCTCAGAAAGCTTCGCCGCTGCGCGTACTAGTGCAACACCACCACCAGGTACCACACCTTCTTCAACCGCTGCACGCGTTGCATGTAGTGCATCTTCTACGCGGTCTTTCTTCTCTTTCATTTCAACTTCAGTTGCTGCACCAACTTTAATTACTGCAACACCGCCTGAAAGCTTAGCAAGACGTTCTTGAAGCTTCTCTTTGTCGTAGTCAGACGAAGACTCTTCAATTTGACCTTTGATTTGTGCACAACGGCCTTCAATTGCTTCTTGGTCGCCGTTACCGTCAACAACAGTGGTGTTGTCTTTGTTGATAACTACGCGCTTAGCAGTACCAAGGTCTTCTAGTTGAACTTTTTCAAGCTCAAGACCAATCTCTTCAGAGATAACTGTACCGCCAGTTAGAATCGCGATGTCTTGTAGCATAGCTTTACGACGGTCACCGAAACCAGGTGCTTTAACTGCTGCAACTTTCACGATACCACGCATGTTGTTAACTACTAGTGTTGCCAGTGCTTCACCTTCAAGGTCTTCAGCAATGATAAGTAGTGGCTTGCTTGTTTTAGCAACCGCTTCAAGTGTAGGTAATAGTTCGCGGATGTTAGATACTTTTTTGTCTACTAGAAGGATATGTGGGTTATCTAGTTCAACTTGGCCTTTTTCAGCGTTGTTGATGAAGTAAGGAGATAGGTAACCGCGGTCAAACTGCATACCTTCTACAACGTCTAGTTCGTTCTCTAAAGACTGACCTTCTTCAACTGTGATAACACCAGACTCACGACCTACTTTTTCCATTGCTTTTGCAATGATGTCGCCGATTTCTTTGTCTGAGTTTGCAGAGATAGTACCTACCTGTGCGATTGCAGTTGCATCTGCACATGGTACTGAAAGCGCTTTTAGTTCTTCAACTGCAGCAACTACTGCTTTGTCGATACCACGCTTAAGGTCCATTGGGTTCATACCCGCAGCAACCGCTTTAAGGCCTTCATTAACGATAGCTTGTGCTAGTACAGTTGCAGTTGTTGTACCGTCACCTGCAGCGTCATTTGCTTTAGACGCTACTTCTTTAACCATCTGTGCGCCCATGTTTTCAAACTTGTCTTCAAGTTCGATTTCTTTCGCTACAGATACACCGTCTTTAGTGATAGTTGGTGAGCCGAATGACTTATCTAGAACTACGTTACGGCCTTTAGGACCTAAAGTTACTTTTACTGCGTTTGCTAGTACGTTTACGCCCGCTAACATTTTTGTGCGTGCGTCACCTGCGAATAATACTTCTTTAGCTGCCATGATTTAATTCCTCTAAATTCTGATGTAAAAACCGTAAGTTCGAATTATTCAACAATACCTAAGATATTATCTTCGCGCATGATCAGGTACTCTTGGCCTTCGATCTTCTCTGTTTTCTCAATGTATGAGCCAAACAGTACAGTGTCGCCTGCTTTTACTTGAAGTGCTCTCTCTTCACCATTGTCCAACACGCGACCGTTACCAACAGCAACGATTTCACCACGAGTTGATTTTTCTGCTGCAGAACCTGTTAGTACGATGCCGCCAGCAGACTTTGTTTCTTCTTCTAGACGCTTAACAATGACGCGATCATGTAAAGGACGAATGTTCATGTGTGTAGTTCTCCTAACAATTTGAACAATGACAGAATGTTAATTTTCTACCAATTAGCCCAATTGCCTTGGGCTAAAACTTTAAATCTTTGTTGCAATTCTTTATGGGGATGTCTTTTTCAAAACCCAAGAGAAAAAATTAAAAATTTTTAATCTTTACGCTTATATTCACCTTCAAAGGTATTCGAGCCGTCAACGTTACGCTCTGGTTGACGAGGTTGCGCGTCTTCAAACGGACGACTTGCTTGCTGCTCAAAAGGATTGTTTTGCTGCGTACTTTGTTGACCGCTTTGACCAAAGCCTGCGCCAAAACCAGTTTGTACTTTTACTGATGCTTGTGCCAATAACGTCTTAGATAATGAGCGGCGCACAGCTGGGGTTAATAAAAGAAAACCAAGTACGTCAGTCATGATACCCGGTGTCATCAATAGTACACCGGCGATGATCACACACAGACCGGTAAAAATATGCTCGCCCGGTAACTGACCTTGTGCCATTTGCTGCTGCACATTGGTATACGCACCTAAACCTTGTTGTTTAACACATTTAGCACCAATGATGGCGGTAATAATGACTAATGCGATGGTCGCAAACCCACCAATCACATCACTTACTTGAATAAGTAGCGCAATCTCAATGATGGGAACCACAATAAAAAGCAAAAATAAAATACGGAACATAGGGTCTCCTAAAATCTATGAAAGAGAAATATGGCTAGTTCGGTCTATTTTCAAGTAATCTGGCGCAAAATACACCTTTATACGTCAACTATATTGTAAGTTAGCGTAAATGAGCGTTTGGGCTAGCGTATTCATTGCGCTAGTATGACACCAATCCTCAAAATACATCACTTAATTAAGAGGATTGGTATGATGCCTCGTTTCGGTGAACCAGTTTTAGAGAAAAGCATTTTATGACAAGCGATTATAAAATTGTACTCACCACATGTGAGACTAAAAATGACGCACGCAGGCTTGCCGCGATACTCGTTGAAAAAAAATTAGCTGCCTGTGTAAACATTTTGCCCGAAGTGGAGTCTGTGTATGTATGGCAAGGAAAAGTTGAACAGCAAACAGAAAGTAAACTTTTCATTAAGACCAACGTACAACGCTTGGAAGAATTAATGGCATGCATTAAATGCCACCACAGCTATGATGTGCCAGAGATCCAAGTTCTTGATGTATCGACTGGCAACCCTGACTATTTTAATTGGATAAATGAGGTACTGAGTTAATGCGCATAGTGGCATTTTTGTTTTGCTTACTGTTTATGCTTCCCGCACAGGCAACGAACAACACGGTGTTAAATAGCCTTTTAGCCCCAAAACAACAAACCTTCTTACCGGTAAACGAAGCTTTTCAGTTCGATTTCGATCAGCAAGGTACTATTTTATTCACTGGCTGGGAAATTGCGCCTGGCTACTACATTTATAAGCATAAACTCGAGATCATTGCGAAGAACGCCAAAATCAAAGTGCCGGAACTCGACCCTGGTGTTGAAATAGAAGATGAGTTCTTTGGTAAGACCGAAGTGTACTTTGATGAGCTGGTTGTTGTTTCTAGGCTAAGTGATATTAGTGAAGATGCCGTTGTTAAAATTCGCTACCAAGGCTGCGCCGAAGCTGGGCTCTGTTATCCACCTGAAGTGATCACTATTCCGCTTTCTATGCTGAACAAAGTGTCAGATAAGCCAAATAAAGCAGCTGAAACGGCTGCGCCGGCAGGTAATAATAGTAACGACTTCGTCAATAAACTCGCTGAACAAGACTTTTTAACCAACCTAGCTGTGTTTTTTGGGGTTGGCGTGCTGCTAGCATTTACACCATGTGTGTTCCCTATGTTCCCAATCTTGTCGAGCTTGATTGCTGGTCAGTCAAAGCTATCGACTAAAAAAGCATTCGCACTGTCATTTGTCTATGTACAAGGCATGGCCGTTACTTACGCAGCACTAGGTTTGGTTGTTGCTGCGGTTGGTGGACAAATTCAAGGTTACTTACAAAGTCCAGCTGTACTTATTAGCTTTAGCTTACTGTTCGTCTTATTAGCTTTTGCTATGTTCGGTTGGTACGAGATTAAACTGCCAGAGAAGTTTATGACACGTCTAACTAACGTCAGCAACCAACAAAAAGGTGGCAACTATACAGGCGTATTCTTTATGGGTGTGCTGTCTGGTTTAATTGCCTCTCCATGTACAACTGCTCCGCTCTCTGCTGCACTTCTTTATGTTGCTCAAAGTGGCGATTATCTCGTCGGTGGTTTGACACTTTATGTGTTAAGCCTAGGCATGGGTCTACCACTGTTACTATTGGGTACCTCTGGTGGTAAATTGCTACCTAAAGCTGGCGCTTGGATGGAACAAGTGAAGATGCTGTTTGGCTTCGTCATGCTGGTTGTGCCTTTAGTTTTGTTGGAACGTATTCTTGACTGGAATACCATTCTTTTACTAAGCAGCGTATGGCTGATTATTACTGCACTATTTTTGCACCATTGGCAAAGTCAAGAGCAAGCCAGTAAGCTTAAAACAACACTTTGGGCTGCTGCCGTGTTATTCATGATAGGTGGTGTATTAACGGCAAAGCATGTATTAATGCCACCAGCCAAAGTAACTGCGGTTGCTACCGCATCTGATGGTAAGTTTAAACTACTGCCTGATTTAGCTGCACTGCGTGAAGAAGTCGCCCAAGCTAACCTGCAAGGCAAAATTGCCATGGTCGATTTATACGCAGATTGGTGTGCCGCCTGTAAAGAGTTTGAGAAATACACCTTCTCTGACAACAAAGTAAAGCAAGCATTCAAAGACTTTTCTTTATTAAAGCTCGATCTGACCGTGACCAATGAGGTGAGTAAAGAGATTTACCAAACCTTTAATGTGGTTGGTTTACCTGCCATCCTGTTTTTTGATACCCAAGGGAACGAACTCAGTCATTTACGGATCACAGGCTTTCAAAGCGCCGAAGAATTTACATCTCATCTAGAAAAAGTCCGCCAAACGGTACAATAAACATACAAACTCGAGGCTGTGAGCTGATAAATTCAGCAAGCAGCCTACACGCTTGATCTACCTTACCACCTTGCTGATTAGACCAGTATTTTGCTGCTATTTAACACGAACTCTCTATAATAGTCTGCGAACGTGAGAAAAAGTTGCTATTTTTAATCGAACGGCTTAGTTTAATGAACTAAATAGAGTGAACTTTTAGTTTTTTATAGCTTTTAAGGCATTTAGCGAATTATGTCAGCAAAATTTAAGATTTTAGTACTCAATGGCCCAAACTTGAACATGTTAGGCCGTAGAGAGCCTGAGAAATATGGCACACAGACTTTGTCTGACATTATGGACAACCTTGAAAAGCAAGCTGAGCAACTGAAGATCACGCTGACACATGTACAAAGTAACAGTGAAGCAGAGCTAATAAATACAATTCATGATGCATGGCAAACTATCGACGCCATTGTCATTAACCCTGCTGCTTTTACTCATACCAGTGTCGCACTGCGCGATGCGTTGTTAAGTGTCAGCATACCGTTTTTCGAAGTGCATTTAACTAACG
>JAKVCY010000160.1 GCA_022448425.1 Thalassotalea sp. | reverse complement strand
AACCTTAAGCGGAAAGTAATGCGCAAAGACATCATCGAAATTCAAAACGCACTTAGTGAAAAAATTATTGGAAAAGCTCATCAATTAAAACTTGCCATAACTTGCTTGCTGGCTAACGGCCACCTTCTTATTGAAGATCTTCCGGGCATGGGCAAAACGACGTTGTCTCATGCGCTTTCACAAGTATTTGGCTTACAGTACTCGCGAATACAGTTTACCTCTGATCTTTTACCTTCCGATATGTTGGGCGTAAACATTTTCCACAGCGGTGAAACCGATACAGACAAACAGTTTTCGTTTCGCCACGGGCCCATATTTAGCCAGGTAGTATTAGCTGACGAGTTAAACCGCGCCAGCCCAAAAACGCAAAGCGCCCTGCTTGAAGCAATGGAAGAAAGGCAAGTCAGTGTGGATGGCGTTACCCACGCCCTACCCTCACCATTCTTTGTAATTGCAACACAGAACCCAAGCTATCAGTCGGGCACTTATCCCTTACCTGAGTCTCAACTGGACCGATTTTTCATGCGAATTTCTTTGGGTTACCCCGCATGGGAAGCAGAGAAAGCTATGTTACTGCAACAAGATGCTACCGCGCCGCTTAACCAAATTCTTAATGAGCAAGATTTAACTAACATGCAAAGACAAGTGTCTGCTGTGCATACCAGCGATGCCATTATTCATTACATCCTTCGACTTGTAAGTGAAAGTCGCGAAAGTAATGACTACCCTAACCCGCTTTCACCAAGGGCGAGTCGCGCATTGTTACAAGGGGCTAAAGCGTGGGCTTATGTCTCAGGTAAAGACTACGTAACACCTGAAGATGTGCAGGCCGTGTTTATCGCTATAACGGCACATAGACTCTCGCTGTCGTCACACCAACTCAGCCACTCACAACAGTCTGGCTTGTTTGATGGTGAAAAGCTTAGTCAGAAACTTCTAGATAGCGTTGACCCTCTTGCCGCGTAACAATATCAAAACGAGCCGGTTAAAAGTGAATTGGTCGCCACACCAGTATTTCCGACACCGTTTCTTTAAATGGTTAAATAAGCGTATACCTGCCGCAAACGAACACCACCTAAACCTTAATAGTATTTTCATTTTACCCACTGGGTTTGGTTGGTCTTTCATTGTGCTGTCGTTGTGTTTGTTTCTGCTTGGCACTAATTATCAAAACAACCTAATGCTGTTATTAAGCTACCTTTGTTTAAGCATTATGTTGCTTACCTTATTTTATACTCATCAAAACTTCGCCCGACTAGCGTTAAAAGCGTTACCCGTAAAGCCGTTTCATGCCGATAAAGAAGGCCAGCTGCACTTACGTATTGTTTCTCACGAAAATGGTTCTAGAACGCCTTGTTTTGGTGAACTGCAGTGCGCTTGGCTTGATAGTGAACACGCTTATAAATCAGGTGCGAAGCTTTTAAGAAAAGAAAACAAAGTAAGGCTATCCAGCTTTCGTATAGCGTTAGGAGAAGATAAGTCTACCTCCGCAAAAGAGGATAAGTTTGTAAGCCAAGATAAAAACAAAGGCCCGTTGCAGTCATTTAGTATTCCAATACATATGCCTAAACGCGGGCGCTTCAGGCTTGGCCGGTTAACTATTTCATGCGACTTCCCGCTTGGGCTTTACAAATGCTGGACCCACATAGACTTTTCTCAGCAGGTCACCGTTTACGCCGCAGCACAAGAAGGGCCAGTTACCGTTGATAAAGTTGCCGCTGACAACGTGGCTAAAAGCATAATGCAGAATAAAAACGCGACGAGTAATGAAGATTTTTACGCGCTGTATGATTACGAGATTGGCCAGCCACTTAATAGAGTGTCATGGAAGCATGTGGCTAAAAGTGGAAACTGGGTGTCTAAGTCGTTTACCTCATTAAGCCCAAATTCTCATGTACTTTCTTATTCAGACAGCCTTGATACAGAAGCGGCAATTTCGGCGTTAACCCATGCAGTAATACATTGGACGCAATCCGACCGCACTTTCGGCTTACGCTTCAAAACCATCAATATTTTGCCTAATCAGGGCGCTAAGCATATGCATGAATGCTTGGAAGCACTGGCCTGCTTTGATAAATCGATGGAAATACCGTTTGGCGCTTCAAGCAACACAGTATCAATTACAACGTCGAAAAAACAACGTACTTCAAGAGCAGAGAAATGAGTGAAGTATCTATAGATATGTTTCGTATCGCGGCAATCAAAAACACGCTGTCGACACCTCGTGCTATGGCTGTGTTTTTGCTTTGCATAGCCTTTTCATTTTTACTGTCTACGCTTACCGCACCACTCATGACGTGGGTAATTGTACTTTCTGGCTGCGCAGTTGTTGTAAGGTTGGCAGGGTTGCAACCGTCTTATAATTTACCTACCTCCCGTACGGTAAACCTTTTGGCTATTTTAGCGGTCTTCGCGCTTACCTGGTTTGGCTTTTCCATTGGTTTGCTCGACAGCATGATTAATCTGTTAACGGTGGCATGTGCCCTTAAAGTAATGCTGGTAGATGAAAAGCGGGACTTTCATTTGTTAATTTGCGCCAGCCTTTTTCTGATTGGCTGTGGCTTTATTTCGTCGCTAAGTGTATTCGCTTGGTTCGGCTACACTGCTCTTGTTGCATTGTTATTGTGCTCAACTGCTATTTATCACGGTGCAATGCTGTCTATCAAAACTAGCATAACGTTTGTTGCCGTTCTTATTTTACAGTCGCTGCCTATTGCTTTGTTGCTATTCTTACTACTACCGCAACTTCCTCCGCTTTGGCAAATGCCGACGTCTAAGTCTACAGAAACAGGGCTTTCAGACACCGTGACGCCAGGAGACATTGCCTCCTTGGCCACGTCTTCAGAGCTGGCCTTTAGCGCAACATTTGAAGATACAGCAAAGGTTCCTGTTGCAGCAGATCGTTATTGGCGTGCGCTAACCTTGGAACATTTCGATGGAAAAACATGGTCGGTAAGTGCAAAACGAAAACAAGCCGAAAATCAACTTGCGGTTATGGATAAGCCAACACCGCTTATGGTTGCTGCTAACCGCTATGCTGATGCCACGATATCTTACCAGCTTATTGTAGAGCCAACACAACAACCATGGCTGTTCACCCTTGCGCCGTCACTACCCGATAACACGCTAAACAGCATCAGTGTTAAAAGCCTTTTTGATTACACGCTGCGCGCTAGCAGGCCCGTAAGTAGCAAAAAAGCATTTTATTTTCGATACCTTCCTACGGCTAGTATTAGCAATGGCATCGGGAATTTTGAAAAACAGCTAAATCTTCAGCTGTCTACAAACGGAAATGTGAAAACCCGAGAGTGGGCGCAATTGCTTGCTGCACAGTACGACAACGAACGAGCCATTGCACAAGCAGTTATGCGCGAGTTTAGCAATAAAGGTTTTAGATATACGTTGTCACCGAATGCGATGCCGACCGATCCAATAGATAGTTTTTTATTTGAAGAGCGTGCGGGGTTTTGTGCACATTATGCGGGGGCAATGGTGTACGCGCTTCGTGCTGCTGGCGTGCCTGCAAGAATGGTAACAGGCTACCAAGGCGGCAGTAAACTCAGCGACAATGTGCTGCAAATAAGGCAGTACGATGCCCATGCGTGGGTCGAGGTATTAATTGAGGACAAATGGGAAAGGTATGACCCCACAAGCATGGTTGCACCATCTAGGCTAACCTATGGTCTTGAGACAGCACTTGAAGAATTTGGCGAATCTCGCGAAATTAGCATTTTAGGTGAATTTGGAAATACCGCGCTTTTTACTACGTTACAGACATGGTTTCAGCAGCTTGATTACTCTTGGAGCAAATGGGTATTGGGTTTTGATAATACTGCTCAAACCAACATGCTAGAAGATATTGTTGGCGCCCTTACGCCTGATAAACTGCGCATTGTTTATTTAACGGCTATCGGGATCGTTGTTGTTGTATTAACGCTTTATTTTTTACCCAATCGCAACAAACCACGTTTGTCTCCTTCCCACCGAGTTCTATTTAACGCAATCGCGCTTATTGAAAAACAAACGGGCAATAAAAGAGAGAACAAAAGCCTAGTCACTTATCAAAGTGAAATAGCACCTCGCCTACCGTTAGAAGCAGCTTCTGCGTTTAAAGAGATATGTTCTCGCTTTGAGAAAATTCATTATACTGCCCAGAGCGAAAACACAAGAGCCCAGAGCGGAACCGAAACTCCCCAGAGCGGGACCGAAACAGCCCAGAGCGACAACACAACTGCCCAGAGCGACAACACAAGAGCCCAGAGCAGAACCGAAGAAGCCCAAAGCGAGAATAAACGTGAAGTTCAGTTGATGAAGCAGCAGTTTTTACTGCTTCGCAAGTCGCTAAAACGCGTGAACACCAATAGCGACAAATAGCTAAAGATTTGTAAAAGCTGCAAATCAGAAAAGCCAGGCTATACCTGCACCAACAAAGTTATCGCTATCGTTATTAAGCGCAACGCCTGCGCTGAAATCTAGCTGGATTCTGTCTTCCAACAAATAGGTAAGCCCTGCATCAAATAGCGCTGTTGAAGGTTCATCACCATAAGGCTTCGATGCAAACAGTTCTACAAAACTTCCAAGCTTTTCGCTGTGAGAGAAGTTCAAGCCCAATGCAACCTGCACATCATGAATTCGCCCCTCGTCAGCTTCGAATGACGACATATTTACATTACCAAATGCTGAAATACTGTCGTTTATATTCGCATCCCATAGCAAACCGATTAAAGGGTCTACATTATCAGACGTCGTGCCTTTTGTGCCCACCGGTAGCGACACTAACGCAAGCGCACTTAAATTCCAGCTATCAGACTCCACGATATTGTATTTGCCACCTACAGAAACATCACTGAACGACCATTGTGCCTGTTCCCCATCTGCATCTGAAAGTACTGCGCCGTTTGAAATAACGTCCCATTCCAATTTATCAGAAATACCGCCTCTCAAAGTCACTTGTGGAATAGCCAAGGCGTTCGGCTTGTTGCCATCGCGTCTGAAATTAGATTGAACCCCCATTTCTAAAATATACTGACCGGGATTAACTGTGTATGTGCCTGTAGCAATACCTGGTCTATCTGGCTGAATGGTTGCATTTGCCAGTAGCGGTGAACAAAAGAAAATACTAGAACTACAGATTATGCCTAGTAAAGGGGCGCGTGTTGACGTAAAAACCATACAGGTTTCCTTTAATAAATCTTCAATTGACATGCAAAATAAAAGCGCAATGCGTGTTCGGTGCTGAAAAAAGTAACAATAAAAACAATGCTCAGCATCTATTTTTACTCAAATTTTACCGCTAAACACCTTCATCGCGTAGCGTTTAAAATAGCTAATCTTCGATGTGAGAAAACAAAAAAAGCCGGTCATAGGACCGGCTTTTAGTGTTCTTTGAAGCGTTAGCCAACGTTTTGTTAGCTAACGTTCGTAAAGGCTAATTACTTAGCGTCTTTACGTGCTTTCGCTTCTTCAATTACTTTATCAGCTACGTTCTGTGGACATGCTGAGTAGTGGCTGAATTCCATAGAGAACTGACCACGACCAGATGTAATAGTACGTAGGTGACCGATGTAACCAAACATCTCAGATAGAGGTACGTCAGCCTTGATGCGAACGCCAGTAGCGCCAGCTTCTTGG
>JAKVCY010000016.1:44610-65560 GCA_022448425.1 Thalassotalea sp. | reverse complement strand
ACATAATGACTAGAACTTGTCGGCATTTTCATCGTCCATACCAGCAAGCGTTACACCGGCTAATCCACCAACACCGCCTTGGTCGTTCAAACGAAGTTTAATCATTAAGCGTAAATCATTCGGAGAGTCAGCATGATGCAATGCATCGACATAATTGATAAGCCCTTGCTGATACAGATTAAACAAGGCTTGGTCGAATGTCTGCATGCCCATTTCATTCGACTTTTCCATCACTTCTTTAATACTGCCAACATCCCCCTTCTTGATAAGCTCGGCAATAAATGGCGAATTAAGCAAAATTTCAATCGCCGCGACACGCCCGTTACCATCTTTAGTTGGAATTAACTGCTGCGCAATAATACCGCGTAGGTTTAATGCTAAATCAAACTGTAGCTTTTGATGCTGGTCGCTTGGTACCAAGTGCATGATACGGTCAATGGCTTGGTTAGCATTGTTCGCATGCAGCGTAGCGATACATAAATGACCAGTTTCCGCGAATGAAAGCGCATGTTCCATGATTTCCTGAGAGCGAATCTCACCAATCAGAATAACGTCTGGTGCTTGACGTAACGAACTCTTAAGTGCAGCGTCAAAACTTTCAGTATCAAGACCTACTTCGCGCTGGGTGATCATACTCTTGCCATGCTCATGAACGAATTCCACTGGATCTTCGATCGTGAGAATATGACCTCGCGCATTCTTGTTGCGATAGCCAATTAGCGCCGCCATCGAGGTTGATTTACCCGTACCAGTACCACCTACGAATAACACTAAGCCACGTTTAGACATTACTACGTCTTTTAAAACCGACGGTAAACCTAAATCATCAGCATCTGGAATGTCCGTCACGATACGACGAATAACCATACCTGCCATGTCACGTTGCCAGAAAGCAGATACACGGAAACGACCAATGCCATCAATCGAAATCGCAAAGTTACATTCTTTGTCTTGATCAAACTCTGCTTTTTGTTTGTCATTCATGGCGTCGTGTACTAACGCCAGAGCTTGCTCAGCGGATAAAGTTTCCGCATCAATCGGATGTAACTCACCATTAATTTTAGCGCTCACTGGCAATTTAGCGGTGACAAACATATCTGAGGCTTCAGCTTCAACCATGGTCTTTAATAGTTGATGAAAGTCCATCTTTATTCCTTAAACTCTGGCTGTTTTTACAAGCAGCCAAGGATGTATGTTAATTAAGCTCGGGTAGCCTTGACTTAGTAGCCTTGGAACTGGTTTTTATCTGCTGCTTTTGCTGCTGCATCTTGACGAGTAATCAAGCCGCGATTGACCAAATTCATCAAACATTGATCCATCGTCTGCATGCCATGCGACATACCCGTTTGAATCGCAGAATACATTTGCGCTACTTTGTCTTCACGAATTAAGTTTCGAATTGCAGGTACACCAATCATGATTTCGTGAGCCGCTATACGGCCACCACCTACTTTCTTCACTAGCGTTTGCGAAATTACAGCACGCAGTGACTCAGAAAGCATAGAGCGCACCATAGACTTTTCTTCTGCTGGGAATACATCAATGATACGGTCAATGGTTTTCGGTGCAGAGGTAGTATGCAGTGTCCCAAACACTAAGTGACCCGTTTCTGCAGCGGTCATCGCTAAACGAATGGTTTCAAGGTCACGCATCTCACCAACAAGAATAACATCGGGATCTTCACGAAGCGCAGAGCGCAATGCGGCATCAAAACTTAAGGTATCGCGATGAACTTCACGTTGGTTAACTAGACACATTTTGTTTTCATGAACGAATTCGATCGGATCTTCAATCGTTAAGATATGGTGGAATTTGTTTGAGTTAATGTAATCTACCATTGCCGCCAGCGTCGTCGACTTACCAGAACCCGTTGGCCCTGTAACAAGCACCAAGCCACGTGGGTTATCAGCGATATCACGGAAAATGTCAGGACAGCCAAGATCTTCAAGCGTTAGTACCTTACTTGGGATAGTACGAAACACTGCAGATGGACCACGTTGCTGGTTAAAAGCATTTACCCTGAAACGCGCTAAATTTGGTACTTCGAACGAAAAATCAACTTCTAAGCTTTCTTCGTATTCTTTTCGTTGGCGATCGCTCATAATGTCATACACTAGGGCGTTCACATCTTTCGCATCAAAGGCTGGAATATTGAGTTTTCGAACATCGCCATCAACACGAATTGATGGGGGTGTACCTGTCGATAAATGCAAGTCAGATGCATTATGTTCAACACTAAAGGCTAATAATTCGGTAATATCCATAAGAACCTCTTATTTTGGGTAAATTTTATTTAAACAATGAACATTAAAGACAATCTGAATTCGATTCACCAAGACATCACTAACGCTTGCCAATCGGCGCAACGACATCCTGAAGACGTTCAGCTTTTGGCAGTAAGTAAGACAAAACCGGCAGAAATGGTATTGCAGGCGTATCAGGCAGGACAACGCCACTTTGGTGAAAACTATGTACAAGAAGCGGTTGATAAAATCGCACAATTGTCTCATATATCAGATATTTGCTGGCACTTTATTGGACCGATACAGTCAAACAAAACTCGCTTAGTTGCAGAGAACTTTGCCTGGGTTCACAGTGTTGACCGAATAAAAATTGCCACTAGACTCAACGATCAAAGGTCTGGTCAAGATACTCCCCTCAACATCTGTTTACAAGTGAATATTAGTGAAGAGTCGGCTAAATCTGGCACGACCATTAATGAATTGGCGGAATTAGCAGCATTTGTTGACCAATTACCGAATTTAGTCCTTCGTGGTTTAATGGCTATTCCACAGAAAAATGCGCCGAAAGCAATTTTTGAGGAGATGAATCAACTGTTTACCCGCTTGAAAAGTCAGTATTCAACCATAGATACATTATCAATGGGAATGACTAATGATATGGGTGATGCAATTGCGACAGGTTCCACAATGGTGAGGATCGGCACAGCAATTTTTGGCAAGCGAGATTAATGAATCAACACCCTTTGAGTCGCATCATAAACACGATAATAGCCGAACGCTGAGAATCGTAAATTAACCCGTATTCACCTTTGCATTAAACGTACATAAATTGAGAATTGAATGAACAATAAAGTTGCCTTCATCGGCGCAGGTAATATGAACCGTGCCATCATCATTGGGCTAATTAAAAATGGCATCGCGCCAGCTGACATCATTGTCTCTAATCCATCGCCAGGAAAACGCGAAGCATTAGCCAACGAATATGGCATCAAGCAAACTGAGAGCAATATTGAAGCAGCAAGTTATGCTGATTACATTGTCTTAGGCGTAAAACCGCATTTAATCGCCAGCGTTTGTGAAGAGTTCGCAGATACTATAGATGTTTCGAAGAAGTGTTTTATCTCGGTTGCAGCCGGTACCACCATGGCGCAGATTCAAAGCGCTTTGGGTGCAACGCAAGCTGATAACGGTTTTGCTGTCATCCGCTCTATGCCGAATACGCCGTCTCAACTTGGCATGGGTGTATCTGGCGCTTATGCATCGCCACAAGTAAGTGCCGAACAAAAAGCCTTTGCTGACCAACTGATGAAAGCATCGGGCATTGTAAAGTGGTTGTCGTCGGAAGCCGAAATCGACCACATTATTGCAGTATCAGGCTCAGGCCCCGCTTACTTTTTCCTGTTTATGGAAGCGATGGCAGCAGAAGCAGAGCGTTTGGGATTTGATGCGCAAGAAGCCCGAGAGTTGGTGCAGCAAACCGCATTAGGTGCAGCGCACATGGTTGCCGAAAATGACATTTCAATTGGACAGCTACGAGAAAATGTCACCTCAAAAGGGGGCACAACGCAGGCCGCGCTCAATACCTTCAACCAAGGTGGCTTGTCAGACTTAGTGAGCGATGCCATGCAAGCGGCTATTAGCCGAGCTAAGGAAATGGCAAAAGGCGAGTAGGCTTAAATCATCAATTTTTAGATTCAGCACCCAATTGATTGAATTACAAAACAGTAAAGTGCTGATTGAACGAATAATTTACAATTTTTATAAAATTAGGCTCGATCAAAAGTTTCCACTCACCTATGATTTAGCCCAGTTAAGTTAAGGAGTTATCAATGGAAGCAATAAACTATTTGCTGAGGTTCTTTTTCGATGCGTTAGTCATGGTATTGATTCTTCGCATATGGCTGCAACTAGTAAAAGCTGATTTCTACAACCCGCTCAGTCAGTTTGTGGTTAAAGTGACTAACCCAATTGTTATCCCATTCCGCCGTTTTATTCCGGGCTTTGGTGGTATCGATTTAGCAACCGTGTTAATCGCACTTGTCATTTCTATTCTTGAATTTATCGTCATCCCTGTACTTAACGGTGGACCAATTGACGTGCTATCGGCCTCTTACTTTGGTGGATTAGCGCTTATCAAACAAGTAGGTTTCTTACTATTTATCATCATGTTAGTAATGGCATTGATGAGCTGGGTTGTGCAAGGCTACAACCCTACGATGGTGATATTCCAGCAATTGACGGATCCGTTCTTACGCCCTATTCGCAAGGTTGTGCCAGCAATTGGCGGTCTAGATTTATCGATTCTAGTCGCGTTCTTATTGCTTAACGTCATCAACATTCTATTGTCTGGCGCTATTCCTTATTGGAATGTTCTGTAAAACGAAATATTAAAGCGCCTCCTACCCAATCTATAACCACGTGCTTTACACGTCTTAGATCGGGTTCGAGGCACTTCGCGATTTAAATACAACGATTTACTATAATTAACCTTTCTGACGGTCTCCCCTAAAGGAGCTAAAAATGACCTTAATGACCAGCCGCCCTTCTCGCATTACTAAATTGTTAGCCAACGCTGCTACCGCGCTACTTGCAACAGTAGCACTGACATTAAGCTTTGCAACCAAAGCGGAGAACATGAAAAAGCTCGGCAATATGGATGTTCACTACATGGCTATCGGTGCATCCTTCCTAACGCCACAGGTCGCTAAGGCTTACGGAATTGAGCGTAGTAAATACAACGCTCTGATCAACATTTCGGTGATGGATAATACTAAGCCTAATAAGCCAGCTAAAAAGGTCGCCATAATGGGCACAGCGCTCAATTTAACGGGCCAATACAAACGACTAGAGTTTGAAGAAGTGAAAGAAGGCGATGCGATTTATTACTTAGCGCAACTAGGTTTTCGCGACAAGGAAAAGGTTAAGTTTGAACTCACCATTACCGATGGTGTTGAAACTCAAACCTTAGAATTTAATCAAACGTTTTACGTCGACTAAGGCTGTTAGTTCCCACATCTAGATTAGCCAACACCTAAATTTAGCCGAGAGCTAAAAAACAAAAAGCCGTTAGCGTTAAGCTAGCGGCTTTTTTTACTTCTATGTTTCTGCAAGAAAAGACAGGCAGTAATTCCGTGATTGGATCTACTTTACTAGCACCTTCCTAACACCTAGCTAACACCTACCTTACCAGCATAAAGTAACAAACAGCCGTTGTTACCCCAACCGTTAGCAAGCTTAATATAAAGCCTTCTCGCACCATATCTTTTATCTGTAGCATGTTTGTACCGTATGCAATCGCATTAGGCGCTGTTGCTACTGGCAGCATAAATGCGCAGCTAGCACAAATCGTTGCAGGGATCATAAAGATAAGCGGATCTAAATCAATAGAAATGGCTGCTGCAGCCAGTATAGGCAGTAATAAAGTCGCTGTTGCTGTATTGCTGGTGATTTCCGTTAAATACGTAACAACTAGGCCAATCACCAAAATCATCGCCACAACAGGGATTGCAGATAGTGACGATAACCAATCACCTAGCATGCCACTTAACCCTGAAGCAACAAAGCCTTTAGCAATGGCAATACCACCAGCAAATAATAGCAACATGCCCCAAGGAATTGTCTGGGCAGTTTCCCAATCCATTAGTCGCCCTTGCTTGCCGCCATTAGCATGGTCTTTCCTACCATCTGGCATCATAAACATTATCACCACAGCAGCAAGTGCAATCGTGCTGTCACCAACGCCTTTGAGCCCAAATAAACCGGTCCAGCCTCCGAATGGCTCTTGACGTGTAATCCAAGCCAATGCGGTTAAGCCAAATACCGCCAGCACGCGTTTTTCATCGCTTCGCCACGCATCAAGTTTTGGCAATTCAATATCCAATGAAGTACGCACGTTACGCGTTAGCCAAAGCGCCATTAGTGGCAAAGATAATAGAACAATAGGCACACCGATTTTCATCCACGTTAAAAAGCCCATCTCTTTGCCAACATTTTCTTGGTAAACCGCCATAAAAATAACATTAGGAGGAGTACCAATAGGTGTAGCAACACCGCCTAAACTGGCGGCATAAGCGATACCGAGTATCAGCGCGCAGGCGAGCGTTTTATTGTCGATTTTAGCTAATATAGCCAACGCAATTGGCAGTAAAATAAGTGTAGTAGCTGTATTCGATATCCACATGCTGAGCATGGCAGAAGCCAGCATAAATGCGAAGACCAAACGCTTACCACTCGATAAGCCGACAAAGCGAATCATGTAAATTGCTAGCCGTTCATGAACGCCACATCGTTCTAGCGCTTTTGACAACACAAAGGCACCCATCAACAATAAGATGACGTGGCTACCGAGCGCAAATGCTGCAGCTTTGTGGTCTATCACACCAAACAAAGGAAGTAACGCAAATGGTACTAACGACGTTGCTGGAATTGGCAAAGCTTCGCTCACCCACCAAATAACCGTTAATGCAGTAATAGCTGCGGTTACCGCCGGTAAATAATCAAGTCCCAATTGAATCAGCACAAAATAAAGTACTACAGAAGCAAAAATACCGAAGAACAGATAAAAATATTTGCTGGCAAGTAACGTTTTAACGGATGAATTTGAAGACAGTTCTGATTTCATATCGTTTCTCAAGCTAACCAATACCTAGAGCTTGTTTCGCCGTTTGCCATTCAGCAAGCTGTGGCAATTGTTCATAGCGAAATTGCGTGGTTGAGAGCATCGATTTTATACGCTGTGTACTTGTATCGATTACACCTATGTTGGCATTGTCGATTACATCGATAGCTGCATCGCGGTTGTTACAAACCAATAGCATGTCGCAACCCGCTTGCTGGGCGGCTTCGCTACGCTCTACAAATCCACCAATTGATGCAGCACCTTCCATTGACAAATCATCACTGAAAATCACACCGTTAAAGCCTAGTTGACCGCGTAATACTTCTTGTAACCAAAATGTAGAAAAACCCACTGACTTATCGTCAATTTCAGGATAGATAACATGGGCAGGCATTACCGCGTTGACAAAACCACCCGTCATTAGCTGGCGAAAAGGCTCCATATCAAAGCCAAGTATTTCTGCTTTTAAGCGCTTATCAACGGGTAGCCCAAAGTGAGAATCTTCTTTTACGCTGCCATGACCAGGGAAATGCTTAGCGGTACATTTCATGCCCACAGAGTGCATACCACGAACAAAGCCTCTAGCTAAAGCCTCGACTCGCTTAGGATCACTGCTGAACGCGCGATCGCCGATAACATCACTGATGCCATCAACATCAACGACTGGTGCAAAACTTATATCTATACTTACCGACATGACCTCCATCGCCATTAACTGACCAGCATAGTTAGCAAGCTCGATAGCCTTCGCTTCCGACTGACCAGCCATATCCCATAATTTACCCATCGCTGGCAATGCAGAAAAATGCTCTCGAAAACGTTGTACACGGCCACCTTCATGATCTACGGCAATAAGAATTTCTTTGTCAGGTTGCTTGGCTGAAGACATTCGAATGTCCTCATTAAGCGCGGCTATTTGCTCAGGATTTTCATAGTTACGGCTAAATAAAATTAACCCCCCAACCAGCGGATGAGCTAACAATTCCTTGTCTTCAGCGCTTAAAGATGTCCCTGCGACATCTAACATTATTGGACCCATTGTCTTCCTTTTGTTGTTTTAGTTTTATTTCTAGCTTTAATTTTTGGCACAAAAAAAGCGGAATTTAATGATATTAAATTCCGCTTCAAGAACAAACTAATTTAATGGTGAATACTGGTTAATATTTTCAGCGTTTATGTGCGAGCACCACCAACTGGAGCGGCTACGCCCGCTGCGATGTATGGAATGACCTGTTCAATCAAGCTAGCAATTTCTACATCTTGATTAAAATCACTCTTGGCGATATCGAGCAGCGCTTCGCTTGAAGACATCGTAAACACAATCGTTCCCATAGTGAAATGAAGACGCCAGAACATTTCTTCAGCAGAAAGCTCTGGGTAAGCTTTGTGAACCGCATCTACGAAGTATTGAATAACGTTAGGGTATTGAGTCGTTAAGAACCAGCGCAGGAAACCCTGGCTGTCGGTATAACCTCGGCCTAGCAACTGTAAAAAGTTACTGGTTCCGTTCTCTCGAAAATCGTTCAGTGACAATAGCGGCTCAGCAAAAGCAGAAAACACTTGTGTTAGTGTCGGTTTATCTTGCTCACAAACTTCCAGTAGAACTTTTTCAAGATTAGGCGCAAGTTCATTCATATAGCGAGACATAACAGCTTTGATGAGTTCTTTTTTAGAACCAAAATGATAATTAACCGCCGCTAAGTTCACCTCAGCTTGACTGGTTATTTCTCTCAATGATGTGCCATTAAAGCCCTTAACTGCAAATAAGTCTTCCGCGGCGTCCAAAATTTTATTTTTCGTACTCATACACTTGTCGCTAAACCAATTACTACTGTATTTAAACGTTCAGTTTAAACATGCGTTTAAAATAGCGTAACTGCTATAGCTACGTCAATGGCTGGCGCGTATAGAAAGATCTAAACGCTGAGATAGTAATGTACTCAGATGCAAAACAGAAATAAGAGAGCGTTATCAAAAACTAAGAAAAAGATCTTAAATTTTTTCAAATTTTTGAGTTTTAGGCTGAACTTTTTGTTTCAACGGTGTTCAGAATAAGTATTGAAAGTTCTCCCTGCTCGGTGACCAGATCTGTCAATCTTCACTGAGTTTTTTCATAGCGTAACTAGCGTTATGATTCCTACATTCGCCCGACCCTCGCTGTCGGGCCTTTTTTTGTGTCGGGATACCCGACACTGAAATTTCTTTATGCTTTTCTTAATGTTAGAAAAAAGTCAGTAAAATTTTTAGCTTATCAAAAATAACCGACTACACTTAAAAGTGCTTGATGCAAAATTGCAGATAAGCGCTTTGCAAACTTCCTTGTTTCATGAATATCGGCCACATAGCTTATCTATGTGGCCGAACCTTATCTGGCAAACTCATAAACTCTGCTTTCATCACTACGGCTGTTACCCTCGCATAACACTAGGCTTTCTTTCGAAAGTTCATAGCTTGGCAATGTGAAAATAACCTCGACTCGAAGCGTTTTTTCTTTTCTAATAACGTCTGCGCTAATTTTGCCTAGGAAGGCATAACCCAAAACTATAAAAAGAATAGCCAATGAATATCATCGATTTACCTCTTACAAATGTTTATGCCAAAGGTGACTATACTGCATCACTTTACATCGGCAGTGAGCAATCACCAGTAAACCTTATTGTCGACACTGGAAGCAGCACGCTTGTTGTTGAACCCAAAGCTTATCAGCCGGAAAAAGATACCAGCTTGATTGCTACGCCAGTCGTGCAGGAAGTTAATTACGGTATGGGAGGTTGGGCTGGTGCGGTCATTCATAGCCAAATACACTTTTTGGACCACGCGCATGACCTTAAAGAGCAAACCAAAGTCGCGGACACTGCTATCGCAATCGTAGAAGCAGAACCCACAAGTACTTTTGGCGACGCTGATGGCATTCTGGGTTTAGCATACCATCACCTGAATAAGAGCTTTGATTTAAGCGATTATTTCCACAACGCAAGCAATACTCCAGACAAAGCCAATAGCGCATTAAGTTACCCGTGGCCGTTTAACATAGGCAAAGAGGCACAAACATCAACGACAAGCACGCCGCCTAATTTTATTGACCTCAAAGCATTCAAATCGTTTTTGTGGCAATATCCAGAGCACGATATTAGCCCTGTATTTACTCAAATTGCGCAACAACACATTGTAGAGAACCGCTTTAGTTTTTATGCGAAACGCTCTAGTGTGCATGTAGCTTCGGAGGGGATCAATGTAGTTACTGCAAATCCAAATCAAGTCGCCCAATTAAAGCAAGATCCACTTAATCAAGGGGCTTTAACGCTGGGCGGTGGCGAGTCTCAAACAGATCGCTATCAAGGAACGTTTAAAACGATAAAAGTGCTACACGATATCTACTACAACGTTGAACTCGTATCAGTTCAAGTAGGCGACAAGACGCCAATTTCTGCAGCACCACTCGCTGAAAAAGACGTTCATGCTTATTTTACCAACGCAATTATTGATACAGGCGCAAGCCTTACGGTGCTGACTCACGACCTATACCAGCAAATTATCAAAGAGCTCAATGAAGTCAACGCAAACGTTGAAGGCTTACTGACACCGTTTAGTAGCGTAGAACAGCAATACAAGGGCATTGATGCAAACAAGCTTAACTTGGCTGATTGGCCAGACATTACCTTTACATTCCTAGGTGAAAATAGCGAGCCTGTTGAACTTGTTTGTCCCCCTACTCATTACTGGCAATTAAACACGCCAGAGAAAGGTAAGGCATGCTTTAAGTTATTAAGCCAATTGCCTAACTGGCCTAATCAGACCATTGTTGGCCTGCCATTAATCACCAACTATTTCACCGTGTTCGACAGAACAGTTGCCGAAACAGGAGTGATTAGATTTGCAAAGCAAAGGTAAAGTAACAATGAAGGAGCTTACCTTTGAAACAGAGCGCCTTACTGTTCGTCCAATGCGGGATGAAGATAGAGACTTTTTCGTTTCTCTGCACACTGATGAAAAGATAATGAAGCTTACGGGTGGTAAGTTAAGCGAAGAAGTCGCTCACAAAAAATTTCGTAACGCCATAGACTTAAATAGTACCCAGAGTTTTACTTTTAAGACTTGGACTGTCTTTGACAAAAAGAAAAATGTGCCAGTGGGGATACAAGTACTTTTTAGACCTTCAACACCATCTTCAGCTTCTTCTCTTGAAATCGGCATTATTTTGTCACGGCTATTTCAAGGAAAAGGACTGCCAGAGGAAGCAATGGGCGGATTAATGGAGTTTGCCTTCAAAACGCTAGGTACTAAAAAGATCGTTGCCACTTTTAGCCATAATAATTTAGCCACAAAACGGTTTGTTAGAAAATTGGGGTTTCAATTTTTGCCTAGAACTAGTGATGACAATAGCTTTCATATTTACTTTAATGCAGACGACTGGACTAAAAAACTTCTTATTTCATAACTCTTTTAAAGACAAAAGGTTCCTTTGCAAGGCGTTAATTGCTATCGTCTACCCAAACAACAAAAATGCGCTTTGCTAATAATGACTGGTAGTTTAGTTTGTGTAGGTGTAGGCATGACGTTAGGCGCGCACATCACACCGATATCAAAAAGCCATATAACCAATGCTGATAAAGTTTTTCTACTAATGTCTAACGGCGTAGTAGAAAGCTGGATTTCAGAAATGAACCCCAATTGCGAAAGTCTTCAGCAATATTATCAAGAGGGTAAATCTCGTCATATTACCTATCAAGAAATGACAGATGCGATTACCAAAGAAGTTAAACAAGGCAAAAAAGTCGTTGCTGCATTCTATGGGCATCCTGGGGTATTTGCCTGTGTTGCTCACAAAGCTATTGCACACTTGACTGACGAAGGCTTTCCCGCCCATATGGAAGCTGGAATTTCAGCAGAAGACTGCCTCTATGCTGATTTGAGCATAGATCCTGGTAGAACAGGATGCATACACTATGAAACAAGCCAGTTTATGTTTTATAAACGAAATATAGATACCGCCGCTCATCTCGTGCTCTGGCAAGTTGGCATTGCTGGCGATCAATCTTTGAGTAAAACATCAACTGAAAAAGAATACAAACAGCTACTTGTTGATTTGCTGTTGGAATATTACCCTCCAGAGCATGAAGTTATTCTCTATGAAGCTAAAGTACTGCCTATTCACAAAACGAGAAGTGAAAAAATAAAAGTAATCGATCTTTCTAGTGCTGTGTTGAATATGGAAACAACGCTTGTGATTCCTCCATCAACGCCATTAGTAGAGAATGAAATAGTTAGAGAAGCACTATCTCTAATCGATAGAAAGCTATCAGCACCGAATTTAACACTTGTAAAATAACAATCAGGAGAAATACATGTCTATATTAATTGATATGATGGAAAAACTAGGTAGCGATGCGTCATTAACACCACTTGATGCAGAGACTATTCAAGAACTAGAATCTGAGATCGAATCAACGGAATTACCTGAAATAAAGTGCTTTTTCGTTGTTCCTGCTGAAGACGATGAAAAAGGTGAAGAGCCTGCAAAAGAAAACGATGACAAAAAAGACGCAGAGAACCTGCTGAAAGCCTGCTCGTTTTAGTATTTATTAAAATTGGCGCCAATTCCAAATTGGCGCGTTTTCACTATGATGCAACAAACTCTAATTTATATTTTTGCCTTACTCTGCTTATATATGGTTCCAGCCAGTGCAGAAGTCGAGTCTGTTGATGAACTTTTGAACAAAGCAGAGAGCTACCGTCATACAGATCCTGCCGCCTTTAACCATACATTAGAAAAGCTCGAGCAAAGTCTAGCCCAATTATCAAAGGACAACCAGAATCACTATTCAGTATTAAAAGCCTATAGCAGCTTTATGTCCGGTAAGTACGATGAACAAGTACGACTCTTGAATTATGTTATTAATAACTCTCCTACGGATGATATGAAATTAAGGTCAACGTACGGGCTGATTCATACTTCAATCGCAAAAAAAGATTGGGCGACAGGCTTCCTACATGTTCAAGAGGCTTTAAAGCAGGTAGAAATACATAAAACCTCAAATAATGCTTTAGTAAAAGAACAAACTAAATTGGCTTTATTCGTAGTAATTGTTTTTTTCAATCAGCTACAGCAATTTGATTTAGCTCTTAATTATATCGACTCAATTGACGTAGTAGATTTAACTGAGAACGAGCAATGTAATTTGTCGATGCAAAAGATTGAAGCTAGCCAGGGGAATTCCTCGAGCTCTACATTTCAAATATTCCAAATTGAACAAGCTTTAGAGGTTTGTGAAAAAACTAATTGGGCTGTCGCTCCTCCCCTCGTGAGAGCGTATCTAGCGAAAAGCCACCTCAATCAGGGTAATCCACAACAAGCTATATTGACGCTAATGCCATTTATTGAAGATGCCAAAGCAACCAGGTTTTCATTGGTAATTATCGATTTCTATAACACCCTAGCTAAGTCATTTTTCTTGGTTAATAACACGGCTAAAAGTGAATACTACGCTGATTTAGCTATAGAAAGTATTACTCATAACAGCACTAAACAAACCGTTGACGCCTACCATATGAAATATCAACTAGCATATGAGAAGAAAGACTTAGGTGAAGCATTAAAATTCTATATTAAATATTCGGAAGCAGATAAAGCGTATTTGAACGACATAACAGCCAAGAACATAGCTTTTGAACTTGCTCAAAATCGTTCACTACAACAAAAAAACAAAATTGAGTTGTTAAACAAAGAAAACGAGCTACTGAATAACAAAAATGAGCTATTGAAAATCGAACGCTCATTGACGCAATCAGAAGCCGAAAATACCCGTTTGATTGCAACTTTGCTTATAGCGATTGTTGCCCTACTCGCGTTCTTTGGATATCGCTCTTGGCACTCTCAACGTCGTTTGAAAGTACTAGCTGAGTATGACCATCTGACCAAAATTAATAACCGTGGTCACTTTATGGCACTCGCTGAAGAAACACTGTCATTAGCTGAAAGAGCCCATCAAACAGCTAGCTGCATTATTCTCGACTTAGATAAATTCAAATCGATTAACGATACCTATGGTCATGCAGCCGGAGACTGGGCACTGAAGGCAGTCGTTGAAGCGGTTAAACCTTGCATTCGAGATCATGATATTTTCGCTCGCTTGGGTGGTGAGGAGTTTGTTATCTTGCTACCTAGCTGTGATATTCAAGCGGCAACATTCGTCACTGAGAAATGCTTAAAAGTGATTGAGGCCATTGATACTGCTGATTCTGGTAATCAATTTAAGATCACTGCGAGTTTTGGTATCACGACAACGAGAACTTCTGGATATCAAGTAACATCGTTAATCAATGATGCGGATAAAGCACTTTATCAATCGAAAGAAAATGGTAGAAATCAGATGACCATTTTTACAAACGAAGATGATTAATAAGTGATAATCAAGGTATCAATTTTCAGATATTAAAAAGGGGCTTAAGCCCCTTTTTTGATGTCAATAGATTAGCTTTCTGCAGTTGATATTAGCAGCTATTCGGCTTCGTCATCTTCGACGCGCACGCCCCAAACGTCATGTTCATCGGCATGAATAATTTCAGCCCAAAGCATATCGCCGGGTTCAGCGTCGTAGTCATCAGATAAAAACACTTTACCATCAACTTCTGGCGCATCGGTGTATGAACGGCCCACAATGCCAAGCTCATTTACTTCATCAACTAAGATTAAGTACTCTTGACCAATTCTGTCTTGTAGCTTTTGCGCACTAATCTCAGCTTGCACCGCCATAAAGCGTTGGAGACGATCTTCCATCACCTCTTCTGATAAATGATCAGGTAAGTCGTTTGCTGTAGCACCTTCTACTGGTGAGTATTTAAAGCAACCTACTCTGTCGAGCTTAGCTTCGCGTAAGAAGTCTAATAACTCTTCAAATTCCTCTTCGGTTTCACCAGGGAAACCAACAATAAAGGTTGAACGAATAACTAATTCAGGACAGATTTCACGCCACTTTTTAATGCGCTCCAATACACGGTCAGAACTACCAGGGCGCTTCATCAGCTTCAAAATGCGCTTATTCGCATGTTGGAATGGAATGTCTAAGTAAGGCAGAATCTTGCCCTCAGCCATTAGCGGGATAATGTCATCAACGTGCGGGTACGGATATACATAGTGTAAACGCACCCAAATACCCAGCTTCGCCAGTTCTTCACACAACGCTTTCATGTGCGTTTTAACCGGCATGCCATCAAAGAAGTCCATCTTGTGTTTTACATCAACACCATAAGCTGACGTATCTTGCGAAATGACCAACACCTCTTTAACGCCAGCATTCTTTAAGCGTTTTGCTTCGCCTAACACATCACCTACAGGACGAGAATCTAAGTCGCCACGCATTGACGGAATAATGCAGAAAGTACAGCGGTGGTTACAACCTTCCGATATTTTTAGGTAAGCAAAGTGCTTTGGCGTTAGCTTTACACCTTGGTCTGGAATTAGGTCGATAAATGGATTGTGCTTAGGCTTTTCAAGATGCTCATGAACCTGCGTTAACACTTCGTCATAGGCATGTGGACCCGTTACACCAAGTACGTTCGGGTGCAGTTCAACAATTTCATCTTTTTTCGCGCCAAGACAGCCCGTTACAAGTACTTTGCCGTTTTCTTTTAACGCTTCACCGATGGTATCAAGCGACTCTTGTACTGCTGAATCGATAAAGCCACAGGTATTTACAATTACCATATCAGCATCATCGTAGCTTGGAACAACGTCATAACCTTCGGTGCGAAGCTGGGTAAGAATACGCTCTGAATCAACTAAGTTTTTAGGACAGCCCAGATTAATCATACCAACCCTTCCAGGTTTTTCACCATCTTCGCGTGCTGGGCTAATCAATCCGTGCTGTTTGGATTGCTCGCTAAGCACCTTGTTTGGTGTTTCTAACGTAGTCGTTTGTTTAGGATCGAATTTTTCTACAGTCATAGTGAAGTGCATTTTTTTGGCTTTTTTAATGGCGCGTATTATACGTAGATATCAACGAATTTAATACTTAGGCCTTGGATTTGGTCGCTTCGCGAAGTAAACCAGATATACTTATTCAGTGCTTCTTGTTTTGCTCGCTGATAGCTTCTGCAAGCTCACCTTGATCAACTAAGTCCAAGTTTCGATTAAGTGACTTAAGGTCTTTATACGCTTGCTTAACACTTGCCGTATAAAGGTTGCACCTTTCATTATAAAAGCTATTTACTTTCAATTGATCAATGTCTTGTTTAGTGTGAATGAACTCGATAACGCCATATTGAGTATCAAACTTCTTGCTCGAACCAGTTGTCATAACAACAACGTAATCAAACATCATTTGTGAAATAACAGACCATCGTGACAACACAGTTTCAGCTGTTACGACATTAATTTGCTCAACACGTAAAAAAGGAATTAACGCTTCTAATTTGTTGTAGGGTGTAGACTTAGCAGTTGGGTTAACATAGATGCCATGAGCTACTTTATCTAGCACTCCTGATTTTACATGACGAGCTAATGACTTGGTGAAGTTATCATGCTTCTCATTCTGAAATAACTCTTTCAATTGAGTGCGTGTAAAGGCCCACTGATGATTTTTATCAGCTTCTCTCAATACATTCATCAACTCAATCACTGTCACAAAAGTACCACAAAAATGTAAATACAGTTACTATTTTATAGTACCATAAATTGGGCTATTTTTAACCTCTATGTTATTTCTATATTAAAATATTCACACTATTTCTAAGCGACAATAACAGCATTCACAGTAGTAGCGTGCGAACAGAAAACATCACTTTGTAATTCACACTACGTTTGTGCGAAGCTTTAAAATGTCACTCTGTATGAGTGCGAAACTTAATATTTAAAATCGATGTCACACTCACTGACTGTGACACAAGAAAACTAAAACTGGAGTCACTTAGCAGCGCAGCTGCTGCCAAATAAGCAAAATGACACTGGAATTGCCTTAAATGGCAACAAAATTGTCATCTATGACATTTTTTCAGGCCTAATAAAATACCCCCCCTTATTCTTTCAAAATCTTAAAAACTTGACAAAAAATTAGTTTATAGCAGGTCGTATATTTTTCATGCATAGACACTTAAAACCCTGTAAAATCAAGGTGTACAGCGCAGTTTAGATCACAAATAAAACGACAATGTATCAATACTTTCATATTTATAAAAAAGCTAAGCCAGCCATTGTTTTAAGTACCATAAAAGTCCTAACGCTAACTTTTACAGGCCCTTTAAAACAATGGATGCTCAAAGCCTATAGGCTTCTGCGCTAGTACTATAAAAACAAAATGACCAATAAAAACCAAAAACAATAATAAGAAAAGGTTATCACAATGGAAAATTCAAACGTAACTCAAATCAAAGCTAGGCAGGGAACGCTTAAATGACGATGAAAAGCGCTTAAGTGTAGTAAAGCTTTATCTCACAACTGAAGAAAAGGCGTGGCTTCAAGACTTGCGCAAACAAAGTGGCTACAAACAAGATTCGCGATTCATCTATGAGTTAATTAAAGAAATGACTACATCAGGCCATTTCGCAATTGAAAAGCAAGTTAAAGTAAACGAAGACTTACTTCGCGCAATAAAGGGCGTTGCTAACAATTGTAATCAAGCGATGGCTTTTACGCACAGCACTGGCAACAGCAAGCACTTAGAGTCATTCAGAAAAGAGCTTTGCAGTGTTTTAAAGATACTTAAGCAAGTATCAAACGAAATAAAGAATCATAAAGAAAGTAAGCCAACCTACTTCCCTAGCGCATTATCTTATAAAGAAATGCTTAATAATCTACCTGATGCAGCTTAGGAGGCGCGGCATGATTCACAAAGTAACTCCACGAAGGCCAACTATAACTCCGCTACTAAAGTACATGCTCAGAAATGGGCATGGTCACGAACATGACCTGAATTTGATTACTTGGATAGGCAGCACCACATTTGCTCAAGATCCAATCGCTCGCTGTAAAGTCACTGGACTACCTCTGGCTGAACATCCGGATGAGCCTTTAAATGATCTTATCGAAGAATTCGAAGAACAAAGCGCGTTGCATAAAGGTAAAGCTGAAAACTTGTATGCACACTATGTTGTTTCTCAGCATCCGGAAGATAGACAATTAACTCAACCCGAGTGGTACGAGCTAATAACTGAGTATTTAGATGCCCTTGGCTACGATAATTGTACAAAATGGGCTGCATGTGAGCACAGGGATAAAGATCATTATCATGCTCATATTGCGACTTCTGTTGTTAGAGATGACGGCTCAATTGTAGATAATACTGATGATGTACATAAAGGCTTTTCCGTTCTCAGACGTTTCGAACAAAAGTTCGACCTTAAGCAATTAACATCGCCTGACGAAAATTGGGGCAAACACTACTCTAAAGGTGAAATTAAAGCAGCTGGCGGCAATAGACAAGAAGCTATCAGCAAAGACTGGGCAGCTCGTATTCGCGCTAGATTTAAAGCAATAGAGAGCGAAAATGGCGGCAACCTGCCTGACACCATGACAAAGCTAGTATTTGCATTAGCTAAAAAAGGTATTGCTGTAAAAGCTCGCCAAAACGAAAGTGGCGTAATAACTGGTTTAAGCTTCAAAGCTGACGACGGGCCTTGCCTATCAGGCTCTAAAGTAAAGCCAAGTCGCCTGACATTCAACGCGCTTCAAATTAAAGAAAATGTTAGCTATATCCCAGAACGCGATAACGCTGCATTGCTTGGCAATGAAGATTTGAACATAAATGCAGCTGTGCAAATTACAGATATGCAGTACAAACGTATTAAAATACTTAAGCCAAATCTTCGTGTATTTAAGCGAAACAAGAAAAAATACGCTAGCTTCACTTTTTATAATTCAAAAAAACAACGTGAATTTGTCGAAATGATTGAGGCAATAATGGAATTATTACGTTTATTATTCGATCCAAATTATGCCATTGATGACGACGAGCTTTTCTTTTTTTATAGCGTTGAAGAAGTATTTGAATACGAGCTATTACATTGTAAAACTAACGAATATGATATTTCTGATCCAATTAAAGTTTCTAAATACATAATGACAGATCACAACTATTGGATTGAAGATTCTAATTCAGAGCTATTCATATTAAAAGCAGATGAGGACGAGTTATGTGTAAACTAAAAAACTTTAATCATCACTATACTGCGGCAATATATAAAACAGCTCTAGCAGTTCTAAGACATGAAAACTATAAAGATATGGCATATCAAGCATCTAAGAGCTTTTTACTTAGGTTAGCCGAAGATAAGTCACCGGTAATGGTAACTGCGTAATCTTCAACTTCACCCCATTCTACGTTGTTACAAGCAGGTAACGAACCATTGTCTAACTCATAAGACTGAATAACACGCATTCTAGCTATACCTTCAGTCGCTGTTGCAGGAACAGTAACTGAACCAATAACTTCATCAAAAGTCGTTGCTGCGGTGCTCAACACTAATTCGCCGGTATCGTCAAAACTCTTGTTGTTATTTAAGTCAATATAAACAGCCCAGTTTGCTAGGTAAGGGCCATTTGAACCATGCTTAACGCCGATTTCAGTTGCTTCACCTTTCTTGAAAGAGAAGCCAGCATTATCAAAGTAACTGAACGGGCTTGCAGTTGAAGCTTGATTTACCGTACCTACGCGAACGTTCCTAGTCCACTGAGTATTAGACTTACCATATGCGAAGCAGTAGGCATCACCTGTTACAGTAATGTCTTTTTCTTGAATAAAGCTAACGCCGTTATTTAGCGTTACTTTTAAACGAACAGTGTAGTTGCCCGAATAAAGGTACGTATGGCTAGGGCCTTGCTGTGTACCAGTGTTATTTGAGTTCACCGCACCGTCACCAAAGTCGTACTCAACAGAAGCAATATTAAAAGTCAACATTCTGTGCGTAAGATGAAAATGAAACAGTGATAGCCGTTGCAAGGGCTAACCTTTTTATAGGGTATTTATGCACTGTATTTTTCCTTCAATTGGGACCGACGTAACACGCGAAGTGTTACCAGATTCTGCCACTAACTGATTTTTCTATTCTTTGAACAGTTAACTCTGATTGTTACCGTAGACTATCGCGATATTTTGCTCCCCTCATCGCAATTTTATACTGTATACAAACAAAATAGCGAGCTGACTATAAATACAAAAACACCAAGTCAACACTTCATTAACATTTAATTAACCAAAGATGATATTTGAGTTAAAAAAATAGTTAAAACACGAAAGAAGAAATAATAAAAATGTTACTTTTCATATAATTAAGTAATTTCTTACAAAGGTTAAAATTGGACGGATTAAAGCAACAAAAGAAAAGCTATTTTGCGGTACAACTAAGCTAGTTACTAGGAGTTATATTTGTTAACTCATTAATAAATATAACATTTGAGGGATTAATAGATTAAAGCCGCAGTAAACTTTACGGATAAAGTAATATACTGCGGCCTGTCACTTAAAATGATTGACGAGTTATCGACGTTTAACTCGCAAATAATTTACCGTTATTAACATCAGTAAGAAGTAAAGCGTTATACTACCTCCTCCGCCCGAGCTGGATGCCGTCTGCTTGACTTCAGGTTTTTGAGAACGGCTAGCATCTAATGGATAGTAATCTGAAGCGTCGTTTACTCCATCATTATCGTCGTCGTTGTCGGCGTTATTTCCGATACCATCTGTATCAGTATCTAACTGCTCTGCTGCATCTAATGGAAAAGCATCTTCAGAATCAATAGTGCCGTCATTATCATCATCTGAATCAGCATTATTGCCAATACCGTCTCCATCTGTATCCAATTGTTCAGAGGCATCTAAAGGAAATGCATCACTTGAATCTTCAATACCATCGTTGTCATCATCTGAATCAGCATTATTGCCAATACCATCGGCATCTGTGTTTAACTGTTCTGTAGCGTCTAACGGAAAGGCGTCATCACCATCAAGGGCGCCGTCATTATCTTCGTCGTTGTCGGCGTTATTGCCGATACCATCTGTATCAGTATCTAACTGCTCTGCTGCATCTAATGGAAAAGCATCTTCAGAATCAATAGTGCCGTCATTATCATCATCGTTATCGGCATTGTTGCCTACTC
>JAKVCY010000016.1:0-44510 GCA_022448425.1 Thalassotalea sp. | reverse complement strand
CATTATCCTCCTCTGACTCTGCATTATTGCCTATACCATCTGTATCAGTATCTAACTGCTCTGCTGCATCTAATGGAAAAGCATCTTCAGAATCAATAGTGCCGTCATTATCATCATCTGAATCAGCATTATTGCCAATACCATCGGAATCTGTGTCTAACTGTTCTGTAGCGTCTAACGGAAAGGCGTCATCAACATCAAGGGCGCCGTCATTATCGTCGTCGTTGTCGGCGTTATTGCCGATACCATCTGTATCAGTATCTAACTGCTCTGCTGCATCTAATGGAAAAGCATCTTCAGAATCAATAGTGCCGTCATTATCATCATCGTTATCGGCATTGTTGCCTACTCCGTCCGAATCAGTATCTTCCCACTCACTCGGATCAAATGGAAATGCGTCTTGGGCATCTTCAACGCCATCATTGTCATTGTCCGTATCAACTGAGTTGTCAATCCCATCATCATCGACATCTGAATCTTCACCTGCGTCCATTCCTAACTTAAAAAAGCCGTTAAGTGTTTGCTCAATTCCATCTATGTTCAACTTCATGTTGACAATATTACTTCCAGCAATCATGTCGAACTGAGCAAAAGCTTTTGTATCACCATCGTTTGATAAAATAAGCTCTTGCCATTCACCGCCTTCGATTTGCCAATAAGCGCTTAAATAAGCTAAGTCCTCAGGGGTTTCCACGTTAATTTCTATTCGCGACTTAATTTTATTTAAGGTCTGGTCTAAAACAATGTTGTCTCCTTCCCACAGGAAGATTCTATTCAGAGGCGCTCTGTGACTTAAATACTCTATTGGGTAACTCACTTTTGATTGATATACCTGATCATCCAGGTAGTTATCGAATTGGAAGTCGATTGACAACTTGCTACACGTTTGTTCTGGCAATGGTGCAACTACCTTTCCCAACTCATTAAAGCTCAGTGAATGAGTTTCTAGCGGTGTATCTTCACAAATAAATTGGTATTCAGTGTTGATTAAGCTGTAATCAAAACCCGATAAGTCAGCAATAAATGCATTTTCATATTCAGACCTACCCGGTTTGATAAAGACTTGATCATTTTCCAAAATCATATCGGCATTCCAATAAGTGCCATTTGCTCCTATATTCAATTGGGAGTTACGTTCAAACTGTTTAGTGGCATCCAACCCACCTGTATAATGGAAATTGTTCACTTTATTTTGAAAAGCTAAGCCATTAAGACTAGTACCTGCTACCAATCGAGAAAAATATTCGCTCTTTTCATTAGTCAACTGAAAATAAATAGATAAGCCAGAATAGAAATTATCAGTTGATGGAGTACTAAATACATTTACGTTACTAGATACATTTATGTTATAAGATAAATTTAGTAAGTCAGAGAAACTTGCAAAACGGATATGTTGAGTAATGTCTTCGCTTAACAGTCGCTCATTAAAATTAACTGAATAATACTGGTTAGAAGTAAAGTTTATTTCTTTTGTTCCATCGTAAAGTTCATTTCCCATAGCGTGATACCAAAAATGATAAATATTCTGTTTCTCGCTGTTATCATTGATGGCTTGCTCATTTAATTTAGTAATAACATTCCCAAAAAATATACTTGAGTCATCTGTCATTTCCCCTAAAAGATGAAAATCAGCGCGAGCATCTCCTCCAAACGACATTGAAATAATAGAATCACTTGTTAACAGTGAAAAACGCCTGCTAAAATCCAACTCTTCTAATGGTTTTTCAATTCCATCAGTGTCGAGATAGTTAGTTACACCAACACCAAACTCTAAAGAGTCAGCCGAAACAGTCCATTCTGTATCACCATCAATTTGTAAATTATGCGTTGTAAGCCCACTCACGCGATATCCTTCAGGTATTATATCTGAGTAGTCTTCACTGGGGATCTCGTTAAATCGAGTCATTACAAATGTAGATTGTGCAGGAAAAGCTATTTTAGTTGTTTCGCCAGGGGGTAAGTATAAATAATGTATCTCACCTGTATTTGGCGCCAAGAAAACGCCAGCGTCGTAGTCACTTTCATTATCAATACTCAAGTAGGTCGTTCTTTCAAATGCATATGGAATACGATTCATATCACCTTCATTGGATATGTTAATGGCTCCATAGTACACACCTAATGGATGCTCTGAATAAGCTACATCATTTACATTTTCAATCACCAACGTCACTGTTACAGTCGCGCTATCATTTGGT
The DNA here is from genome assembly GCA_022448425.1 of Thalassotalea sp. Lineage (GTDB taxonomy): Bacteria > Pseudomonadota > Gammaproteobacteria > Enterobacterales > Alteromonadaceae > Thalassotalea_F. The sequence goes on along the minus strand of JAKVCY010000016.1, from coordinate 42,312 downwards.
TGCACAGTGATTTCAGATTCATCGATTAATATTGACGTTCCACTGGGAGCATCTTCATTAAGGTTGAGTTGATAGTTTTTCTCAGCCGACGAGTGATTGAAAATAGTAAAACTAGACTCTACTTGCCAGCTAGTTTGAGAATTGTTTATCTTACCAAAGTTGACCAGTCCATCTTCTAATGAAGTTCCTACATCTGTTGCAGCAATGGCATCAACCCTACCAGCACCTTGCGCAAAAGGATCTTTACCTAAATCAACAGCGCTTGCCATAAGCCGACGTTTTACTTGTAAAGGGGTCAGTTCAGGTGATAATTGTTTTAAAAGAGCAGCAATACCTGCTATGTGTGGGCTTGCCATACTTGTACCACTCAACTCTTGCACACCATGATCCAAAAAAGTTGAAAGTATATCGCCACCGGGTGCCGTTATTTCAGGTTTTAACGCTTGATTTACTGGCAAAGAACCCCTTGATGAAAAGATAGAAATAGTATCATCTTTATCACTCGAGGCTACAGTTATAGCTTTTCTCGCAGCGGCAGGAGATGATCTTTCTATTTCACCATAAGAAAATTCATTACCTGCTGCAACAACCACGATCACACCTGCATCTACTGCTGCATCTGTTGCTTGGCTCAATAAATCATCTGCGTCACCAACTCCGCCTAAACTCATGTTAATGACATCAACGGCATCATCGGTATTAGGGTCGCCATCGGGGTCAACAGCTTTTTCTATCGCAGCAATAACATCTGAAATTTTACCCCAACCTTCATCTGAAAGCACTTTATATGCGTGTAATCGAGCATTCGGCGCAACACCGGTAAAATCATCCGATTCAGCGGCAACAATACCAGCAACATGAGTACCATGACCATCACCGTCCATAGGATCTGCGTCATTATTGACAAAATCCCAACCATTGCTAACTTTACAGCCCTCTCCAAGACACCCCCCTAATGCTGGGTGCGTATAATCAATTCCAGTATCAAGTATCGCGACCGTTATACCATCACCTTTTACTTCGAGATTTTGGCTATCCATTAATTGCCATACTTGATCGGCTTTAGTAATAGAAACACTTGCTTTTAGTGACTTGTAAACACGTTTAGCAACAGAAACCCTCTTAACGTTAGGCAAAGATTCAATAAAAGATTTATCGCTAGCGTCGGCTTTAACAACCACAACATTTGCCACTTGACTAAACGATCGCTCCAATTTGATTCGCTTATTAGAATGGTTCAACGCACTTTTAAACAAAGACTGTTGATTAGTTATATCTGCAACATGACGAGAAATTGCTTTAGCTTTATAAGACGCAACGGTTTCACTGCCCGTTTTTCGATTGACTGATTTAAGCGATTTATTTAATTGAGTTTTATATGCAACTAAAGAATCTGCTGTTAACTCAACTAGAAAAGTTTGTTCTCCTGAAAAATCATCATTGTAGAAATAACGAACTCTTCCATTTTTTTCTTCTATCCTTTGAGTTATTCCCAACTCCCTTGCTTTCGCGGAATTATTGATAGTGTAAGATGGCTCAAAAACAACCTTTGGCGGCTCATTTGACCAAGCCAGCCATGGAATAAAACAAAGTAAAATAAACCATTTTACGTTTTTATAAACTCGCAATTTAATTGTTCTTATTTTATTCATTGTAAAATCCATCCGATGAGTTTGCATAGCGACTGGCAAAGAGCCTAATAAATAGCGTGGTAATTTGACGTTTTAGCTTCATTTTTAATTCTACACATACGCTTAACTAGGGAAGCATAAATTAGCCTAAACAATACCCTGCAAACATCATAACATGATGAAGGTTGATAAAATAATGATGAACTACCTTATTTCAAGGATAAAAGGTAACCGCCTGCTGATCTACGCCTTACTCAAAATCACGTTCCATGGCAAGAGAGGCTAGACATCATTAGGCGATGCGGCTAGGTGGTCTAAACAATGAAGAAGGTAATCAAACGGGCTTAATCCATTAGCCTTCGCTGTTTCGATGATGCTGTAAAGTATCGCGCTGGCATTAGCCCCCTTTTTATCGTGACTGAATAACCAATTCTTTCGGCCGATGACAAAGGGCTTTATGGCACGCTCTGCTCGGTTATTATCGATGGCTAGGTTGCCATCATCGACATAGCGCACCAGCTTTTGCCATTGATTCAAACTGTAGCCAAGTGCTTTACCCAACGCAGTTTTCGGCGGTACATGAAGTACGGATTTATCCAGCCAAGCTTTGTATTGGTTGAGCAGGGGAAGCGATTCTGTTTGCCTGACCTGATACTTCTGCTGTGCGGATTTTCCTTTGATACGGGTTTCAATCCGGTAGAGCTTCTGGATATGATTGAGTGCCCAGTTCGCTTTACCCGTTTTACCCTTTGCTTGTGCCACTTCGGCTTCTTTAAACTTGCGTCTGGCATGGGCCCAGCAACCGGCTAATGTCGCCTGTGTTTGTGCATAGCCCTGATAACCCTCCACTTGCAAATAGCCTGAGTAATCCCCTAAATACGCCAACGCACAACGACCTGACCGATTATTCTGGTAGTCATACAGTACGATATTGGGTATCGGGCTTTCATTAGGTGCATCAGTACCGGTGCAATACAACCACATATAACAGGTGGACTTGTCTTCATTGATGACCTGTAATGTGGTTTCATCCGCCTGAATAACAGGTTGTTCGAGTTGAATGGCTTTGAGCCTTTCAATCAGTGGCTTAAACAAAGTGCTGCACTTTATCACCCAGTCAGCCATGGTACTGCGGTTTAATTCGATACCATATTGTTTGAATAGGCTTTCCTGACGAGTTTATAATGCTTCATGACAACGTATTATTAGAGGCGATAGATATTGCAAAGTTTTGTATTGAAGTAGCAATACAAAGATAACAGACTGCGAAGGTAAAACTGTTGATAGCAAAATAATCGAAACAGCTATTATTAAGATGATTGGGGTAGCAATTACACAAAAACCCCCTGTCGTTAATAATAAAGACAAATTTGAGTATGAATTAATGATATTGACCACACGAAAACTAAAGCGATGTCACCTCAAACTAACGGTATCTGCGAGCAATTTCACAAAACGATACTTAACGAGTTCTATCAGGTTACGTTCCGTAAAAAGCTTTACAGTTCGCTTGATGAGCTTCAAAAAGATCTGGACGAATGGATGGCTTATCACAATAATGAGCGAACTCATCATGGAAAAATGTGTTGTGGCAGAACGCCCTATAAAACATTACTTGATGGAAAATCGATTTGGGCTGAGAAGAATTTAGCTCAAATCTAAACTGACAGTCACCAATAGAAAAACGGGTAACTGTCAGATCAAGTCTGAGCTAGTACACATAAATCTTAAATCTTAAATATTAAGTTCCACAAATTTTGTTCAACTTCTCAAATAGCTCTTTCTTGGTAAAAGGTTTAGATAAAACCTCCTCTTCACTGTATTCTTCGGCGTCTGACTGAATACTAAAAAAGCCAGTAACAAACAAATGAGGCATCTGCGGTTTGATTTGCTTGATATGTTGCATTAAATCTAAGCCACTAATTTGAGGCATAATTATATCGCTAATAACAACATCGAGACTTTCAGACTCTACAATAGATATCGCTTCTTTAGGCTCACTTGTATCAAATACGTTAATCCCTTCAGCCTCCAAAAATGAACGAATAACGACTCTCAGATCGTGCTCGTCATCTATAACTAAAGCACTTTTAATACCGCTCAACATAGGTACGCCGATAGACTTTTCTTCTTGGATAACGGGATTTCCTTCACTTTCTAAACACGGTAGGAAAATTTCAAAGACAGTGCCTTCTCCTTCTGTAGAACTAACGTCAATGACCCCATCACATGATTTGATAAAACCATAGCATTGCGACAACCCCAACCCGGTTCCAAAGTCGGCTTTTGTCGTAAAGAAAGGATCAAAAATTTTATCGATATTCTCTTTTGGTATTCCAAAACCTGTATCAGAAATAGTAAGTTTGATGTATTTTCCGCTTTTTAGCGCCAGCCTATTTGCTTGAACTGAAGATAAGTGCATGCACTCAGTTGCTATAGTGATACTGCCGCCGTCTGGCATTGCGTGCATTGCATTGATAGACATATTTAAGAGCATGTTTTCAAACAAGTCTTCTTCAACATTCGTGAAGCAGTCGCATGTCGACAGTTCGAGATTAAGTATGATTTTAGAGGTAATTGCGGTTTCTAATAGCTGTCGGTTTTTCGCTATCAAGTCGTTGAGATTAACTTTGGAAGCGCCTTGATTTCCTTTTTTAGCGAAGGTCAAAAGGCTTTTCGTTAATTTCTGCCCCCTGTTGCAAGCTTTTTCAATCGCCTCGATGTAAAATTGCTGCCTGTCTAATTCACTACTTGAAAGCAAACTTGCATAACCTACTATAATGCCGAGTATGTTATTAAAGTCGTGAGCTACACCGCCTGCAACATTACCCAGCGAGTCTAGCTTTAGGCTTCTATTGAGCTGTGCTCGCTGCTGCTCATATTCGCTCATGTCTTGAAAATTAGCAATAAAGTGACGTTCGCCGTGCTGATTAAGCGGCATACTCGCTACGGCAACACGAATTGGGAAAAGGTGGCCTTCTTTGTGTCTAGCATCGATAGTTCTAATAACACGGTGATCAATGACATGAGATACTCCAGTGGCCAAATAATTTTTCATCATTTTTTCATGATGTGCCACTTCTTCTGTCAATCGATCAATGCTCTTGCCAACGATTTCTTCTTCCTTGTAGCCAAAGATACGTTCAGCTTCAGGGTTAAAGGAAAGTATCTTACCTTTGCAGTCCGCAGTAAAAACCCCTTCGAGCATTGAATCGATGATTTGCTTTTGTTCTTTTTCTTTTAACTCAATGGTTCTCTCCTTTGCCCGAAGCTCTGAAATATCTTCGCCTTTAAAGATAAACCCAATAATTTCGCCTTTGTTGCTTCGATAGGGGATATAGGAAATTTTAAGTGTTACAACTTTCTGCCCTTCGTTAACTCTAACCGTTTCGACAAAGCTAACTTGCTCTCCCTCAAGCGCTCTATCTATTTTGCTTTTGATAGTGTGATAGAAAAACTCTTCCCCTAGTATTTCTGGCAGTAAACGTCCGATAACTTGATGCCGCTCTTTGCTATGCAAATTCAAATACGCTTGATTGACGGTTTTGAAACGATAATTTTTATCGACAAACGCTAACATATCATGTGAGTTTTCGATTATGCCTTTGTACTCTTCAAGCTCTCTTACTTGTTGATACTTTTCTGATAAATTGACAACAAAGACAATGAATTCTTGAGTACTCTCTTTGAATATTGAACCACCGATTAGAATTGGAACTTCATGTCCATCTTTGTGAATATAGACTTTTTCAAAAGGGGTCCAATAGCCTTGTCGGTTTGCTTCGTCTATAGCTTTTAAATCTAATGAGAGATATTCCTTTGGCGTGAGTTTTTTCCAATCAATTTCATTGTTTTCCAACTCCTGATGCGTATAGCCAATCATATCTAACATAGTGGTATTAGCGTCTAAGATATTACCTTTAGCATCAGAATGTATAATTCCAATAAAATTTGACTCTTTCCAACGTTTAAATCGCTCAGCTTCAGAGTCTAACCTAATATTTAATTCAGTCAGTACCTTAATTGACTCTCGCAGATTACGCTCTGATAACTTTATTTTTTCAATCATGAAATTAAACGCTGAAACTACATCGTTAACTTCAACAACATTTGATTTGAATTCTAGCGTCGTTTTTTTTCCTTTTGCCGTTTCAGACATCGCTTTTATTAACGCGTCATATGGTCGTGCCAGTCGATTAACAACAAGCAGTGAAACAAAGAAAACAACGACAAAAGTAAATAACAACACATTGAGCGATTGGTTATTAAGCTCAGATAATTGCTTAAAAACTTCGGATTTGTCGATTTTAACAATCATCCCCCAGCCAGCCTCTGGAATATGATGAGAAATGGCGAGTACTGGAATGTCACGGTAATCTACGTAATTTTCAAAGACATCATTTACGCCAGTCATAGCGTCGGTTATCGGTATTTCTAGGTTGTTCGGCGAAATAGTTAGCGAGAATGCGACACTGGGATCATGCCGAGTCGGTGTAAGAAAAATCGCATCTCCTGTTTCATTAAGCGCTGCCAGTACAATCTCGCCAGTGTTTCCGAGCCCTGTATAGTCGTTAACAATTTCCCTAAGTTGAATATCTGAAAATGCCAAAGCGATGTAACCTATTACATTTGACTCAACTTCTATCGGTTCAACAAACACAACATAAGATCGGTTATCGAATAGCACAAACTTTACTCTGTATTGAGAGCCTGCCGCCGTCACCTCGTCGATGTTGAGCGTGTTATAGATGTCAGAGGTAGACGCGATAACTCTTTTATCTGAGCTGAACACCCCAGCAGACGATACTTGTGAAATTGAACCGACGGTACTATTCAAGATTCGATCAATATCTTGTTTCAGCTCGTCTAACCTCCGGGGTTTTCCATTTAGAATGAGCGAGCTAAGTTGTGCGTCGCTTTTCATCAAAGCCATATTTTTATAGCTCACTAACATGGCTTTAATTCTTTTGTGCTGAATAGCCGCTACATATTCAAGCTGCGCCACACTTGAGGAGAGCATTAACTCTCTCTCATGCTTAAGATGGATAATATGAAAACACAATATTGTTAGCGAGGAGTTTAACAACAACAATAAGAGCGTCAGTGTTCTTATGGTCATAAAGTAACTAAAGCTCTTTTCTTGTTCTCATGCAGCCAGACATGGAGCTCATGCTCCGGTAACGGTTTTGAAAAGTAGAAGCCTTGGCCAATATCACAGCCAAGTTCATGCAGTTTTGTAAATGTTTCCCTATCCTCTATCCCTTCAGCAACAACGGTCATCCCCAATTTATGCGCCAGCAAAATACAAGTCTCCACGATGATTCTAGATTCAGGGTTAGTTGCTAAATTCTTGATAAACGAACGGTCTATTTTTAATTCTGTAAAAGGAATTCTGTATAATTGCAGTAAAGAAGAGAAGCCTGTACCAAAGTCGTCAATTGAAAGCCTAAAGCCTTTCAATCTTAAACGAGTCAACGTATCCATCGAAGGGATAAGCTCTGTCATTAGCTCTGATTCCGTGACTTCTAAGCAAATTTTAGAAGGTGTTATGGCTGCATTATTCGCTAGTGCTTCCAACTTTTCCGGCAGTGACAAATTAATCACATTACTTGCATTAACATTAATTGAAGTATTTATCTCAATGCCTAACTTATTCCAACTAGACTCGGCATTTATTGCACACTCAATAACATGGTCTGTTAGCGTATCTAGAAGATTATGCTTATGCACCTGCGGTAGAAAAACGTTTGGTGGTACCAGCCCTAATGTTGGATGAGCCCACCTTACGAGCCCTTCCACTGAACACAACTGACAGGTATCTAAATCTATTTGAGGTTGATAAAAGAGCGTAATTTGCCCTTTGCTTAATCCGTCCTCAATTTCAGCTTTACTAAAACTCAATGTCTCATCACGAACTGAGCTATCTTGTTTAAATGCTCTTACCTGGTCATCTGAAACTATTTTAGCTAAGACATCCACAAGCTTTTGTGGCGTGAAGGGCTTAGGAAGTTGTGCAGCAATGTTTAACCCCAATTCTTTTGCCAACATTGCTGTAGAATTCAAGACGCCGCTTTCTACACCACTAATAAGAATCAGAGACGAACTTATTCGTTTATCCGCAAGTTCACGTAATACCTCAATACCGTCCATTTTGGGCATTTTAATGTCCAAAATGACTATATCTTTTGCCGTTAACTCTATATCGCTAAAGAAAGTGACAGGATCATGGAATACTCTCAGTTCAGGTACATGTGGGGAGGAAATGTCGCTCAGCAGCAACGAAAATTCGATATCATCATCAACTATATAAAGCATAAGCATCCCTGCTCATCTCAGGTGGTAAGTAAAGTATAGTCAATAAATATTTATTTTGAGAAGAATTTACAATTGCTTACTATGATGATGCTTCACGCTTATTCAGCTGCAACTAGTCTAACAATTGCATAAGCTTGGCAACCACTTCTGTATCGCTCCAATGATCGAGTGCGTCTCCTACTTGAACCTCAAAGCGACTTTTATCTTCACCTGCGTCATAAAGTCGATCGAACAACCAAATTCTTTCATTTTCAGCGAGTGCTAATGCTCTTTGCTCAAGTGTCACCATGTCAATCTGTAACTCAACAATAAAACCACAAGTTTGCACAGGGTCAGGCAACGCTTCCGCTCCGATATTCTGAGCAATAAGCTGGGATAAACTCTGCGCCCGCGGATTAAATTCAGAAATTCGTGGTAAATAATGTTCTAGCCCCCAGAGTGCTGAAAGCACGTAAGGAAAAGCCGTGAACATATCGCCACCGAATCGAGAGCGCCACGGTTTCAAAGATTCGATGAACTCTTCACTTCCTGCGATAATACCGCCTGCTGCTGCCCCCAACATTTTATACAAAGAGACATAGACTGAATCACTTAATGCAGCGACCTCTGCAGGTGATTTTTGCCAATAATCTGCAGATTCAAATAACCTAGCGCCGTCAAAATGAATCGGAATATTATGAGTTACTGAAAAGTCTTTTAACGCTTGAAGCGTTTGCCACTCAGGTAATTTAAAGCCAGCCCTTCGTGTTGGCAGTTCAACACAAACTGCCGCAATTGACGTTGGTAATTTAGCAATATCGGCAGCCTCAATCGCACTGCCCTTTTTACCAAGATGTATAGCGTTCAGCCCCATTAACTCTTGATAGGCTAGTGATTCAGGATGAATGGCTATTTTGTCACTCCCTGAGCGCTTGGCGTACTCCATCAATGCACTGTTTTGCCCCACCATCCCCTTCTGTACAAAAAGCGCTTTTTCTTTACCTAGTAGGTTTGCCATTTTCGATTCAAGCACATCAATAGCTGGCCCAGTGTTGTAAAAATCAAGTGCTAAGTTTGCTTCAGGGACTTCGCCCATCCGAGACTACCACTGTTTGTGTGTGAGTGGTTTGTGCCGAGATAGGAACTTGCTACACCGCTCCATTAACGGGTGACCAATTAATACCCCTTGATACATAGACAAACGTCCGATTGTTTTTGCGACTAGCTTAAACCAACTTCAGCAGATAAAACATGCATTATTGTCATTGCGCCAATAAATCAACGGAACACTCTTGCCGGATAATGTTCCCCTAGTGAACTCTCCGGCTTTTAGTAACAATATCTCGCCATATTTACCACGTTTAATGGAACTGTCGATAGCGATAACCTTACCGTTAAATCGTGTTTCTATCTGAGGTTGAGAAGTATGCCCGACAATTAAATGCTCGACATCAAAATACTGTAAAAGTAATTCAATTTCTTCGCCGGAAGCGCCATTGTCTTTGAAGTAACCTCTGTACCAAATTGGTCCATTAGACTTATGCAGATAACGTGCAAACCCTTCTCGCGGTTCGCGAAGCTCCGCTTTAACTAGGTTTTGTTTAAAAACGCTATTGATCTCAGCTAGTGTTCGCTTATCTTTGACTAGCTCAGGGTGAAAGCCACCATGGGCGAACAACATATTGTTAATCTTCACCAATACTGATTTACTTCGAAGCCAGCGGCCAAGCACCGAATCTTCTCCGAAAAGACTTTCGAAAGGTTGTTTGAGTAATTTTTCCGCAAGCACATATTTAGGATGCAAGTAACGTAAATCACCATTGAGTACCATTACTTCGTGGTTACCCAGCAATAGATGTACTTTCCCACCTGCCTGTTCTGCCTGCTGTTCTAGCTTGTAGATAAACCAGAGTATTCCAGTAACCTTATCACCGCGGTCAAAAATATCTCCAGTAATAACAAAGTGCCCAGTGCCAAACACCCAATCACCCTGCTCATCGATAATTTTGTTGTTGGTTAGCAGTTCTAACATCAGATCATACTGGCCGTGTAAATCACTCAAAGCAGCTAGGTCAAAATCACCTCGATACTCGACAAAATCTTCAGCGAATTTAATACGATTAATTTCCACATCTAACTAACACTGCTGGAACACATAAGGAGGAACAAAGTCCGGCATCGCGACTGACCGCTCAAATAACTCGTTATCGCATAGCCATTTAAACGTCAGCGATTCGGCCTGCTCAAATACATACGGTCCATCACTTACTTGCAATTCTTCTTCATCACCACTTTGATTGCTATCAGCTAAATACATGTAGGCAAGTGCTGACGAGGTCAATGCAGTGAAGCAAAAGGCAAAACATAGAAAAGCGACAGCGCCATGTAGCGCAGTTACTACTTTTTTCATTTTGTGAATTTCCTGAGGAGGTTAAAGGTGCCCCGATAGAGAGGCTTAATTGACAGGACGGTATTTCGAAAAAGCGCATCCTTGCGCTTTTTTCAACCGTGCAATGAGATTAGAAGCTTATTTCAGCACCTAAGTAGTAGAAACGGCCTTTACCGCCACCATAGTTGCTGTCGTAGTTTCCTGTACCACCTAAAATAAATGGACCATTGTTATCGAAAACATTGTTGATACCACCAAACAAACGCAGCTGCATATCATTCTCTAACTCTGTGCTGTAAGAGACTGAAACGTCGTTACGAACATATGACGGCAAGAACAGTTGGTATGGCGTTTCTGGGTTGTCTACACAAGCAGTGCATCAGCTGCACAAGCTGCTTCGTACTCAGCGAAAATACCACCATTGCCATCTCCGTCAAGCGGTGCATAGAAGTCTTCATAGCGAGATTTGCTCGATAACATTTCACCTCTATACTTCATACTCCAACGTACACGCCGTGCATCTTTGTACCAAGTAACAGACGCTGACGCTTTGTCTTCAAAGACATCGCTAATTGCCACCGTTATACTTGCTTATCTGCTGATAACACGCGAAAACACGCCTACTCACCAGGTACCAGAAATCAACGCAATTACCAAGCTGCCAGGAGTGGAGCTGTTTGCTTCACCTTCACCATCGGGGCAAAAAGTTGTCTTTAAATGGAGTGATGGCCAAGGGATCAGAAATCTATTTATTAAAGACCGAAATAACCCCGACTTACCTACAAAACAATTGACCTTTGGCAAAGACCATTTGGGTCACTCCGTGTGGAGTAACAGTGGTGAATACCTTTATTTTGCTAAGAAGAATAGATCAAAGAATTATTGCGAAATCATTGAACTGAAAGTTAACACAGGACAAGAAAAAGCGATCGCTCAATGTCCTCTCAAAGGCGGGTATTACTACATCGATATTTCGCCAGATGATAAAACACTAGCCTTTCATGGCTACGCAGAGCCTGCCGATGACAGTGGTATTTATTTTATCGATTTAGCTGATGCTGCCAGCAAGCCAGTGCGCTTTTCTTGCAGTAACAATTGCGGCTTCAGAGATAGGGACTTCAAATTTTCGCCTGATGGGAAGAGCATTGCGGTGAGTAGACGCGTTAACCGATTTGATGAAAATATCTATTTGGTGGACATAAAAACCAAGCAAACACAGCAAATTACCAAAGGTGAGGAGGACATTGTCGGTTTTGCGTGGCATCCGACAAACAATAAATTAGTTTACGCTGCACAACGGACAGATGTAAGACGAGGCTATATTCTCGACTTAGCGACCCTAACGACAACTAAGTTGCCACATGTAGGCTTTAGTTATCCGGCTTTCGCAACAGAAACGGCAGAGCTTTTTTATCAACAACGCAGTGAGAAATATTCGCTTGTGAATTTAACGCTGTCATCTGCAATCGCTTCAATGCCATTTCCTGTCATTCACTCGGAGTTTAGTCACCAATATCCGCATTACTCGCCAGAAACCAAGAAATTAGCTTATGTATCGAATGAGTCAGGCTATTACGAGCTATGGATAGCTGATCCTGATGGCCACAATAGACAACAACTTACACAACTCAAACAAACGATTCGTTATCCACGCTGGAACCATGCAGGTGACAAGATCGCTTTTTTTGCCCCCGTTTATGGCGAGAAAGCAGACAAAATTTACCTTTACGATGTAAATACGAAAGCACTATCCATTGTTAAATCAGAGCATGAAGCTCACAACCGTCCTACATGGTCATTTGATGACACTGCGATTATTTCTGCTGTTTATAACAACGAGTTCACCGACTTATATAAAATCGATATTGAGAGTGGTGAAAGTACACGTATATCTTTCGATGGTGGGCGCTTCGGCACTATGGTTGACGCTAACACTTTGGTTTATACAAACGAGCTGTACGGGCTTTGGCGACGAGATCTTCGCGATGGCGAGCAAGGCACCTCGATGCCTATCATCAGTACCAAAGAATTTAATACCACGTACTCTTGGGATTTAGTTGATACGGGAGTCTACTTCCGACAAAGACAACATGGTCAGTACGTACTCGCTTATTTCGACTTCTTACTCAAAGATATCTCACCTATTGTTCGTCTGCCTATCAATTCCGTTAGCAGAGCAACGCCTCTAAATTACATTGAAGAAAACGAGCAGCTATTGTTTACCGCTTCCGACGCCCCGCAGTCAAACATCAAAACCATGAAACACCCGCTGTTACACGAATATTGATTCCTGCACGGCCTACTCTTTGTCGTGCAATTTATATTGCTTAATCAAAATTTCGCGCTTTGAAGGTAAAAGATTAATGTCTTTGATGTTTCCATTAGTTACAGCAACTAACCTTTTGTTCATCACGTTGAACCATAACCAAGGCACATAAGCTAAAACGAACATGCCGAAATAACCATTGGGCAATGATGGTAGGTGTTCAAAATGCCTTAATGACTGGTAACTTCTCGTGGCATTAGCATGATGATCAGAATGGCGCTGCAAATGAAATAGTGCCCAGTTTGAAAAAATATGATTGCTGTTCCAACTATGGTGTGGCTGTGGCTTCTCATATCGCCCAGATGCCGTCTTTCTTCGTTTCAATCCGTAATGCTCGACATAGTTAGCAGATGTTAATTGCCACATTGACCAAAACGCTGCGATGAACAGATAAGGAATAACTTCAATACCCAACCAAACTGCCATTGCGAAATATACGCCTAGTGCCATGAGCATCGTTTGAATAAATTCGTTGTCCAGTATCCAGGCCAGAGTCCATGGGGACGTCCCTTGCTTATCTAATCGTTGCTTTTCAACCGAGTATGCTCTAAAAAAACCACCGGGTAATTCACGCAAGGCAAACTCATAAATACTCTCCCCCATTTTCGCTGAAGCCGGATCTTCTGGTGTTGCAACATGTTTGTGGTGTCCACGGTTATGCTCTATGAAAAAGTGACCATAAGCCGCTGGTGCTAAAACAATTTTTGCCATCCACTGGTCAAGAGGTTTACGTTTATGGCCAAGTTCGTGGCCGATGTTTAACCCATGGCCACCGGTATAGCCCGCAAGTAATGCTACGCAAAAATAACCGAGCATTGAAAGCTCGTGATTAACCACAAACCAGCCTAAAAATACAAAGGTGCAGACCACGGCCGGAACATGTAATATGGCAATTACCCGATAATAAATATCTTTCTCTAGCTGTGGGATGACAGACTCTGGAGGGTTACTCGTATCTTCTCCCATAAGTCCATCAATGACAGGAAAAAGCCCATACCAAAAAATGATGAAAAGCCACAAATGAAGTTCATTTCCCGACTGCATATATAACAGTGGACCTGCAACATTCGTAGCAGGAATTAAGAAGGAAAATAGCCAAGCGTATCGTTTCTTATCGATATAAACTTCGCCATTTGCTGCGATAAAGGTGTTGCCGTTATTCATAATAGTGATTCTTTTAACGTGACATCAGTTGAATTTTGGGGACACAGGCTAGCTATCAATTAGGCACATACATTCAAGCTCTACTTCAGCGGATATAACTAAACTTAAGCAACTAGACTGAAATACTTAAACTTATGCAGCTAGATTGAGATAACTAAGATTTTGCCTACGCCGACTATTTATTATCTAAGCGCATGGTTAAAAAAAGTGCAACTATATGTCATATTCAACTAAATTAACGCTCAACTTGTAGTGGCATAGTGATTTTGGCCGCCGAATTAGAGGATGTTATGATTCATTCATAGCAGTATTAGGTGAAGATAATACAGGTGGATGTAGGATTGTTGATAAAAAATGAGCAGTTAGCGACTCATTAACACCAACTGCTCGGAGGGAAGTTTGTATTGAGCTAATTTGCTTTAGCTTTGGCGCTACCTGCTACTGACGACACTCTGCTTTTTCAGTACGCCAAATCACAGGCGTGTAGTTCTCTTTATTTTTACGCCTTTTGATTTTTGAACCTGTTTCGCTATCTTGCCAAGAGCGAGCTTTGTCGCTAACTGACTTGTAGGCACCTACGTAATACTTAACATTTGGCTCAATAGTGAAGCTATACGTTTCTCTGGCTTTTACATCCATCACCTTGCCCGGTATCACGCGATCTCTTTAAACAACACCAAACTCAAATCGGTAGTTACCCGCAGCGAATTTACGACGAATATAGTTACTATGAACATTTTGACCATTAACTTTAAGCAGCGTTAGCGGGTAGATGTCACCTTCGTCTTTAGGCCAGTATTTCAGTTCTAATTGGCCACACTGTTCTGCTGCGCTTTGATTAGCTATCGTCGTCGGCTCAAAATTCACAGTAAGCGATGCTGATGGAACCTTAATCCCTGGTACTGCAAAAGACGTGCTTTTTGTCACACCGTTTGTACTGTATTGAATATCGATGACTTGTTGAGGTTTAAAATCCCAAAGGTACTTAATCGTTTGATTCTTCTCTATTTCTGATGTGCTAACCTCTACGCCATTGATGGCGTTAATCACATCTCCTGATCTTAGCCCTGCTTGGTGGGCCGCACCACCATCTGTAACAGGGATGACGTTAAATCCTTTTTTTCCATTATCGAAACTTATTAGCATGCCAATGTCAGTATGTTCTTTGGCAGGAATATCCAGCTGATAGTCTAAGTTATTTAATGACTTACCAGCTTTACATTCTTGCTCAGACACCGCGATTAAGGTTGCAATAATCTGTTCTTCTAACGACTTAAATAGTGCCTGAGATTCCTTTGTGTAGCTATTATCTAAAGACATGGCTAACTCATTTGGATTAGCTGCCATTGCACAGGCGCTGAAACAAAACAGATTGATCAAAACTCCGAGTTTACGATACATGTTGACTTCCTTTCTAAGTTACAACTTAAACTTTTAACACTTTTGTTTGTGTTGATTGCTCCACCAAACGTTGAAGCAGCGAAACTTTGCTTTGCCACAAAGCCAATATCACCTGTTCAGATTCGTTGGCCAAATACGCCGTTTGAATGGTGCTATCAATTTGATATCGAACCGAGGCAAGCTGAACCGAGCGGCCAGCCTGACTACCACCAGCCTCTAGCAATTGCGCTTGCAACATATTGGTTTGATTAATCAATATCGCTATTTGCCCTTCAATTTCAGTAGGGCGGGCTTGATGGTTCATATGCACATTGACCAACAGAACCACCGCTAGCAACGAAGCCGCCATTGACGGCATTGCTAAATACCAAAATTTATTGTCTGACGGTTTAGCATTCAGCTTAAGGACTTTATTGTCTGTACTTTCCGGCGGTTGATAGTGGGCAAAGACTTCTGCCCAATTGCGATTCGGCATTTGCTTCGACGGTATTGCTTGCAGCTGCTCTCGCATCGCCATCAAATTTTCATAACGTTGGCTACAAAGGTTACAACCAGCTAGGTGAACTTGTTGCGCTTCCGTGGGTGCCAGTAATTCTTCATCGGTTAAGTGCATAACTCACCTCCTGCTGGCTTGATATTTCTTTCAGTTGTTTAAATGCCCGCAATAACGTCATCTTTGAAAAACTCTCTGTTCGATCTAACATCTCAGCAATCTCTCTGTGCTTGTAGCCTTCTATTTCATGTAGCACAAGTACAGTGCGATGCATCAAGGCAGTTGTTTTAGCAACCATTCGAGTTCTCGACATTCTGAAAGCCAGTTACTTTTAAACAGCCCCATGTTGTCGACGTCCTCCCCGCCCAGTGAGAAAATAACTTCGAGACGCTTTTCATGCTTTACACGATTGATGGATTCATTGACCAAAATCCGTCTTATCCACCCTGAAAAACTGCCATTAAACTGGTAGTGGTGAACATTGTTAATTACCTTAATAAAGGCTTCTTGCGTGATATCTTCGGCAAGTGAGGGCTCATAAACAAACTTGTAGGCAAGCTGATAACTATCGTTAACATAGTGATTGTAAATAGCTTCCAACGCACGACCATCGCCATGCTTAGCAAGCTCAATCAACTCCTTGTTTAACTCTCTTCCAAATGATTTCATAGAACAACTTTCTTCCCCAGGTTCCCTACTGTCGTACCAAGCTTTTAATTGCTTTTACTAACAAAGACAAACCAACATATCATTTCGTCACAATTTATTTTTATTTTTGTTTAAAAGAATAAATTGAATGCTAAATAAACCACCTTCCGGTGGTTTATTTAAGTCGAGATAAAGAAAGAAAATGTTTAAGGCGCGCTGATCTTTTTGGATTAAATCAGCGCTGAATTGGTGAGGCGGCTTTTAACTAGCGACTTGGATTGCGACCTAACTTGAGATGCGGCTTTTTTCTAATAGTTTGAAAACGACTTAACACAACGGCCTGAATTAAGATAATCAGCGACAATTGGGTTAACCAAATAACGTAATTAATTGGCAACGGATTTACCACAGCCAATGAGAGCATTAGTAAAGCCCAACCTAGCCCCCTAATCATACGTTGCTGACGTTCTTTGATTGGCTTCTTAAAGCAATCTTTAAAGTGCTTTCCTACGCCAATCGAGAGCAGTGCTATCGCAAGAATCAAACAAAGAAAACTAATGACTTCTGAAAAGCTGGTAACACTTAGCATTGCACAAGCTCCTTAACGTCTTTACTCTCGCTCTTTGCTTTCTTTAATTTTTTACTACTGTAAGAGAAATAAAATACCGTTAATACCAACCAACAATTGATAGTTAAATTAGGAACATCAAACTGCTGAGCGCTGTCCATTGTCACCACCTCAAACAATCGAATAAATTCAATCAAAAGTAGTACTCCAAATACCCCTGTATTTAATAGCAACAAGCCGAATTTTGCGCGTTCTGCATTAACTACCAGTACGAATACTACGCTCGCTAACCAAGCACTAAAGAACACTGTCAGTTCATGGTGCACTAAGTTCAAGTTGAAAACGGCTAACTTACTGCTGATAAAATAAAGCGCGACTGCTAACGTTAACCCGTAGAATATGCCGTAATTCATTTTTTCTACAAAACGGTGAATTCGCTTTGGCTGTTTATTGATTCGTTTATCAACCCATATCACCATTCCTGTCGCGATTAATATCGTCGCACTCATGCCTAGTATGAAAAAGGCAGCACGTAACATTGGTGTTGCAAAATGCGCTTCATGTAAACCATAGAAAACACGCCGTACCATACGAGCAGTTCTTTCAGGCTCAATGGAAGACAACAACTCTCCGTTTCTCGTTAGCGCCAATGTTTGTGCTTTATTAGACAAAATATCTGTCTTTGCCTTACTCGCCGTAAGCTGCGCATTGACGTCAGAAGGGTTAGTAATTGCAAGTGAAGATAAAGCAACATCGTCACCCCACTGCTGCTTAACAGTGGTTAACACTTCTTCAATCAAAATAGGATGTTGGGCATCAATCTTTAGCGCTTTAATTGGGGCATGGCGTGTAGATACTTCGCGATCCAGCGAACGATAGCTTTCAAAGTACTCAGCAATCGTAAATGGCTGATACATATTGATATATATTGCCAACGCACTGAAACTAATGACAAAACAAAATGGAATGGTAATCACTCCAATAATTGCGTGTAAATCTATAACGAATTTCTTTGGTTCCCCTCTTCGAATGGTGAAGAAGTCTTTAAAAAATCGCCTATGTGTGTAGATACCAGTAAAAACGCCTACCAACATTAGCATAGCGGCAATGCCTGTTAGATAACGGCCTCCCCACTGCCTAAGTGAAAGCGTGTAGTGAAATGTCCGGAAGAAATTTCCACCTTCGGTTGCGAACTCTTCGCGCTCTTGAAGTTGAACACTGTCAATAAATATGCGCCCGCGCTCACCATTTTCTCGATAGGACAATCGATATTGCTGACCTCTATCGTCAGGCAATTGGATTTGCCAACTAGTCGCATTCGGCACCTTTGACTCAAGGGTTTTAAGTCCATTAGCTAACATGGCTTCTTGGCTATGAGTCGATAAGCTCTTACCCGTCATCCAATGAGTAATCTCTTCGTTGTAGTAACTCAAAGTCCCGGTCAAGAAAATAGCAAACAACAACCAGCCAACGAAAACGCCGCAGTATGTGTGTAGCCAAATCATAGATTTACGAAATGTAGTTTTCATCGTGCTCTAAGTGGTGCCCTTATTTATCTTATTTTTGCCAAGCCTGATTGTCAGAACCATCAGCATTCGCCAACGCTGCTAACTCAACCCGCCTATTTTGAGTGCGTCATTCGCGAAACTAGAAATTGCCATGCAGATCAGTAAAAGAAGCGTTAACGTGACATAGAGTTTTTTGACAGACGCAATGCTAAAACTAGCGATAAAAACGATAAAAAATACAACGTATGACCACAGCGTTGCTGCATATACCGCATCGCTTAGTTGACTATTGAGTAGAAGTACGAACAAAGGCACCATCGCTAAGCTGGCACAGACAGCGAAAGCGTAGGCACCTATCGTAGCAGCAATGAATCGCAGTGTTACATTCAGAGTTTTTGACATCATCAATAAAAAGCAAAGCCAGCACCTAAGTGCTGGCTAAATTACAGTAAGTTAAAAATTAAAAGTGGTAATCGAACGTCACTTTCGCGTTGCGACCTTCACCCGGTAAACCACTTAAGAACATAGCTTTTGAGTAGTATGTTTTATCAAACACATTGTTTAGATTTAAGCGTACTTGCCACTGCTTAGTTTCATAACCTATCGCTGTGTCCCATACACTGTAGCTATCGATAACAGAAACAGGCAGACCGAAAGATACCGAGTTAATTGTGCGCTCGTCTTCGTAAGTCAAACCTACGCTTGCATTGAACTCACCAGATAAGCCAAATAACGACTCACGGTAATGTGCCCAAATGCTGGCGAACTTCTCAGGAATACCCTTAACAGGTCCTGATACAGGTGTGCTTGTGCCGCGGTTGCTGTTACGAATAAGTTCAGCGTCTTGATAGGTTGCGTTAGCATTCATCGACAAGGCTTCACTGATGTCTAAGTTCATGTCGAACTCAACACCCGTGGTTTTATCTTCATCATCGTATAAGTACTGAGGTACATCGATGTTAAACTCATCGTCGTCAGGATTATCGTTGAACAACGGGTTGCTGTAGCGAAGATTCGTGCGGCTGGTATCAAACCAAACAATTGACGCAATTAGTTCTTCATTAAGGGCAGTAAACCTCACACCGATATCGACAGACTCAGATTCTGAATCAGGGCGGTTATCTTGTTGTGTACTCGAGATGCTACCTAAAATACTGTATGCAGTGCGACCTTTTGCTAGGTTCGCAAACACAGCAAACTCAGGCGTTATACGGTAGTTTAAGCCAACGTTATAGGTAAAGCCTTTGTCGTCTGTATCAGCTTCTTCAGTTTGCAGCGGCGAACGATCAGTACCTAAATGTTGATATTCTTGTTTAACTTTGGTGTAGGCACCGCCAAATCGACCAGTTAAGTCGTCAGTGAAGTAAACAACCTCTTGTACACTAATACCAGCTGCTACCACTGATTTATCGTAGTTACTGCGTAATGAAGGCGAGTAGTCGTCAAACGAACCTGCTGGCCAGTTAGGATTTCTAATATCTAAGATATAAGGCACCGCATTTTCTGCTGATGTACCGTCGGCGTCATAAATCGACCACGATTTAATGTGCATATCACGATTTTCATAGTTTGCACTCACTAAGTGCTCGCCCGTCATGTTCATCCATTCCCATTTCACTTGGAAATCAGCAAAGTACTGCCACGATTGTTCATCTGATTGTTGACGGCGGTACTCTTGACGACGTGCAGAGAAAGGATAAATTACGTCATCAATCACTAGTGGTGCACGCGGGTTAGCATTAATTTCACCGCTTCTGTTCCAGTAAACATAGTTAAATGCGCCAGTCTGACGCACAAACTCTGACTCATAGTCACGATACTGAAATTGCTGAGTTAAGCGCATATCCGTATCAATTTGCCACTCAGACTTTACTTTAATACGCAGCTCTTGCCCTTCATTCGGCGAAGAAAGCGGAGATATAAGGGCTTGCTCACCTAAATCATAAGGCTTGAAACCATCAGACCCTTCAATTGACTCAGCAAGTTGTTGTCTTTGTTCATCAGTAAGCTGAATGCCAAAGTTACCATCGTTGTCGCCATCACTGTCATTAACCAATGCCAACCAGTCTTGTGGGTCGCCGTTAATGCTATCGTGATTTAGAATTCGTACAGGGTGCCCAATAGAATCGACCTGTACGCTATCATCCACATATGCTGCTGATAGCGTAAGTACGTGACCTTTGATGCTGTCTAACGATAACGTTGAGTAAAGCTCGGTACGCTCGTCACTTAAACCACGGTAACCGTCTGACTTTTCATGGTTAGCAACTAGGCGATAAGCTAAGTGCTGTGATAATGGCCCTGTCGCGTCCAACATGATTTGTTGACTATCCCATTCACCTAAACTAGCACGCAGACTGTAAGCTCCTTCGTGCTGAGGCTTTTTCTCTACTAAGTTGATCACACCACCAGCGGCACCGATACCGTATAACCCCGTCGCAGGGCCTTTTAACACCTCGATGCTCTCTACATTTGTCATAGAGCGCGTCGGATTGAAGCTATTGCTTAAGTCTGCACCTGCATACATGCCATCATAGGTATAGCTAACACCTAAGCCACGAATGACTAAGTTGTCGCCAATACCGTAGTTGTTACCGGCTTGGTTTAAACCACTAATATTGTTGATGACTTCCTGCAGACTTGTAACACCCTGTTGTTCGATAAGCTCTTTGCCTACAACAACAATGGCTGCTGGAATCTCAATTAAGTCCATATCTGACTTAGTTGCAGTTCCTGAGCTGAGAATAAGTTCGTTATGTTGGCCATATACACTAATACGTTCGATGTTTTTATCAGACACATCATCAGCGTTTGCCAAACCACTACATGTAATCATCGCTACCGCTATAGGAGATAATTTAAAGCGATTCATTTGTTATTTTCCCTTGGTAATAAATAGTAAAAAGTTACCGAACCAACAAAATTCGAGAGTGTGACAGCTGCCGAGAAGAGGATTTTTATCGATGTTGTTTCGACGCTAATGTTATAAAACGGCGCAAACAAAACACTTAATAACAACTCAAACGATAACGATTCGCATCCATCTTGTTAAGTATTTGATAACCATATTGTGTCAATAAGAGCCTGAGGATTTATGTGGCGAGCATAGTGGAAATGGTGTTTTTTGTTATAAAAACTGATACAGACCAATAAAGACGGCGTGATTATAAAGAGAAAAAAGACATTTAATTACCAGCTAATTTCTTATAACATTAATAAAAATTGCTTAACAATAGAGAATTTAATGTGACTACCCAGCTACTAAACCGACTTAAACTCATCGGTATTTATTGTCACGTAGTTGAATCAGGTTCCATGAGGGAAGCTGCGAAAAAATTGGGGATTAGCCCGCCTGCTGTAAGCCAATACATTAATCAATTGGAGACTGAATTAAACGTTACGCTTTTGTATCGTTCCACTCGTCGTATCAACATGTCCGAGGCAGGAGAAAAGTACTACCAACAAGGCAAGAAAATGTTGAATGCGGCCGAGCAAGCTGAAGACGTCATCAACCGCAGTAAACAATCTATAAGTGGTCAACTGAGAGTTGCCATTCCTGTTGGTTTGGCGGCAAGGCCACTAGCTAGAGCATTAAAGCCGATGCTACAAGAGCACCAAGATCTCACGCTCTCGGTTTTTGCTAGCGATAAATCTATTGACCTTATTCAGGAGCGCATCGACTTGGTGATCGACTGCGGTGAGCCTGAGGATTCGAACTACATCTATCATTTTTTAGGCAAAAACAGAAAATTTGTTTGCGCGAGCCCAAGCTACCTGAAACAGGAAGGCAGCCCTGTTACTCCTGCCGATCTAGAAAGGCATATTTGGCTGTCGTTAGGAGAAACTGAAGCCAAAGGTGTTTTATCCAATGTTGAATTGAAGCATGCAAAGTCAGATACCTACCGTTTTACTCCCAACCCACGTCTTACGTTTAACAATTTAAACGCACTCATTAGTCATGTTCAGGAAGATCACGGTATCGCATTATTACCGGAGTTAGAGATCAAACACTTGCTCGATAGCGGTGATTTGGTAACCCTGCTACCTGATTGGCAAATTGAAAATCACAACATATTTGCCTTAACGCGAGATAAGAAGTCGCCCTACAAAGTTAAAGCGGCACTAGAAGCACTTAAAGCACATTTTGGTTCAACAGCCACATAAATAAGTTATCTTATAGCTATTTATTCGACTAGCGCACGCAGCGGCAAGTTATACATATTCTCCCCTACCTGTTTTCTAGCTTCTCATTAGCGTGAATCGCTAGCACAAAAAATACGTTTTTGAACGAAACTATTTTGTGAGCTGGGCTATACTCAAAAAGTTGCATTATTCGGTGCCATACCCATTGAAATAAATGCCACTCTCTTGCAACGTCAAAAGATGAGCAAGCTTTAAAGGGAGTTATTCATGATGTTAACTTTTCGCACATTATCAATGCTGATAATGCTTGGTATTGCCCTTTATGGTTGTGGTGGTGGAGGGTCTGACAGCGCTTCAGAGACACCAGCGCCGCCATCTGCTCCACCCAGTGGTGTTCAAGGCGCCTCCGTGGATGAACCAACAGATGAACCACCGAGTACACAAAACACGCCAATAGCGGCTGCCCGCTTGCTTAATCAGGCTAGCTTTGGCGCCACACCCGAGGATATCGATGCCGTCATTGACCTTGGACAAGAAGCTTGGATTGACGAGCAAATCAACTTAACCCCAAGTTATCATATGCCTCTCGTTGAGCCCTATGCAGACAATGAAGATTTCTGGCGAAGTTACCGTATCTCGGCTTGGTGGCATAGAGCGCTTTACGCGCCAGATCAGTTGCGCCAACGAGTCGCTTTTGCACTCAGTGAAATTATGGTGGTTTCAGAATTTAATGGCGTATTAGCCGATGACCCTGAAGCACTCACCGCCTATTACGATTTACTCATTGAACATGCCTTTGGTAGCTATCGAGAGCTCCTTGAAGCTGTCACCCTGTCACCTGCAATGGGTGTGTATTTAAGCATGTTAGGTAATGAAAAACCTGATGAAGAAAGAAACATTCGCCCAGACGAGAATTACGCCCGAGAAGTCATGCAACTTTTCAGTATTGGCTTAGTTGAGCTCAACCTAGATGGCACAGAAAAACTAGATGCAGAACAACAACCTATTTCCAGCTACGATCAGACAGTTATCAAGGGATTCGCTCATGTATTTACTGGCTGGCACTTCAGCGGGACAACAGCGCAAACTTGGTATAGATGGTGGGAGAATTTTAACTTATTTGATCCCATGGATGCGGTGGATGAATATCACGACAGTAACGAAAAGCAGCTATTTTCTGGTGTTATTCTACCTGCCAATCAAACCGCAGAGCAGGACTTAGCCCTAGCGTTGGAGGCCCTTGCAAACCACTCCAACGTAGCCCCGTTTATTTCCAAGCAATTGATACAAAAGCTGGTAACAAGCAACCCCTCCCCCGCATATGTAGAACGCATTGCTACCGTTTTTCTCGACAACGGTAGTGGCGAGCAAGGTGACTTGGCTTCGGTCGTGAAAGCGATTTTGCTCGATGAAGAAGCACAATCGGGCCATGTCAACGCACCTACAACGTTCGGAAAAGTACGAGAGCCTATCATTAGAGCGGCACATATGTGGCGCGCATTTAACCTTACTTATGCAGGCGAACGTATCAATTTTGGTTGGCCAGAATACTTTTTTGGACAAGCGCCGCTCGCATCGCCATCAGTATTTAACTTTTATCGTCCAGACTACAGCCCTATCACGTTGGAGTCCGAAACGGGATTACTGGCACCAGAATTACAAATTGCCACTGACTCCACCATGACCAATACCGTTAACTTTTTTGCCTGGTACGGGTTATGGCGAACCTTCTCTGGCGACCTTAGTGATGCAGATATCACCGAAGATGACGACATGTTCATCGACATTACGGAAGAAGTCACTCTCGTAGAACAAGACGGCAGCGAAGCGCTACTCGAACATTTAAACCTAGTGCTAACCGCAGGTGCACTGAACGACAAAGCAATTGATTTACTTGTTGATGCATATGAAGCAAATGAATACGCAGAGCCAGAGAAACGGATTGCTAATCTAATCTTTCTTATCATGTCTTCACCTCAGTATGCGATTCAACGATGAATACCACGTCAATCAAACACTGCATTACGCAGCTCGCAGAGCGTGACTGGATTTTATTAGGAGTTTGGAAATGAACAAACGGCAGTTCTTAAAATTGATGTTCGGTACAAGCCTTGGGCTTTCGAGTTATTCTGCGCTTGGTAAGCAACTGAGTTTAGTTAATGCCGCCGCAAAGTCTACGTCACTTGAAGGATACAAAGCGTTAGTGTGTATATTTCTCTATGGCGGGAATGACTCGTACAATATGCTTATTCCAACTGACATTAACGACTATCAAACCTATGCAGGTGTGAGACAAAATTTAGCGATTGAGCGAGAAAGCTTACTCAGCCTAAATACAGTTAGCAATTTACCTTACAATGTTGGTGTACCAGGTTACATGAGCCCACTTGCCGAATTGTTTACGCAAGGTCGACTGGCATTTATCAATAATGTAGGGCCACTAGTCGAACCAACCACAAAGGCCAATATCCAAGCAGATAGCGCGAACCTCCCGCCTCAGCTTTTTTCACACAATGATCAACAAAAGCTTTGGGAAACGAGTCGCGCCAACCTAAACGACTTGGCTGGCTGGGCTGGCCGCATGGCTGATTTAATTACAGACACATCAGCCAATACGATCTCTACGAACATATCGCTGGCAGGCAACAATATAATGCAAACGGGCAATATCATTCAGCCTTACTCGATGACGGCAGAGGGAGCGCCGATGTTTGGTGCACTAAACCCAGAAAAAGATTGGAATAGTGATCGAATCAGCATTTTTGACCAACTAATTGCGCTCGACAATCATGCGTTGGGCAATAGCTACAAATCGATAATGAATAGAGCACGCACAAATGCCTCAATGGTGAACCAAGCCTTAGACACTGCACCTGCCCTACAAACTGAATTTGGCACCGATTCGCTCTCTCAGGAGCTGGCAATGACCGCAAACCTGATTGCAGCTAGAGATACGCTCGGCATGAATCGACAAGTCTTTTTCATCGGTTTTGGTGGCTGGGATACTCACGACAGACAAATGCAAGACCATCCTGTATTGCTCTCTCGTTTAAGTGCTGCAATGGCGAGTTTTAATAGCGCAATGAATGAACTGGGGTTGAGTGATGCGGTAACGACTTTCACCGCTTCTGATTTTGGCCGCACACTTACGAGCAATGGCGACGGCACAGATCATGGTTGGGGAGGTCACCAATTAGTGATGGGTGGTGCTGTAAATGGCGGCCGTTTATTTGGTCAGTTGCCCGCACTAGAGTTGAACTCGAATGACGACTTCGGTGATGGAAGAATGATTCCGACGACCTCCTGTGAGGAATATAGTGCGCAATTAGCCCGATGGTTTGGGCTGAGCGAAAGCCAAGTAACAGAAATATTCCCAACCTTGAGTCGATTTAATCAAAACAATATCGATTTTATTTAAGGAGCTGTCGAATAACTTTACAAATTAACCAAGATTCGGCCCAATGATATTGCTAAGTATATGTTTTTACTAGCTGGGTATAATTTATGCTAACATGTATTGAGATAAGCGCACATTGAGGCTACGCTTATCTGCATAGCACGGGAAAGTGCTTGTAAGGATTTAACATTAAATAATAGGGACAAAGTCAGGATTCGTTGCGCTAACTATCACCGATGCTTAACTTAAAAATGCGAGTTAGCGTCGAAACACAGCTCAATAAATGAGCGCACTGTAACGCATGACAATAGCGACTTTGCATAATAGATGAACATAAAATTAAGAGCAGTAGATAGCCAAAAAATTTACCAGGAATTTTGCATCTTCTGGCACCGTCATTTTGAAAAGCAATTCGAATCTTTGCCCAAGTATATGCAGGCAAACGTTGTTGAACTTCAATTGCAAGCCAAAATCCAATCGTACTTTGTTCAGCACCCCAAGCTCACTATGCTGAAGATAAAAATTCATGCGACCGACATTGGCTGTATGTTGCTTGCCTTGGAAAATGATGCATTACACATTATCGATCTAATTATTAAAGAAGAATTCAGAGGTAAAGGGTTCGGTAAAGCAGCGGTAGAACAGGCGATTGCTATTGCAAAGGCAAAAGATATCAGCGTGATTAAGCTTTCACCTGCTATCGAGAACAATGCCAAAGCATTATACAAAGCGTTTGGTATGTCGGTAACAGAGTATGGGGAAAAACCCGTTTATTTGAAAAGAGCAGCGGGCTGATAGCCGGTACTAGACTGATATAAAAAAGTTAGACACAAAATAAACACAAAAAAAACGAGCTCATAGCTCGTTTTTTTTTGTGTTTATTTTGTGTAGTTTAACTACAATTACTTAAGCTTAGCTCCTTGAGCTAGGTTACGTAAGTTCAGCTACTTGAGGTAAATTACTTCAGATAGGTATAGTCGCCTAAACAGTCTTCATAAAAGTCTATCCAGTTAACGCCCTCACGTGGTTTGATTTTTCCACGCCTAATTTGCTCGTCAATTTCCTTTTTCACCATTTGCGCCAAAATTTCAGGCGTGTACTGCATGGTGGATAACACGTCTTTTACAGAAGAGCCTTTGACCACTTCTTCGATGTAGAAGTCCTTAGGGTCATCATCGTAACTCACAATATGCACTTCGTTCAAACGTCCGAACAGGTTATGCATATCCCCCATAACATCCTGATATGCGCCAGTTAAAAAGATGCCAATAAAGTAATCATCATCATTTAATGCGTGCATCGGGATGTTGCTAGCAACAACGTCATCACCAATAAAATGGTCAATTTTACCATCACTATCGCAGGTAATATCCACCAAGCTACATAGCTTTGTGGGCTTCTCATCAAGACGTGAAATAGGGACGATTGGCAATACTTGGTCAATCGCCCACGAATCGGCGGCAGATTGAAACACCGAAAAGTTAGCAAGATACTGAGACGAGAGCATTTCAGGTATTTCTTTTAGCTCTTCAGGAATAAACTCCTGCCCTGCTACTAAGGTGTTAATGGTTTCCAAAATACGCCAGTAAATCACCTCAATTTTGGCCATTTCTTCTAGTGACATAATACCCAACTTAAAGGCTTGTAACGCCTGCTCTTTTAACTGGGCAATATCGTTATAAGCTTCTTGGTAATTATCTTCAGACAAGTCTTTTTCGATATCACGTATGTTGGTGACAATGATGTGTTCGCCAGTTGCCTTTTTTGTATTGTAAGTTGCACTTCGAGGATGAATCTCACCAATTACCTTAGTAACCACGCACGAGTGATGGGCTGTCATTGCACGACCGCTTTCACTGACGATGTGAGGATGATTCACACCTTCAAGATCACTGGTTTGCTTAAAGCCATAAACGATATCTGAGATATATTCTTCTAGGTTGTAATTACACGATGAATCACTGGTCGACTGTGAGCCGTCGTAGTCAATTGCCAAACCACCACCAACATCAACATACTCTAGAGGTACGCCAAGTTTTACTAAGCGAGAATAAATTAATGATGACTCTTGAACCGCTTCTTTTATCGCACGAATATCCGTAAGCTGGCTACCAATATGGAAATGTAGAAGCTTAATCGCTTCCGTCATGCCTTCTTTTTCAAGCAGTTCTACAGCTTTTAAAATCTCAGCAATACTCAAACCAAACTTTGCTCGTTCACCGCTCGAGCTTTCCCACTTACCACGACCTTTCACCATCATTTTCACACGAAGGCCAATAACTGGCATGATTTTTAAAGATTTAGATAGCGAAATCAGTTTAGTTAATTCACTAAATTTCTCAATAACGATGACGATATTGCGGTTAATTTTCAGCCCCATGAGGGCTAAACGAAGGTACTCTTCGTCTTTGTAGCCATTAAGAATAGTCAGTGAATGCTTATTCGTATTGTACGCCAGTGCAGCGATTAGCTCTGGCTTCGAGCCTGCTTCTAAGCCATAGTTGAAACGATTACCTGCATCAACAATCTCTTCGATGACTTCACGCATTTGATTCACTTTGACAGGGAAAACACCAAGATAGCGCCCCTCGTAATCAGCCTCTTCTATGGTCGTTCTGAACGTGCGATTTAATCGTTCAACCTGAGAGCGCAAAATATCATGAAAACGAATAACGGCTGGAAATTCAATGCCTTCAGCAACCATTTCATCAACCACTTCCTTCATATTGATTCGAAGGTCGGGTTGATCGTAGCGAGGAGTAACCTCAATATCGCCTGACTGGCCAACTGCAAAGTAGCCATTACCCCAGCGCTTTACACGATAGGTTTTCTCTGCATCTTCAATTTGCAAAGCTTGTTTGGTCGAGTCTGATTGCTTTATTGCATCGACGTTAACTGCTTCGGCGCTAATTGCTTCGGCGTTAGATAAGTTATTAGGGCTCAATGTAATAACATCCTAAAAGTACAAAACTAGAACTAAAAAATTAAGCGTAAACCAATTGATTTAACGTTACCTATTCGGTTGATTTAAGCAAAGTAAAAGCTCTCTCACGACCTTTGCCGCAAAGACATCGCTATTTCCTGTGCTATCAATTTCAGGGGAAAGCTCCACCACATCGCAGCCTACAAAACGCTTTGTTTTTAATAGTTTGCAAAGGCTCACAAAGGAGTGGAAATCTTCACCGCCAGGTTCAGGTGTGCCAGTCCCTGGGAAGAAGCTCGGATCAAAGTAATCTAAATCCAATGTAAGATAGACAGGCTTATCTTCTGGAATCGATGCTACTGCATCTAAAAACTCAGCGCGTGATTGTTTAATAGTGCCTTGCTTGTGCATCCACTGATATTCTTCTTTGGTGCCAGAGCGGATACCGTATTGAACCAACTGATTCTGTTCACCAAACAAATCTACCACTCGGCGGATAATAGAGGCATGCGAATAGTGATACCCCAAATAGCCATCACGTAAATCAGCATGGGCATCTAAATGCAACAAGACCATGTCAGGATACTCTTGCAGGTAACGCTTTATAGGCGCATATGAAATAGAGTGCTCACCACCAATGGTAAGTATTTTGACCTTATCATCGACTAGCGAAACCCCTTCAAATTGACGGTAAAAGGCGTCCATAGCTCGCTGGAACTCTTGTTCTATATGCGAGTGTTCACTGTCCTCAGTTATCGAAAGGTCAATCGGCAGATTACCAAGATCAGCAAACTGGTAGTTGTCTAGGTCATCATCTAGATAAGGAGAGTAAGATTCAATGCCATCAGACACTGCTCGTAAGGCATTTGGACCATGCTTAGTGCCCTTTCTAAAACATGCTGTGCCGTCAAATTCAAAACCAACAATATGGGTAGTATCCGCATAAACTGCAGGTGATTCGACTGACCATTCATAAGGCGTAGCAGCTTTAATTAAAGCGCTATCAATAGCTTTTAACGATAACACAAGGCTCACCTAATCATAGTTGCCCAATACATGTAACCAACACACGTAATCAGGGGCAATTAAACGACATTATATTTTTGCCGCAATTATGCAAAATTCGAAATCAAAGTATAGTATTTTTTTGCAGTCTATCGTTTTATATGGTTTCGCGTTAATAGTGCCAGTTTAGCGATAATTATGAAAAGTATGTATACAAACAAAAACACCTAAATCCGGCGTTTTTTATATTGTAAACTAAGCGGCAATTTGTAAAATGTCGCACCTTTTGTCCACTCGGTGAGGATTAGCTATTGTTTTTTGAAGGTTCAGAAAAGAAAGCAGAAATACTAGTTGATGCTTCTAAACTAAATTTATTAACCGATATAAACGATCAATTTTGGTCAGAGTTTGTCGAATGTTGCCATGCAAAAATACTTTCGAGTATTAGCAACGCGCATTGCAAAGCCTTTTTACTGTCGGAGTCGAGCTTATTTGTTTGGCAAGACAGGCTATTAATATTGACCTGTGGTGAAACGCAGCTGGTCAATTCTGTCACTCATTTTATTGAGCAAAAAGGTACAGACGCCATTGTCCATTTTATTTATCAACGTAAGAACGAGTATTTTGCCCAAGCACAACCAAGTTGCTTTGGTGACGACATAAAGTTGTTGTCTCAATACTTACCGGGTAAAGCCTACCGTTTTGGTGAAATGGACAGTCACCACAACTACGTTTTCCATCTAGACAATGACTTTAAAGCCGAAACGGAAGACAAAACATACGAACTATTGGCATATCAAATTAGCGATCTAGCTTCAAAGAAGCTTACCGAGCCTAACCTAAGCACATTAGAGATTCGCAACTATTTGGCAATCGATACCCTATTGCCGGGTTTTGACATTGATGATTTCGTTTTTGAGCCCTACGGCTATTCGTTAAATGCCATCAAAGGTGAACAATACCTTACCATCCATGTTACGCCGCAAGCAGATAGCAGCTATATCTCGTTCGAGTCGAATCTGAATCTGATTCGTTTAGCACCGACGATTTTAGCGATTTTATCGCCTCGCTCGTTTGACTTAATGAGCTTTAACGAACACGATTTTGAAGCGCTCTTAGCTGACCACATCGACAGCAGCTATATCAGTAAGTCGTTAGTTAATGAGCAACTTTCAAATGGCTACGAAGTGAGCTTTGCCAATTTTATTCGCCCGCAAACACAGTTTTCTAAGCCGGTGGAATTAGATATATCAGGAGACAACTATGCACTCTAATCTTTGGATTGAAGAAAAGTTTGAAGACTACCTTGGCTTAAAGTTTAAAGTTGAGAAAGTACTGTTCTCGGGTAAAAGTGAATTCCAAACTGTTGACGTGGTTGAAACCAAAGGCCATGGCAAAATGCTGCTAAACGATGGCTTAATCATGGTGACAGAACGTGATGAATTCGCTTACCACGACATGATTACACACGTACCATTATTCGTGCATCCAAACCCGAAAAATATTTTAGTGATTGGCGGCGGCGATGGCGGTACAGCGCGCGAAGTTATCCGTCACCCATCTGTTGAAAAGTGCACCATGGTGGAAATAGACGGCATGGTGGTAGATGCGTGTAAGGCCCACATACCACAAACTTCATGTGCATTAGACGACGAGCGCATTAACCTCATTATTGGTGATGGCGTTAAATTCGTAAAAGAAACAAGAGAAAAATTCGACGTTATTATTGTCGATAGCACAGACCCAATCGGCCCAGCTCAACCTTTATTTGGCGAAGCATTCTATCAAGACGTATTTAACTGCTTAACTGATGACGGTATTGTTGCTTCGCAGGGCGAATCGTCGTGGTACGCATTGGAAATTCAACAATCACTTTTAAAAGTATTAAACGCAGTATTCCCGAAAAGCTACCTCTACAGTTTTAGTAACCTGACTTACCCTGGCGGCTTATGGAGCTTTACATTCGCATCTAAGAAGTACGACCCAATTGACGACTTTGATGCAGAACGAGTGACCAAAAGTGGCTTAGACTTTGATTACTATAATGCACCACTTCACACCGCTGCATTTGCGTTACCTTCCTTCGCCAAGAAAGGCTTGGAAGGGCTGATCGATAATAAATAGCGATAATAAGTAGCAACTAAACTCGACGACTAAACAGGGAGCAATAGCTCCCTGTTTTCTTTTGAGGCTATCATGCGTTCATCGGTGACTTTTCACTTGCTAGCAAACTTAACTGCAGTAATATAAGAGGCTTGTCTTCAGCCATGGTTTAGGCTTTTTTAAGGCTTAAGTTTTCGCTTGTATTTACGCTTTTTCTTTATGCTTTTTTGTGGGAGTATGTAACTTATGAATAAAATTGAACAGGTTGCCGTCGTTGGTGGCACTCACGGCAACGAATTTAGTGGCATTTATCTATTAAAAAAATGGCAAAAATCTCCAGAATTACTCGCTCGCGAAAGCCTCAATATTGAAACCGTGTTTGCCAACCCTAAAGCATTCGAAGAAAACAAACGATACATTGATTGCGACCTGAATCGTCAGTTTACAGTTGACTCACTCGCCAACAATGAACTCGCCAACTACGAGCAGAGCAGAGCTAAAGCGATCAACGCACAGCTAGGTCCAAAAGGCGATGCTAAGTCTGACTTTATTATCGACTTACACAACACCACCAGCAATATGGGCCCTACCCTTATCCTGTTAAAATCAGACAACTTTAATAAGAAAATGGGTGCTTATGTGCTACAAAAAATGCCGGAAGCAGTCGTGGTATTTGAAGATCAAGTGAGTATGGAAGAGCACTATTTCCTTGCTTCAATTGCGTCGCAAGGCGTTATTGTTGAAATTGGCCCGCAGCCGCAATCAGTTATTCGCCAAGACGTACTCGACTGGATGGAAACGATGACCCAAACCATTCTAGATTTTGTTGAGCTCTACAACAACGATGCGCTCACCGAACTACCCGCTAGGTATGACGCATACACCTATGTTGAAAGCCTTAAACTACCTGAAGATGAAACTGGAAATCGCATTGGCATGGTGCACAAAAATGTACAAGACAATGACTTTAAACCACTAACCAAAGGTGACCCAATATTTAAACTCTTTGACGGTGGTGAAATCACTTATCAAGGCGACTATGAAGCATACCCTCACTTTATCAATGAAGCGGCTTACTACGACAATAACCTTGCTATGTCACTCGGTAAGAAAATCACTGTTGAACTTACTGAGTAGTACTTTCTTGAGAGAACCAGCTCTCTAACTGAAGACTTTTGAGTTTTTTAATAAAAGAGGAGGTTACGGCCTCCTTTTTGTTTCCTCTTTTCTACCCTAGTCTCAGCCCCCTGCTCTCTAACTTTACCTTCTAGTCTCCTTATTTACTCTGCCCGCTTCTATACCTTTTCTTTTCTCACTTAAACAAGAATATTCTTGTCGACCAATTCTAAACAAGATAAATTGTATACATTATAAAATAAATAATTTTACCTCATGTGCTCTACAAACAAGCTTCACTTGCGAAGGCTAAAATCAGTATTCTCTCTATGCGTTTTATCACCATTGTCTGGCACTTACGCCAGCGCTAACAACGATACTGTTGAAACGCAAATAGCGTCCCCCATAGACCGAAGCGGACAGGCATCAGCTTTTAAAGCATTTGATAAGTATGGCAATCAAACGCTTAATCCACTGTTCGATCACGGAAGCTGGCATGGATTTACTCAACCCAATGATGTGGCTTATTTTGGCGGCTTCACAGGGCCTATGGTCATTGCACAAGAGTATCCGATTAACCTCGCAGCTCAGTTGGAGCGCTTATCAATTACAGATGCTGAAACTCATAAAATATACAGTTTCGAAAACGCGATAAGTCGCTTTGAAACATTGCCAGGCCAGCTTGTTCAGCACTATGAATTCAATGACATAAGCCTAACACTGCGCCTTCAGTTTGTGGCAGAGCGCATTGCGCTTATCGAGTCTCAATTCACCAACAAACGAAACAAGCCAATGACGCTAGCACTCCAATGGCAAGGGAAATTGAACCATTTATGGCAACCTGATAAGGCATTAAGAGCAGCGATGCCCGACTGGCAACCTAGTTTAAAAGAAATATCTAACGGTATCTCAATCGCCTTACCTGCGGTAAAAAGCACTTGGCACATGATGCTCGATGAAGGTACGAACTATCAGATACTAAGAAATGTTAGCACCAAAACAAACATCGATAGCAGTAATCTCAGTTATACCAGCACTACAAAACTGAGGTTAGCTGCGAATAAAAGCCAAACGCTCTTAACAACACATGGCTACAGGCAAACACTTAAACAAGTGCAAAGTGACGAAGCATTTATCCAACGATTAATGCAAGAGCCATCATTTGCAGACCAGCAGATTGAAGCAAGTAAAAATCGCTGGCAGAACTATATAGACCAAAGCATTAACCATAAGAGCATAGTGCCAACGAATATTGCCGTTAAGGCGATTGAAACCTTAAATGGCAATTGGCGCAGCGCAGCAGGCGCAATGCAACATGACGTTGTTACCCCTTCGGTTACTGCACGATGGTTCAATGGCGCGTGGGCATGGGATACGTGGAAACATGCCTATGCAATGGCATCCTTCAATCCAAGCGTGGCAAAAGATAACATCCGGGCCATGTTTGATTACCAAATTCAGCAAGATGATGCGCGCCGTCCATACGATCACGGCATGGTTGTCGACGCCATATTTTATAACAAAGACAAGGTGCGTGGCGGAGATGGCGGTAATTGGAATGAACGTAATACTAAACCACCTTTGGCAAGCTGGGCTGTGTGGGAAGTTTATCAGCAGACGCAAGACAAGGCATTTATCACCGAGATGTTGCCAAAGCTAGAGGCTTATCATCAGTGGTGGTACCGCAATCGCGATCACAACCGCAATGGGCTTATCGAATACGGCGCGACAAACCATAGATATCACAACACTGTGCCTAATGAGAATTTAGCGCAGAAAAGCAAAGCTGGTGAACTCACATTTAGCGTTAGCTACTCTTCAAATGACGTTACTTCAGATAAAGTGACTGCATTGATATCTCAATGTAAAAAGGCGGAAGAAGCATCCGCAAACAAGGAAATCTGGTTTAGCTGCCAATCAATGGATACCTACAACCGCGTATTAGATGATGCTAGCTATCAGCAAATAGACATTGGCGCGCAACACGGTGCTGGCTGGGAGTCGGGTATGGATAACGCCGCCCGATTCGGTTTTATAACGCCAGCCCAACTTCAACGTTACGCCCAAACGCACTATGACGGCGATTTAAAGCAAGCACAAAAAGACTGGCAAGTTCGCTTTTTTGAAAACCGCAATGCAAGTGGTGAGCTAGTGAGCTTTACCATCAACCAAGAGTCTGTTGAGCTAAACAGCTACCTTGCTGCCGAAAAAAGGTTAATTTCCAAAATGGCAAAACTCCTTGGAGACAGTGATAAATACAACACCTATAAGCTCGCTTCACAGCGACTGACAAAACGAATTAACCAATGCTTTTTCGATGAAGATACTGGTTTTTACTACGACCTCAAAATAGCGGCTGATTCACCTGTTCAAGGTTGTCATGGGCAATTACTCACACAACGAGGCCGAGGACCAGAGGGTTGGAGTCCGTTGTGGGCGAAGATCGCAACACAAGAAAAAGCAGACCGTGTCATTAATGTAATGCTCGATAAAGCTGAGTTTAATACCTTGATTCCATTTGGTACCGCTTCGCAAACAAACCCTGCCTACGATCCTGATATTTATTGGCGAGGTCGAGTATGGCTTGACCAGCTTTATTTTGGTCTAAAAGCGTTATCAAACTATGGCTACAATCATGAGGCAAAAACACTATTGGCGCGTGTCATAGCAAATGCTGAAGGGCTAAATACCAATGGTGCAATTCGAGAGAACTACAACCCCGAGACAGGCGAAGTTCAGGGTGCGACTAACTTTAGCTGGAGCGCCGCACACCTTTACATGCTGCATAGGGAATTCAACCACTAGAGGGCGCGTAATCAATTTCACATTGATTTCACATAGCAACTCATACCATGGCGGCTATATCTCAGGAGCCATGGTATGAATTTCAACATGAATACAACTTTTATCCCCTCTACTCTACTCGCTTTCTACGCTTTTGCCTGTGCAGCCGCAGAGCCCAGTTATTCACAAGCAATTGCCCAATCGATAGAAGAAGTTACACATGTTTCAGCAGTAACAACGCCTGCCAAGAGCCATGGTTCTTGGCAGCAATCCGCTGAACTAATGCAACAACAAGTCAGCACCGCTATCCTTGCCTTTGAAGCAACATCACGTAAGCAATGGGCCTTCGATGTCA
Organism: Thalassotalea sp.; assembly: GCA_022448425.1. GTDB lineage: Bacteria > Pseudomonadota > Gammaproteobacteria > Enterobacterales > Alteromonadaceae > Thalassotalea_F. The sequence continues at coordinate 6,064 of JAKVCY010000016.1, read as the reverse complement.
GCCATTATGAAAATGAAGAAGGAGATATCACCAGCTCTGAAGAGCGTTATCAGCCCAACGAGGATGCGACCAAGCAATGGACCTTGCTAAAGCTAAATGGCGAAGTCCCCTCTGACAAGCAAGCAAAGAAGTTTCAAAAGAAAAAAGCAGAACAATTAGCTAAAAAATCGAACGGCAGTATTAACATCAAGTTAAGGGATATGATCTCAATTAATACGCTCAGTTTTGTTTTTGAAGATGACGTGAAAGCAATAGCCGACTTCAATGTTCATTTGGAAAGACTTGGCGAAAAAGCCTCGAAACAATTAACGGGACAGCTTACTTACAATAAACAAGGGCAGTTTATTGAACGTATTGCCATCAAAAACATCGGGCCTTTCTCACCTATTTTCAGTGCAAAAATCACTGACTTTAAAATGAATATTCACTTTCAGAAAATTGCACAAGCCGTGCTACCTCATGAGAACAACCTGGCAATGAAAGGCCGCTTTGCGCTATTTACTCAAATAGATGAGGTTTCAACCGACAGATACTACAACTATCGCTATCAACCAGCAGATGATGATGCTTCGAAAGAGAAAAAAGGTGATTAAGTGAGGTTTGATAATGTTCAGCTGTTGAGATATAAGTAACTGAATTAAAATTTATTATTTTACGGTACAGCAACAATAATCATGGAAGAAAAAGGCACCAAAAAACACGGTCTTGAAGAGCTGAAAGATCTGTATTTGTTTGACGAATTATTTCGCTTTGTTAGACATTCAACCGGTATTACTATCACTATTGCTTATTTGGTGCTACTGCTATCAAGCATGAGTTATTTGCATATTGTTTATAGCTCTCTCGATTTAAATATTCTGCAATTTGTTACCTTTGAAGATATTTTAGCGACTCCCATTAAGAACCCAGACATTGTTATCACTTTTTTCTTGTTGTTCTTAATTTTCTATTTTGCTGATATTGGTAACCGCTACAGAGTGCGTCTTAAAGAAAAATATGTAGACGGTGGTATGCCTTTTTATGCCAAATTGCTTCAGCTAATATTTTGGGGCCCTAAAAAGTGTAAAACGAATATCCGTACTACCTATTTCATTATTACCTTATCCCTCGTTGTTTACGTCATGGCCTTTGCGACCAAAGAAGCTAAAGACGTCAAGAACGGCGAAGAATCAATGGTAGAAATAACCTTTGCTGATAACACGCCACCTATTAAAGCCACGTTGCTGGGGACGACGTCTAACTACGTTATCACCTACGATCATAAACTGGGTGAATCGACGGTGTACTATGTAGAAGCAATACAATCGATTAAAAAGTTAACATTGCAATCAGCAACGTCTGAAGATACCAGCGCGCCAGCAGAGAAAAAGCCAGTTGGCCCAGAAACACCATCAAAATCCTTAGCACAAAAAAACCATCATCTGAATACAGTAAATCTGAAACCGACAACGCACAACCTGAGAGTAACAAAGACTAAAGGAGACGCTTTAATGGCAGGTAGTTACCCACAAAAAGTAAAGGAATTACCGCTTTATGACGGCCGATTTGATGGGTATAAGTTAGCGGCAAATAACTGTGACGTGCTGTTTGCGTCATATCCGGCAGGCACTGAAATTCCGCCACATACGCATGATACCGACAATCACGGCGTCATAACTAAAGGAGAGTTGTTGCTGACAATGAATGGCGAAACGCAAAGGGTTGGTGTTGGACAGTGGTATCACGTGCCAGCCAATGTAGAGCATTCTACCAAGTTTGAAGTTGAAACCGACGAGATAGAGCTCTGGTTCGCCTAAACGCCGCCGTTGGTCGTAAAGTCCTAAGCTTTATTCACAATAGACAATTGGCAGCGCTCTCGTAACTCGAAAAACTTCGTTTTGTCTTCGTGTTTATAGCGTCTTGGAATTACAGTATATGAAGGCGCTTCTATTTCACTAAATGCTTTGCAAACTTCCGTAGTATGAGCTTTTAGTGTTTGATCTTCATAATAAGCAATTGTGTCAAAAGCCACAGGACCAAGTGCTAGACATGCCGCGCCAATTAGAAAAGTCGTTTTCTTCATTGTATGTCCTTAATAAATTGTTCCATACAGGTCAGACTCACTATTGCGTTCACTTTGCGAATGCAAACATCAGCGTAACAAGATAACGTGTTCAATCGAATATACAAGGAATGATATGTAACAAGATAAGTAACTTTTCACAATCACCAACGTGATTACTTCTTACCTAACGTCACGCTAATACTCGTGCCTGTGTTACTCTCTAAGCTATCCACTTTCAATTGCCAGCCTTGATGCTCACAAAGGCGGCTGACTATCGCCAAGCCAAAGCCAAAGCCTGTACTTTGGCTACCTTTTACTGCAGGTTTCGTAACTTCATCAGAAATGTCAGAATCTATACCTGGCCCAGAATCGGTAATGATTAACGCATCACCCTTGAAGGTAATATTAACCTCTCCTTCGGTGGTGTATTGAAACGCGTTGCTCAATAAATTATCCAGCAATACTTTCAGCATACCTTCATGACATACAACCGACTGAAAACAACTGTCATCAATATGTACTTCAAGCGCTTTTCCATCCAGTAACGTACTGTGTGCAATAATCGACTGCTCTATCAATGGCATTAGCGCCACCGAGGATTTAGCCCCTGTTTTGTGTTCTTCAGTGTGCTCTTCTCGCGCCAGCATCAGCAGGGTTGTCACCGTTTTTTCCATGGTTTCAGCCGCTTCGGCGATGCGCTCAATTGGCAGCATGCCGTCCACACTGCTAACACGACTGGCATTTCTAGCACGACTGGCATTTCTAGCACCACTGGCACTACTAGAACTATTGGTACTACTAACGTTATCAGGGTTTTCTTTTTCCTGTTTCGCTTTGTAAACTTCGACGGCATTTTTTATCACCGCTAGTGGTGTTCTAAGCTCATGGCTTACGTCTCTGGTAAAGCAGCGCTCTCGCTCTATCGCTTTACTAATGCGAACAAAAGCTTGCTCTAATGTGGTAGCCAAAATGCCAACTTCATTGTTTGGGTATTGCTGTGCAAAGCGCTCAGGTACATGCTCAGGAGCAACGCCATCAACTAAATCCGCCAACTGCATTAAAGGTTTTGCCGTTTTTCTACCAACCAGCCAAGCAATCAAACAAGCAATGACGGTAACAATAAGCCCACTGACCGCTAAAAACTGAATGACACCGCCTCGAATTGGCCTTACTAAAAGGTCATCGCTTACTTCGGCAACTAAAAATACATCCTCATAATTTTCTAATAAAATGACGTGGTAGTGACGCCCCTCTTCACCATAAAACTCCTTACGTGCCGGCTCATCAATGGCCTTTTGCTGAATCTCATCTGGGAACGTTTTCTTGGTAAAATGAAGTGATAAGTTTGAACGACGAGGTGCTGGCCATTGCCCCGTACTTCCATAGCCAGAGATTAAGTAACTAGCCTCTTGTTGTAAGCCTTTTTCGATAAAACTATCTTCTAAGGTATACATCAAAATAAATGAAATCATGCCGTATGTCGCTGATAAAAATACGGTAAACAGGCAGAATCGCCATACGATTTGGCTACTCAATCTATGGTAGCGCTTGCGTTTGTTTGAGCTGCTTTCATTTACACTAAGTTGACTATTCATACTTTTCCAAGCGCTAACTTTCGTCGCGATTATTTATCTTCAATATCTAGCTTAAACCCAACGCCGTGAACGGTTTTAAGCAGTGGTTTTGAGAAGGGCTTATCTAACACAGCTCTAAGCTGATAAATATGCGAACGCAGAGCATCAGACTCCGTAGGTTCATCGCCCCACAGCTTTGCACTCAACTCAGAGCGACTAACGACCTGAGGGTAAGCTTCTGCCAATACAGTCAACAGCTTGTACCCCATAGTATGTAAATCCAAGGTTTTACCTTCGCGTATTATCACTTTACGCTTTCTGTCAATTTCCAGAGGACCAAGCTTCAGCACGTCTTTCGTTTGCAATAAATGGCGCCTTGAAAGCGCAAGACACCTGACTTCCAATTCCTGTAGCGAAAATGGCTTGGTGAGATAGTCGTCAGAGCCAACGTTAAAGCCAGCAATCTTGTCGTCAATACTATCTCTTGCAGTAAGCATTAAAATAGGAATGTGGCGGTCAGCTTTTTCACGAAGTTGCTGACACACCGTCAAGCCATCCATCAGTGGTAAATTGATGTCGAGAATAATGAGGTCGTAAAAATTACTCAGGGCTAGCGATAAGCCCTGCTCTCCTTGTGTCGCAAAATCGAGTACGTGGCCTTTTTCTTCCATGTAATCGGCGATATTGCTAGCGATACTGGTTTGATCTTCAACTAACAATATTTGCAGTTTTTGCTGTGTCGACATCATTCCTTTCCTATTCAGTCATTGCTTATCTTGCCTTGGCTTGCTTTAACTTCTAGCTTTAGCTATTTGCCATCACTATTTATTAATAGGCAAAGCAAGGGATTAAGTTACTACAACGATAAACTTTTTAACATCTCTTGCGCAGGTTCAAAGTCTGGCTTACTCGCCAATAGCTGGTTTAATGTTGCAATAGCAGCCTTGTCATCCCCTAGCTTGTGTTGAGTTTTCGCAATCGTTAGGTTAAGTCTCGGGTTGTTAATGGCCTCTTGTGCCAATGTCATTAGGGTTAGTGACTTTTCCAGTGCAGCGTCATTTTCTGCCGTTTGTAGATAGTTGTAACCGTACATGCCCACTAATTCGATATCATAGTCACTTTGCTTGGTCATCAATGTCGTTAGCGCTTTTTCGTCACCGTCTAAGACTCTTGCCACCATCGATAGTGTTCTATCATCTTCGTAATCGTTAAAAGTTACAGGCTCAATTCCCATTGATTTAACCAATTCAGTAGCCACTGCCACCGTTGAAGATGGATTTTGACCCGTGATTAAACGGCTATCTACAGCAACATGGCTTAACATGATTGGGCTAGATTGGAACTTAGCACCACGCTCAACTAGCTTATCTTCCAGCATAAACTCAAAATGGTTAATCCACTTTTTACCAAATAACTTTTCTTCTGCGTTGGTAAAACCATTAACTGCTTTGTTGGCAATTAAGTAACTACCGTCAGCAAGCTTTACGTCAACTAACGCCGCTGGGCCGTGGCATACTGCGGCAACACTACCGTTTTGCTGATAAATATCTGCAATCGCTTGCTGTAACGAGGCATCGTTAGGTAAGTCGAACATGGCACCTTTACCCCCTACAACGAAAACGCCTTGATATTCTTTGGCACTAACGTCAGCTATTTTTAATGTGTTAGCTAGCTTTGCCATAATCATATTGTCTTGAAGGACTGCTGCATTAAAGGGTTTGTTCGGGTCGTATTTATCCGCTTCAATTGCGCCCCCTTGAGGGCTTGCGAGATCAACATTGACACCGTTCGCTTTGAACACCAAATACGCTTTTGAAAACTCATCAAATTCATAACCGGGTTGCGTCTTACCTTGCTCTTTCCCATAGCTTGATAGCACCATAAGCACGCGTTTATACGTATTCGCCCCAATGTCTTCAGCCTCAAAAGCTAACGCGCTATTTGAAAGTGTGTAGATCATCAGTAAAGGCAATACCAAGAACGCGAATGTTGGTAGCCGTGACAATAATAAGTGTTTTGCTGTTTTCATGATTCATTCTCCTTGAAGTTACGCACAGCATGACAAAGGGAATGTGAAACGGATGTGAAAACAAAAAAGGAAGTGAGGTTAAGTTGATTTAGCTTTAATTAGTCTGAGCTGAAAATTACTTCATTTGAGTTACCCGATTTGATTTTTAGCGTTAAATCAAATCGGGTAATGAATAGCAGTTTTGTTCCAAAAGCGGACGGCGGTAACGCCAGGTCTAGAGACAATGCATAGCTGGCTAAAATTCGCAACGAAGGAACAAGAGCCAATTATTAATTGTCCATTAAATAACTTGAATATGTCGGCTTTACTTGTACTAGCTCAGACTTGATCTGACAGTTACCCGTTTTTCTATCGGTGGCTGTCAGTTTAGATTTGAGCTAAATTTTTCTCAGCCCAAATCGATTTTCCATCAAGTAA
>JAKVCY010000159.1 GCA_022448425.1 Thalassotalea sp. | reverse complement strand
CTTTTAAATCTCTATGGCTTTTACAAGCAGGGGCAACTGTGCCTGTCAGGTGGCGTTCTCGAACAGCCGCATAAATACCTTGAAGCCATGCGAATAATTGATAATCAGGTGAATAGTGAGTAAATACGAATTTATTATCTCTGCGCAGGACAAAACCGCGCAGGCTTTCACCGCAATTAACTCAAAGCTGGGAACAGTATCGAAGCAGGCAGTAACTACCGCAGCTGCAGTAGCTGGTGTTACTGCTTCTTTTGCGGTTATGGCAAGTAGCGCAGTTAACTCAGCGAAAGAGTTAGATGCACAGGCAAAGCTTGCCGGTGTTACTGTTGAAGAGTTTCAGGCGTTAAGTTACGCCTATGGTCAGTTTAATATCAGTCAAGAGAAGTTCGCTGATATTTCGAAAGATGTTCAAGATAAGCTGGGTGATTTCCTAGCTACAGGTGCAGGCCCGTTCAAGGACTTTTTTGAACAGGTGGCTCCAAGGGTTGGATTGACCGCAGATGCATTAAAAGGCTTATCGAGCTCTGACGTGCTTGTTGCGGTCAAAAAAGCGATGGATGATGTGAATATATCTGCAAAAGAGCAGGTGTTCTACATGGAGTCCATTGCGAACGACGCCACGCTACTTATTCCGGCACTTGAAGACAATGGAGCGGCAATTAATTCGCTCGCTGCTGAGTATCGAGATTTAAACTTAGCTATATCAGAAACAGATGTAACGAAAGTAAAAGAACTTTCTGATGAAATGGCACGGTTGGAGGCAGCAGGCCAGAAGTTAAAGTTTAGCTTGGCATCCTCTTTTGTAGAGCCTCTAGCTGATATTGCTGAAGCAATTGATGATTTTTACCAGGGTTCAATTGTACGCTTTGAACGCGACTTTATTGAAATAGATAAGTTTGTAACCGAGGCGAAACTATCGTTTATAGCTTTTAAGGACATAGTTGGCGCCGACATTGATACTGAAGAGTTGGATAGACTAACTCAGCGTGCAGAATATCTTTCTAATCAATACGACAAGCTAACCAGAAAAATCAAAGGCGAACCAATTGATTTTGAGTTTGGTTATGGTGAAACCGACAATATCTTCGCAGGCCTTGAAAATCCCTTCAAAATTGAAGGGTCTGTTACGAACATAGACACTAAGCCTGTAGAGCAAGCAGAAAATTCATTTTTAAATAGCCTGTATTACATAGATGAAATGAATGCTAATGCGTTCAATTTTGATAACCAGATGACAGATGATGATCTGCAATTCTGGGAAAAGTTTGAGCAAAGGGGTTTTGCTGCTTACGATAATCTATTCGTTGAAAGTACGACATTTTGGGATAATTGGCTACAGGCAGCAGAATCAAATTTGACAAACTTTGATGAGCTTTCTGCTAGCACAATTGAAAATTTCTCTGGGCAAATGGGTAACGCGTTAGAGTCTGTAATATTTGACTCTCAGAGTTTGGGTGATGCTTTCCAAGGCGTCATGCAGGGAATGGCCAGAAGTGTGGTCAATGCTTTAGGCCAAATGGCTGCACAATGGTTAGCGTATCAACTTGTTCAGATGTTTGTTGGCAAAAGTGCTGCAGTAGCTGGTGCCGCCGGACTTGCTTTGAACGCTCAAGCGTCTTCATTGATGGCGGGTCTTAATGCCTTCCAAAGTACGGCCGCTATTCCTATTGTTGGACCAGCAATGGCTCCTGCTGCCATGGGTACTGCGCTATCTATTACACAACCTATCGCCGCATCAATATCAGCCCTTACTGCCAGTGCCGCGATAGCGTCATACGACGGTGGTGGCTTTACCGGCGCTGGCGCTCGTATCGGTGGTATGGATGGAAAGGGCGGTAAGTTAGCCATGCTTCACCCGCGCGAAAAGGTTATCGACTTAACACGCGGTCAAGGTGAAGGGATTAGCATTAGCGCCCCTATAACTTTCCACGGCGCAAATATGTCACCAGAGGAATTGCTTTCCCGCGTTGATAAGTTACCAAAAGCGTTTTTACGTAAAGTGCAATCACAACTTTCAAGGCCGCGTTAATGTTTCCTACTAATGATTTCGAATCAATTCAGACCGAGTTGATAAGTCACACTATTATTCCAAAAGCTAGGTTAAGACGTTACCGCTCTAAAAGCGGTAAAGAGCCTTACTACCAGTTTAGTCTTCAATCGCAAGTAAAGCCTTATCGAGAGTTCTCACGCATCGACGCGATGCTTGATAGCTACCAAGGCGAATTTGAAGTTTTCGCACTACCTAATCCAATGATTTCACATAAAGCCCAAACAGGGCTTTATTTGTATCAGGCCGCGAATAAAGGTGCAGGCACTGTCGTTTTGGCAGGAGCGCAGCCCAATGAAGTAGACGCTGTTATCGCTGGCGATTTCATTCAAATAAATGGCAGTAAAAAAGCCTATAGAGTTTTAGAGGATGCCAACGCCAATTCTTCTGGCCACGTTGATGTAAAGCTTACTCAAACCTTGATTCAAAATTATCTCGCCCCCTCTGTCATCAAATACGGTTCTGAAGTTGAGTTTCAGGTATCTATGACAGATCGAGACAGTGACGCCACTACAGCAGATAAGGCTCGCTGGGGTTCGCACTACGTTGAGCTAATCGAGCAAATATGAAGCAACTGGATTCAATAACCCTGCAACGGTTGAAGGAAAACTACCGCGCGGGGAGGAAAACTATTTATCTTGTGAAAATGCAAATCAATGGTGAGTGGGCTTATATCACCGACTCAGATACCGAGGTTGACTTTGCAGGCGCCACTTATTACCCCGGCTACATCGATGATGAAAGTATTGATGACATTGAATCAACATCTGAGCCAAAGACTAACGATATCGGCATTGAGATAGACGCTAACGAAAATAGCTTCGTGCCGCTGTTCCTCAATGAAGGATGGATGAATGGTCCCGTCACAATATATGAACAGCACTACGACAGCCTTGGCCTTATTTTTACAAGCAATGTATTTGAAGGGCTTTTAGATTCTCGCGATTTAGACCCCGAGGAACGAAAAATTCTAGCCAACATAACGTCTGTGTGGGCTGATTTCGATAAGGAAGCTGGCACAAGAACGAATACAAAGAGCCAGCAGCGTAACTATCCGACTGACACTGCTTTTGATCATGTTGCAAAGGCTAAAAGAAAAATTTATTGGGGGCGTAAAGCGCCTTCTTCTGCTTCATACGGTTATGACACCACAAGACCGCGTTCCAAATTTCCTGATCCGGAGTTGCCATAAATGGGCTTTTTAGACGATGCAGTTTCGTTTCTTGGTGGAGCGATATTCGGCTGGCTTATGCCGGACCCGCCAAAGCAGTTAGCACCAGGTGCTGAACTAACTAGCGCTGAAACTGACGCAAGTATTGCAAAGATATACGGCAAAGTTGAAAAGAAAACGGGTCACATCGTATTTAAAGAAACAAACGATAACGACGATGATGATTACCCAAATGACTTGCTTCATATCATCGTCGTGTGGGGTGAAGCAGTTGAGAGTATCGATGAAGTCTATATTGATGATATTCCCAATTCATCGAATGATGATGCATTTTACGCGGGTGACAAACGTGCTGTTTTCGTAAGAAACTTTCCAAATGGCATGGGTAATTATTCAGACCCAACACTTACCCGCGCTGGTTGGCGAGCGTCTGACAAGCTCGAAGGTAAAGCATGCTCTTACATCCGTTTAGAGTATCACGATGATGAAACCGCAATTACATCAGAGCCAAACCTTACTGCAGACTTAACTGGCACTACTTACTCAAACCCAGCTACAGCGTTGTTGGACTATTTAACCAATAGTATTTACGGCAAAGGTTTACCGTCTTCTTACATCAATAGCGCCTCATTTACTTACGCCAAAGCGTTGTGTGATTCAGATATCGAGGAACAACTGGGTAGCGGAGTATACAGGGATTTATTTAGCTGCAACGTAGCATTGGACACTAGTGCTACCGTTTTGGAAAACGTGAATACGCTACTTAAGCCGATGCGCGGCTGGCTGCCCATTATCAATGGCCAGCTCACGTTAATCATTGAAGAAGATAACGCGCCTGTTGATCAGCCTATTCTTGAAGAAGACATTCTTCAAATGGGCAAGATTTCCGAAGGAAACAAGAATAATCGCTTTAACCGTGTAAGCGTAACTTACTATGACCCTGAAGCAGATGGCAGTAAGCAAGAGGCGGTTTACCCTGAACCTGATAGCGAGCTTTTCGAGCAGATGCTTGCTGAAGACAATGGCTTCTTGCGTGAAGAAAGCGTTGACCTAAAAACATGCCGCAATTATTACGAAGCACTAGAGTTCGCTAAAACGTATTTAGAGGTATCGCGCCAGCAAACTCGCACAACCATCACATTACCCAAGTGGGCTACTATCTATGATGTAGGAGACGTTGTTCCGGTTACATACATGAGCGGCCTACCATTTTGGGATGCAAAGCTTTTTAGAATTGAGTCTAAGGAAGAAAATAGAGAAGAAGTAAAACTCTCTATTCGTGAGCACCAACCTTATATTTATGACTTCTTTGGTCTAGGTAACAAGCCAGAACTACCAGACACTACATATACGAACAAAACGCCTGATGTTCCCACTGATTTAAACATCGAGCACATTTACGACAACTTTGTTCAAGTAAAGGCGAGTTGGGTATCTGAATCTCAGCGTTTTGATTATCGTGTACTGAAAGGTGATGTAATCGTACAAACTGAGCGTGTTGCTTCTCACTCTGTAGAGCTTTCAGGCTTTGATATGGGTCAGTACCGTTTTCAGGTGCGTGCACTGGGCGGTTTGGGTAAGCGTTCTGGCTGGGCTGAAATACCTCTTGTGATGCAGGTTCCTTCGCCACCAACAAGTATTAACCTCAATATTTCTAACTTTGATATCGAGGTCATACCGTGGTTAGAAAATGCGGGTAGTTCCGTATCGTTTGATTACACCATTACTGATGAGAATGCGACAGAGCCCGGTGAGTTAATTAGGGGGCCAGCAGCTTCTTACACGTTTTCTGGCTTGTCACCCATCACCAACTATAAGATTTGGGTGAGATCACACAATCCGCTTGGCGTTTCTGAGTGGGTATCGGTTGAAGCAACCACGCACAATGATGCACAGCCTATCACTGAGATCGTTGAGCCTATCCTTGCGCCGATCACAGTCGATATCGAGAGCTTAAAGTTAAGTGTAGAAGATATTGATAACCGGTTTGTTGATTTTGAAGCACAAACGCTAAGTATTGTTCAGCAAGAACGTATCAGCACTGAAGCAGCACAGGCGCTCTTACTGCAAAGCATCAGTGAAAACGCAGCGTATCAACTTGAACTGGCGCGTCGGATAGAGCAGGGTGAAGAACTTACCAACGCGGTAGTTTATCGTGACCCGTCTAACGGCCTTATTGTTAATCGCGCTTACAACTATGCTGATGATAAATTCACTGAAGCCTCGTTAAAGATTGATGGGGTTTCTGGTGAAGTCGAACTTGCTTCTAAGCGGATCGGCGAGACTGAAGATGCAATAACAAGTTTATCATCAGAGCTTTCGTTAGTACCTGGCATTATCACCGCGAAAGCCACGGCTATTGTGAGTGAGTCTATTGCAGCTTTAGAGCCAGCTCATGCTTTTAACTTCTTCGACAGTGCCCAAGGTTGGCAGGCAGTTAATGGAACACTTACTGCTGGTGTCAATGAAATTACGGTAACGCATGGTGATATTGAAAACGCAACACTCAACTATGAAGCTAGTGAAAATAAGTTAATTCGTGTTTCTCTGCAGCGCTTATCCGGTTCGGGTTGGTCTGGCACTGTTATCATCGAACGTGATGATAGTTCAGTTGAGACTTACGCTAACTACGTAGAAGAAGCCTCGTTGCTGCTAATTGATTTTTCAGCAATGCCTAACTACTCGGGTACAGTAACCCGCGTTCGTTTGGTTCTTGGTGCTGATGCCAGTGATGAGTTCAAGTTAACATCTATTACGATAGGTAAAGCAGATGCCACTACGCAAGACTTAGCGAATGTTACATCCAGGGTTAACGCAGCCGAGCTAGCCATTAATGCCAACGCAGCTGAGATAGCGCAACGTGTATCAACGTCTTACTTCAACGAGAACGCAATAACAGTTAGCAACGTTGAACAGAGAGTTAATGCGCTCGCCACCATCATTGCACTAGAAGCAAAACGCCAAGAGCTTATCGACAACAATGTCATTCAGAAGGCTGTATCTGCGGCCACATTCCTAAACGGCCAAACCGGTACTATTCAAGACATCGTTCAAAGCTTTGAGCAAGACATTGAAGGTGTTGAGTCATCAATTAGCGATGTGCAACAGCAGGTAAACAGCTTAGGGATCACCGAGCAGGTTGCGGGGCTCGCTTCTCAACAAATTCAAACCTACGATGTGCAAGCAGCACTTCTGCAGCAGGCAGTAAATGACTTATCCGCTTTTATGGATGAAGCGGAAACCAACCAATCATTTGCACTAGCGGTTAACCAACTACAGATTGATGTTTCGCCTGAAGGCTCTCTCGCTAAAGATATTGGTGAGTTACAAGCGGTAACACTATCAAACGGTAACGCCATTACCGCGACCAATAAGCGCTTATCTCAGGTAGAGACCGATGCAGAGGGTAATGCTAGCGCAATAGAGCAATTAAACCTTAGCGTATCGGGGTTGAGTGGTAGTTTGACGGGTGCGCTTTCTCGCCTTGACTCTGTTGAAACAACTGCGAATGGAACCGCTAGTGCGTTTAGTGGCGTTCAGGCCAAAGTGCAAGACAGCCAAAAAGGAAACGATGCACTATTTACTTTTGCGCAACAGATTGAAGTTACTGCGGATAGCGCTAAAGAAGGCGCTGATGTTGCCAACTACGCAGTTAACCAGCTCAGTAATACAGTAAACAATGCCACCACTGGACTAAGTGCTACTAACACTATAGCGCAACGTGCAGAAAGCAAAGCGGATGGCGCACAGTCTTCTATAACGGCTATCGAATCACGTCTGTCTGGCGCTGAAGAGGATGCGTCTGCAAGTTTAACACTCGCTACTGATAACAAAGGCGATATAGAGGGGATACGCGCATCTATACTGCTAAGAACTGATGCAAATGGCGTAGTCTCCGCTATTAGCCTTGATAGTCAAAATGGCGTTTCACAGATAGCTTGGCAAGCACAGCAGGTTGTAACCCTTGATGATGAAGGTAATCCCGTAGTCTTTTGGGATACCGATAACGGTCGCTATGTCTTTATAGGTCACATCGACGCCACCACGGGAAGTTTTGGCGGGCAATTAAATGGTGCTACTGGAACATTTAGCGGTTCACTTAGCGCAGCTTCAGGAACATTTACAGGAACAGTTCAGGGCGGGGCGTTAATATCATCCTCTGGAACTGGATTTCGTTCAATATGGCGCGATGATGGCACCTATCTTGGGTGGGTAGGCAAAGGCTCTCAAAACGACACAAATGCGGTTTTTGCAATTAAAAAAGCGAAGAACGGTAATCCAGCAAAAGTGTTAATCAATGCGCAATTCATTGAGGGGCTATCTTCAATTAAAGGATATAACGAAGACGATGATTTCGATGTAACTGTTTCTCACGCTGGAAGTGTTGGTAACGCAGTTGACATAACAGTCACTGCTTACGTAAGGAACTTTTTCACCACGCAATCACAGGTTAGCAATGGAACGAGAACTCTTAATTGGCGGCTAATTAGAAACTCCACAACCATAAAGAGTGGTGAAATTAAAGCAACTCGCGTAGCTGAGTACGAAGCGGGTTCGTACTCTGTAACTGAAAGCGCAGATGCAACCATTATAGCCCGAGATAACTCCCCTCAACCCGGCAACAACACCTACAAATTTGAATTTACTGGTACGGCTGCAACGCTCGATACCTACGACTTAGCAATACGAACCGAAGAAAATAGAATGGCGGCTTAATTATGACAGCAACATTTTGGACGGGCTCTAGCCTGTCTTTTACTAATGGCAGCAAGACAGTAACGGTTAATACGGGCCCAAGCTTGGATAGCGTAAAAGCTAATTCAGCATTAACCGCCGGTAACTACAACGAACCGGTAGAGGTGAAGTCGGTAAGTGGTAACACCATTACACTTTACAACAATTGGCCTGGTAGCACCGGAACTACATCAGCCACAATTAAACCTAGCGCAGCTGCCGCTGCATCAGCTGGCGTAGCAGCGCAACAGTTAATTACTGAAATACAAAGCTTAGTAGGTAGCGCAAGCGCCACCGCTACAGCTAATAGCTTCGTAAAGCGTGATTCTAACGGTAGAATTAAAGCCGCTGCTCCAAGTGCTAATGATGACGTTGTTACAAAGGGGTATTTGGGAAGTGGCGCAACTAGAGATGTAATTAGCGCTCAAAATGATATTTCAGCAGGCAAGGTCATCACCAACGTTGCTGATTTCAACTTCTTCGCACTAAGAGATTTTGGTGACTACTACCCATCCGCTAACCCGAAAGATATTGACGCAGAGCCAGCAGGCAGTTCAGCACTATATAGCACTACTGGCGCTGGCACTTACCCCTTAAACCCATTCTCCACAAACAGTGGCTTTGTGCACATTCAAACGCGAGCTATGTACACGGGGTCTGCAAAATACCAGCACTCAGTTCAATATGAGGGTACGAACGCCAGCAATGATGCGCCCAATGTGGCCATCCGTGTTATGGATAACGCCGGAGAGGGCTATACGCCTTGGGCTACTTATCTGCACACGCTAAATACAAATTTAGATGTGTTTGGTTTAGCTAATGGTGGCCACTCTGTAGTGGCCGTAAGCACAGCGAGAAAGACTGATGAAATACTGTTCTACTTGCCTCTCAATTCTCATAAAGAACCAACAGGGATAAGTGTGAACGTAGGATTCAATATCCGTGGCGAGGACAATCTTCCCATTGGCAATGAAAACCTTACTTTGTCAGGTACTTTTAGTGGCCTGCTGAGCTCTCCTAGATATGCTGTCTTGATAGTTTCCGGTTTAGTGAATTTAGAAATCGGGAAGAAATACCGCTTACAGACGGTGAACAACCTATCAAAATTAAAAGTGAATTTCTAAGGCGCTAAGATGCTAAATTTTATTAATGAAAATGACTTTTCAGAAGTCGACTCATATAAAGAAACCGCCCATGGCGATATCAACTGGGAATACACAATAAATGGAACCACACATTCCGGTTCAATTTATGAAGGCCTGACCCGAAAAGATTCAGATGGCAATCCAATAGACGTATGGCACGCCCTATTAGCTAAAGAGCAATCTGGCGAAATCTACATTCAACGCCTAACTCAAGAAAACAGAGATAGCATTGCTCAGCAAGAGCAAGTTGACCAATTCAAAGCATCCCGCCAACAGCTTCTTGATAGCGCCATTGTGACCACATCAAGCGACAATCAATACGATGCCGATGAACAAAGTATATCGCGCATGGCCAATGCCATTTTGGCCGCAAGGCGCCGAGGGGTACGCGACATCAAATGGTCTCTAGCTGATACGCCCACAGGCGTTATGACTGATGTGACGCTCGCTGACTTAGAGGAAGCGCACGAACTGGCAGTAGAGAACATGGCGAGTATTTGGAGTATTTAGCATTTTTTCAGGCAAATACAATATCAGATGCCGATGCCTAAACGGTGCGCTAGTAGGCGCATGGTCTAACACAATTTTAATTACAATATAGAGAGAATCAAAATGGCACAACGTCTTTTATTAAACGCGCAAGGTACAACAAACCAGCATGGTGAATTTACTTCACCAATTAATATAGCGGCTAATGAGAATTTCAAAATAACCATACGATTTCGCCGCTTGTCCGGTAACGAAGATATGGAAATCTTCGGCACGGCTTCAGCAGGTGCTAGCGACTGGGTTTTTGAAACAAATGCCATAGCCACGCCGATATCAAGATTCAATGGAGATATTAGTGACCCGATATTGTTTAACACTAGCGCGATGTACGATTATGACTTTTCAGTCATGGATACTTATTCAATTGAGCGTGTCGATGGCCAGAATGTAACTCTATCGAGAAATGGGGTTATTGCCGATACGAAACCGTTCACAGACAGAATGGCTATTAGTTTTTTAGGGCGTAGAGGGTTAGAAACAACTATTGATGCGCCCCTTGCTATAGAACTATTTGAGGTTGAGCGAGACGGTGTTCCAGTACACCGCTACAATGGTGAAGGCACTAACGGTGATTCGTTAGTCATGCCTGACCAAATAGGCAGTAACGACATTACCCTAAAGAATATGCCCAACTCTACAGGGCATTGGGAGTCATATGTTGACGCTAGGCCAGTAATCACTCTTACGCCTCCTCAAACGACATATGATATCAATCAAAACGATTCATTTACTTACCCAACTGCTACCGCTACTGATGATGTCGATGCTGATGTGACGGTGACCCCAAGTGGCACTGTAGACACTTCGACTGTAGGCACATATACACTTACCTATAATCACACTGACTCAGACGGAAATGAAGCTACACCAGTTACGGTTACGGTTAATGTGAATGAGGCCGGTGTATTACCACCAGAAATAACGCTTGACCCACCTCAAACAACTTATAACATTAATGAAGGTGATAATTTTACCTATCCAGTCGCTACAGCTACAGACGATTTGGATGCTGATGTTACGGTTACGCCTACAGGTACAGTTGATTCGAATACGTCTGGCACATATACACTTACGTACAACCATACAGACAGTAATGGTAATGCAGCCCAAACTGTAACGGTAACTGTAATTGTGGCTGCAACTGGACCTGTAACGCAGATAGACCCTTTAACTCTGCCACTTGCCAGTGACGTTAAGTTTTTGTACGAAGGTACGATCGCTGCAACGAATTCAGATCTATCAGGTTCATCTGGTAGATTCTGCATATCTGAAGATGGGCAAAGTTTATTCATCGAAAAGCAGTACCTTATCGGGCAGTATCAAATGCCGACGTCTTTCAACCCTGCGACTATATTGAATGACGTAGACCAACTGGTTGAAATTCAAGCGCCCGTATCGGTTACTGGCGATATTGTTGATGGTTCGTTTACTAGACTTGACCCAAGCGTTCCTACGGCGTTCTTTAGAATTGTGGGTATGACACACAAGGACGGCAAGCTAATTGTAAATCACCTAAATTGGTATGATACAAGTGGTAATAGGGTGCATTCTACGTTTGTTGTTGAAGATGCCAGTGACCTAGCCAATTCAACTATCGAATCCAATTACGGGATGCAGGGAGTTAACCGTCAAGCGGGCGCGATGGGTATAACTCCGCCAAGCTTAGTTGATTTTTTCGGTGGTGAAATATTGTCATTTGCTCCGCAAGAATCAATTTCAAGTCGTTTTGATTTCGGCCCCAGTGTTCGACCTTTCAATTTAGCAGAATTAACACCTAATAGTAGCGCAGGCGCAACAGTTTTATTTGGTCAACCTACCGTAATGGAGTATCCATTTACAGGTGATGATGCACAAGGCAAGCCTAAAAAATTCTATGACAGATTCGAGTATGATGATTTCGTTGTAGCTAATAACAACGACGCATTAAAGGCTCCCCTGAATAACAACCAAATAATGCAGAGGGAAAACGGTGAGTTTACACTCAATAAATGGTGGAACCTATCAAGCAGGGTTATAACTTCATTTGTAATACCTAATACAAGAACTTTAGTGGTGTTGGTATTGCTTAAGGGCGGATTAAGGAGAGGTTACTATGAAGGTGCAACAATTCAACCAAGTCGTGTAAATCTTGGTTTGGAATATAAGTATAAAACATGGTATTACGACCCAGTTGAAAATGTTTACAAAAAGCGTGAGTCTGAATCAGCTGGAAACTCAGCGGCAATAGAGGATGATAAATACACGAGCGCATTATTCTTCGACATGGCTGATATAGCAGAGGCTAAGCAAGGCGGCAGAGGCACTTGGGAAATTTATCCGTATGACCAAGCGCTACTTAAAAATGCGTCTGGTCTTGGTGATAAGGACGGCCTTCACGCACTACCAGCTTCCGGTTATTTTGACCTGACCAGAAATAGACTATTTGTGTCGCACTCAGGCGAACTTCAGACTGGTCAGTATTCATCTGTTCCTATTATTAATGCAATAAATGTCACCGCTAATACAAGTAAGCCTGTTATCAAACTCGACCCTGACAGGGATTTACTAACACACATCAGAGGCCGCGCATTCGTCGCGCCAATTGGTACAGCGGTTAACCAAGATGGCACAACGGCGAATGTAGCGCCGACTGGAAGTGTTGATGTAAATTCAAACGGTACATATACGCTTACTTACAATCACTCTTTCAACTCTGTCGATGCTGACACCCGCACTGTAGAGGTTACGGTAATTGCCCAGCCGACACTGAATAGCGCCCCAGTCGTTAGTGTTGGTGAGGATTTTTCAGCTACAGTTGGCCAACAGGTTAGTATAACGGCGGCCGCTTCTGATGTTAATTCGGGTGACTTGTTGACATACAAATGGGTTCAGGTAGGAAGCACCAATTTAGGCTTAGAAAATGGCGATATTGATTTAGAATCTCAAACCATAACATTTACCCCACCTGTAAACTTGGCAGGGACATCTCAGACAGTAAGGTGTGAAGTT
Organism: Thalassotalea sp.; assembly: GCA_022448425.1. Classification (GTDB taxonomy): domain Bacteria; phylum Pseudomonadota; class Gammaproteobacteria; order Enterobacterales; family Alteromonadaceae; genus Thalassotalea_F. The sequence goes on along the minus strand of JAKVCY010000159.1, from coordinate 30,991 downwards.
TTTGATGGGATAGCAACTAGCATTGATGATGTAGTGATAACATTAGAATCTGGTCAAGTGGAAGAAACGGTGAGACCAGTTATCACATTGATAGGACCAAGCGTTGTTAATGTTGTTTTGGGCAGTAATTACATCGACCAAGGCGCAACAGCAAATGATAATGTAGATGGGGATATATCCAACCTATTACAGATAAGCGATAATGTTAACACTAACGTAGAGGGGGTTTACTCTGTTTTATATAACGTTACTGATAATGCAGGAAATACGGCAGACGAAGTTGTCAGGACTGTAAACGTGGTGCAGGAGAGCGCAAACCAACCCCCAACCGCCAACGCTGGCCCCGACCAATCCGTGGCAGCGGGTGTGCGAGTGCAATTAAATGCAACCCTTAGCTCCGACCCAGAAGATGGGGTGATTTCTCAATTCGGTTGGGAGCAAGTGGATAACGGAGCAGATGCAGTAGTTCTTGAATTTGCTAACACAGCTACCCCAGAGTTCACGGCACCTAGCTCATTAACTGCACAAACATTAGAGTTTCGAGTTCAAGCACAAGATAGCGAAGGTGCAACATCTACAGATACAGTCATCGTAAACGTTGCAGCATTAGAGGAAAATGCAATATTGAGCACAATGGAAACTTTAGATTTTGAGCTGGCAACCCAAGGCAACATTGTTGCATATAAGGGCCGCTCAAATAGGGAGGTTATGCAGCTTAAGCCAAGTTCATCAACTGGCATTGTGACTGATGGCGGTTATTTAGATTTGAGCAACAATGGGATAAGAAAAGTTGAAATTATTGCTGATGGTAAGAAAATCAGCAATGAAAATAGCGACTCTATAAAAATAGATGGCACGAGAATTCTTGCACGACTCGGCGATTTGGATATACCAACTGGGGGCCGAGATAGCATTACTCCCACTTTCATGGTCGTACTTTATGTTGGTTCTGATACGCGAGGACTGGTGGTTGCTTCAAATGCAACTGCGGGGTACAAACCCCTAAGTTATAGGGTTGAGGACGCAGCGTAACGTGAAAGGGGCAAGGACGCCTTTTATTTCCTAACAAGAACTAGCCCAAATACGGCAAATCAAACACTTAAATAAGTGCTTTTGTTAGGAACGATACCCGCCTATCCCACGTATCTAATAGACTGTTCACACGGATTTAAAATCCCTCGCTGGTAACAGCGTGCCGGTTCAAGTCCGGCCCCGGGCACCAATTAAAAAACCTTTAAAAACAATACTTTAAAGCTTTAAAGGTTAGCCGTTTAATTCTTTGTGACCATTCTTTCCTAACTATTTCCTAACGCTTTTTCCTAGCAAGAACGCGTATTTCTTACAAACAAGACACTTTACGCGTCTTCTGATTCATCCCAGATAAATCCAGTTAGAATTTCTTCGGCATCTTCCCAACTATAACCAGCTTCAAATAATTCCATTTTGCGTTGTTGAAATTTTCCTTGTTGGTGTACGTTGAGGTTATTCTTTGCAGCTCCGTCCAGTTCATCCCATTCAGTATTGATAAAGCACTTAGTCACAATTGTTCTGCCTAGTATAAATTGCCGGGTGATCTTTCAACATTCTCCCCCCGCACTCACCTGTTAACTTTACAGGCCACCAGTTTTCCATGAGCTCGTCTACACGCTCGAAATCAAACTCAAAACGAAGGTTAGGCTCGAAATCACTAAAGTATGCCTTAATAGCTTTATCAATCTCTTTAGCCGCCGATAACTGAGTAGAGGGGAACTGCGGGCATATGTCTGCACACCCAAGTTGGCAATCACTAAAATCTTCACCAATATCGTGGAAGCTCACTATAAATCCCTCGTAACTGTTCTGAGAGCAAGCTATGCCTCCACATTGGTCGAGATACTCCACACCTGTTTTTTCTTTGATTATTAATACTGGATGCTCTGTCTGAATAAACTCGTAAAGCGCCACAGTATACTTTGGCTTATGCTTCTTCTTTTTAAACGGGTTAGTAAATTCCATATTAATTTTTTTGCCCATACTATTCACCTATCTAAACTAGGAACAACTTTCACTTTTCTATCGTAAGTATTAACTTGGCGCTCTGTTTTGTGGCCAGAGAAGATCTGCTTCTCTTTCGTGCTGCCCTCATAATCACTGATAGACTTCGCTTTCAAATCATGGAACGTGAAATCTAAAGCCATGTTGGTTTTTGCTCTAGCTACTTCACGCGCATCCATCCAGCCTTGATCGAAACCTCGGCCTGTGTAGCACTTTCCATTAGACTGGCAGATAACCCACCGACTAATGATATTTCCCGTTCTCAGCGATTTGGCTAACTCAATAGCTTTTCTAAGGCGTGGGGTCCATTCCTTAATTTGTTTTACGTTCGTTTTGCCTTGCTGAATGAAAATACCTTCATCACGTATCTGATCCCACGTCATTGAGAGAACATCACCTTTACGTGCCGCGCACAAATAACTAATTTCCATTGCTGCTTGCACATGGGGTGGGGCGTTTTCAAATACTGCTTTATACTCCCAGTCTTCAACGTATCTATCTCTGGCAGTTTCTTTAAACTGTTTAACGCCTTTACATGGGTTCTGTTTTACTAGGCCGCGTTCGTAAGCCCAGCGGTAGCAACGAGAAAGAAAAGCCTTTTCACGGTTGGCTTGTGTCTTAGACTTCGCTCCACGCTTATCCATATATGCGCGAACGTGGCGAGGTTCTAAGTTGTCGGGGTGAACTTTACCAAATACCGATAAAACCTTACGGCTATACTTGCGGTAATCAGCTTGCGTAGTTTTCGATAAATCAGAAAAATCAGCGCTTTCAAAAAAGTCGTTCACCAAACCCGAAAGGTTCTCTTTGGCTTCAAGCGCTTGAACTGCATCTTCGTGGGCTTTTAATACTTCCCAGTTCTTTGCGTCGAGTTTGCAAAGCCTGATAGCACCACCCCCTTTGGGGTGATACTCATAAGCTGACTTACCTCTGTAAACACGCGGGGGCATCCATGCGTCTTTACGGCTTTTCCTTTTGGTCATGCTGCTTCCCAATTAATTAGCGAATCTGTACCAGACTGTTTATCAACCATAGGGTTGTGAACGTGGTGCCAGCACACTTTTATTTTTCCATCTGTACGCTCAACAAAGTATATTCGATTTTTTGTTAAAATCTCTTTTTGCTTACTTACTTGCTTAGCACCGGTAAGTTCTTCAATTTCTTGATCGGAAAGAAAGTCATTCACTTAATTACCCTCAACACACACAAGTTTGAACATACCTCGTAGGACTTCTCCTTCACATTCAATGTACACATTTATACTGTGATAGGAACTAGCAAGGCAAATGATGAGAACTACGAGATAGAAGATCACTCGAAGTTTTGACATAGACTTAAAGTGGCTTAATTTCACGCTGCTTCCCCCTTCAATACACTTTCAAGATAGACGATTCGCTCAATGTCATCGCGGCTTCGTTCGTGACTTTGGGCGTTGCAGTAAACTTCATTGCTGATGAGGTTTGAGTGAGTACCGTCTTCCATAATCCAGCGGTAGAAGCCATCTGAAATATAAATACCAGCCCAGCCTTCAGGCGCATTCGCTAAAATCTCTTGGTTAGTCATCACTGCCTTCTCCATCTAGGATTGCGCTTACGGTCACCTTTGCTTCGCCTGCCGTTTATCTCACCGTCTTGTATGAATTTATAACTGCGATCTTCGGGTTTAATAACTGAAATTAACTCAGGCTCTTGGTTTCGGCAAAACAAGGGGATTATTGCCCACGAAGAAAGTAATTTCTTGCCAATCATTAGCCTTGCTCCTTGCGTAGTTGTGGCAATCCTTGAGCCCTTGGCGTATGCACTGTTAACTGGCCGCTTACATTCTGCTCAAATAGAACAAAAACGCTATTTTTATAATTTGCGGTTTGCCCTGTTTCTCTGGCTTCTTCTATTGCGCCAGTGCAGGTGCTACCTGTTATATTCACGCCAACTCCGTAGTGAGAAAAAAGCGCGTTACTTATAACTTCTAAAACTTCGCTTTTTCCTGAGCCTGTTTTTCCGCTTACTGTTATTTCTATAACGTTGCTTTTCATCACTCTTGCTCCTTGCGTAGTTGTTCGATTCTCTCCTGAATATGAGCGAACAAATGAGATACCCCATCATTAAAAGCCTGAATTGCGTAAGTGGTCGGGTGGAACTTAGCTGGTACGTAACTTTGAAGAACATCCTCAAGCGCTTCTACTTTCTTCTCTATGGCGAATTTGTTTACCGCCCTTCTTGCTTCCCGCGTTGGTCTGCGCAATACACTAGCCGTTGCTTGCCACTCTCTATGTTGCTCTAGCTTTTCGGCCGTCTTTTCCATAAATACACATTGGCGAAACATATCTTTTTCATGCGAAGAACAGCGATCTTCAAGTTCCCTAACACGCTCATTAGCCTCATTCAGCTTTTGGTAAACAGTTAAGCCTTCGCTTCGCTGCATCGTTACGGTGAACGCCCCAAGTTCTTCGCTATTGAACTCCGCAACTAAATAGTTGGTTGCACCGGCAGCTTTGAATGTCTCAACGAACGTTTCGCAAAACACGTGAAAAATATTGCCGCTGGCTTTTATGCTGAGTTCGCCGTTTTCCATAGCTAGTTTATTAAGCATGGCTTTAGCTTTAGCATCATCAACTAGGGCGTCTTGAAGCTCTTCCACACGCTCATTAGCCTTTGCTAGCTTATTTCTAAGGCTTAAAACTTCCTCTTGTCTAACGTAAGCACCGAGATAATCTTCAATCATTTTTTGCTCGTCATGGCACCATGAATATCGCTTTAATTCAATCATCACTCTTGCTCCTTGCGTAGTTGTTCAAACTTGATAAACCAATCCTCTATTTCTTTGGCTTTTTTAGCCGTTACAGGCGAACTTGGCGCGTAGAATAGCGCTTTTATTAACTCCAAATTGCGCTTCCTAGGTAGCTCCAACTCCTTCACACGCTCATTAGCCTTTGCTAAGTCTCTTTTTAGCTGATTCCTTTCTGCTTGCAGCGTTATTGCATTATCGGTTTCAAGTGACAACGCAGATATTATTTCATTAGCCTTTGCTAGTTGTGTGCGTAGGGTTTCAATTTCACCATTAGCATTCTCAAACAAATCGCCCAGCGCATTAGCGCCTTGCTTTCTGTGGAGCCTCGCTTGTACGCGAAGCATGTCTTGTAATTCACTCACGCCACTCTCCCGATTTTCTTATCATTGTGTTGCGCCAATTCTTCGCGGCAAGATTCTCGAAAGTCATAAGCACACTGATACGCATCTTCTTTGGTTTTAAATCTGTACTTGGTCGCAGAGCCAACGATGTTCCCTCTCAACTTTCCAACATAGAAGCGTTCTAGTGAGCCATCAACGACCTGATGAATAACCCCTGTCGTGATTCGCTTTGCGGTTGCGTAGTGCGCTAGTTTTTCTTGTCGTGTTTTCACGCCACTCTCCCCATTTGTGCTTCATCTTTAATCGACATAACTAACTTGTGCGTGAAAGGTATCGTTCTTCGAATGAGATCTGCTATCTGCGCTACTGTGTAATTATGCTCAACCATGCTTTGAACTTTACCCACTAGCTGTGCGGTGGCGTAGTGGGGCTTACCGTTAACGAATATCTGTCGCTTCATGCTGCTTCTACCTCATCGCGATGAGTATCTTCAGCCAACTTCTGATAAATAGCAGAAACATACTTAGCCTGGTGAATGGCATCGGCTAGGGCGTTATGCTTTTCACCTTCAAACGGCATGTCTTTCTTAGGGTCGAAATTAAGAAGCTTGCGGCCTAACTCAACAATGGTTCGTACATCCATATCGCCAGCGTAAGACCAAGGTTTAGAGACATCGACTTTCTTAAAAGCGTTAGCAATAATTACATTGTCGAATGTGCACCCATTGCCCCATACGCGAATTTCTCCAAATGCGCATTTCCGTTCATCACGAACAAAGTGTCTAAAATCAGTCAGCGCATGAGGTAAACTGTCACTGTCTTCGTGATCAATCTCAGCGCGGGCAGCATCGCTTTGATCTAACCACCATACAACCGTGCTTGCATCCAGTTCGCCATACTTGACAGCGCTATCTAGCCAAATGCGCTTATAGAACCGCTCGCCTATCTCACCAGTAAGAGGGTCGAAGAATACCGCGCCGATTGACACGATAGCGGCGTTTGAGCCTTTGCCCATTGTTTCTAGGTCTAACATAATGTTGTTCATGGTTTATCCTTAGCCCCCGAAGGGGCTTATTCAATTAACAAGCTAAGTGCATTGCGCGGTGCTGCATAAATAACCGGGCAAAAGGTATGTCATCATCAAAATCAAAGTCCGGCTCTGCCATTGGTGGTGGCTTGCCGCCTTGATTCATCCCATTCTGGGACGCACCCTGGTTACCGCGTCCGTTATTCGGTTGGTTTCCACTGTTGGCCCCGCGTGATCCGCTAGACTGTCTAGAATTATTCCCAGGCGTTCCGCTTCCGTTATTGCCCATTGACTGAAAGCCTTGTCCGTTCTGCGCACCCCCTTGACGCCCACCAAGCATTTGCATCTGATCAACAATGATTTCGGTGGTGTATTGGTCGTTGCCTTGCTGGTCTTGCCATTTACGTGTTTGAAGTTTGCCCTCTACATAAATCTGAGAACCTTTCTTCAAATACTCGCCAGCAATTTCTGCTAAGCGGCGATACATTGTTAAGCGGTGGAACTCAGTTCTCTCTTGCGGTTGCCCCTGTTGATCTTTCCAGTTCTCGCTGGTGGCTAGACTAAAATTAGCCACTGCGTTTCCGTTAGGCATATACCTTACTTCTGGGTCTTGGCAAATATGCCCTAATAAAATGATTTTGTTCACGCCTCTTGAGGCCATTATGCAGATCTCCTTTTTATTCCATTTGATAGGGCTAAGCGGCCTATCGTTGTATTGGTAACTTTAAAAAGCACAGCAATATCTTTGTATTGACAGCCTTTCTTTATTAAATAAAGTGCGCACTCTTTGTCTTTTCCCGTCATGACGGTTTGAGGCAATTTAAAACCTCTTGCTTGTCTTCCTTTTTTTGCAGCGTCCTGCATATTTACCTTTCTAGTGCCTTGAAAAAGGTGTTCAGGGTTGCAACAATTTCTAACATCACACCGATGACAAACATCTTTGCTAGAATCCAATTCACCATTAAACGCATTAAATGAAAGGCGATGCATATACCAACTAGACCCCAGAAAAGAAGCCCTAACGTATCCGTTGGGTCTAGGTTTGTTACTTGGAATCCAGCATCCGTTCTCATCAACCTTTATCTTTTTCTCTATGTAAGATTTCGCCACCTCATTAATGCTTGCCATTATTGAGCCTTTACTGAGTTGTTCACGCCAGAAGCGCGGGTAAGAGTCCAGCCGCCCGGTACTGCTTGCACCATTAAGTTGAACCAAGGAAATTGATTTGCTGAATTACAAAAAGATTGTGCGTGTTTACGCTTCTTAAATACGATCATGCTGCTACTCCTGCTTTAGTCCTAATAACCTCAGCGCGAACAGGAACGCCAGCGTCGGCTGCTGCGTCAAAGAATGGTGTAACAGCATTGCGTTGAATATGCAGAGTCTCTACGTGCTGCATGCCGTTCATTAGGATTGCGTCCTGTGATGGCTTACCATCAACAGTTTCAATTTTGGTAAATCGTGGGCCACCCTCTACACCTGAATCATTCCAAATCAGGTAGAACATGCCTGGTTGATTTGTTGCCGGTCTTATTTCCATGGGTTATTATCCTCATGCTGTTGGCTGCTATGTCCGTCCAAAACTCAGTAGCCAGTGGTTTGTGCCCCTTAGGGGGCGCTAGTTACTTCCAATCAATCCCATTCACCGACTTCACAACACAAAAGCATGCGTAGCAGTAGCCAATGAAAAGGGTGGTTAACGTTGCAAATATCACTTTTCTGTTCCTGGCATTGTTAAGACACGCACAAAGAACGCGAAAATAAACATGAATGCGAACAGAAATAGAGCGGTTATGAAGGTAATCATGCTGCCAAGTCCTTTTCGTAAGGTAAGAAATCCGAAAGTTCGAACCCGTCAGGCGCACAGTTAAAAGTGGTAAGCGCTTTGTTTACAACGCTCTTAACTTCAGAGGGCAGGGTTACAGGAATATCTGAATGTTCATCTAAGCGCACTGTGACAGCCTGTGGCTTAATTTCACCAGCAGCTGGTGACCAAGTGAATGACTTCCCATACATCACTTTGGTAACGATTTTTGAGACTATTTGAGACTTCTGAAAGCTCATCAAGTCGTTGAATGTTGAGGACATGGTTTTTATCACTCTGTTCACGTTTCGTGAATACTAATATATACCAATGATAAAAATATGCAACACAAAACGTGACATTATTTTCAATTAAGTGTTACTATTAATGGCACAGGTTGTTTGTCCGATAACACTTATGTTGTAGCATTAGTTGGAGAGCGGCATTCGGTTGCTCTCACATACAACATAAAAGGATCATTAAATGAACAACTTGAAAAGAAATATCGCTTGCGTTGGCACTCTGTTTGCTGGTTTAATAATCTCATCGGCTGCGGTAGCTGGTGGCAATGGAAGCGGTAATGAGCCACCTCAAAGCGAAAAGGAGAGTGCGGTTACTGTCTGTTCCCTGGTGCCGTGGTTTTGTACAATCACGACAACTAGTGGTAACGGTAGTGGTAATGAGCCGCCATCAACTAAATGATATATGAGTACCTGACTAATTTTAGTAAAGCGTCATTAGCTATCTGGCTTGTGGCGCTTCTCACAACTTCAGTTTTTAGATTTTTATTCCCTCACTACCTTATAAAAAGATCTTCGTTTGAACCGGTCTTGTTTTTAACCATCTTAATGGCCTGCTTGCAAATATGCTGGGAGCTTTTGATAGGCTCTATGTTTGGTGACAACTCACTGAAAGAATTGGTGGCAGCTCTTTGGTATTTAGGCTTTGCGTTAAGTGACTGGGTTTTATTATTTGTCGTATTTTGGGTTTTGAAGCGGTTTTCGCTAGCTAGTTGCTATTGCACAGACACCATATTAATTTCATACGCTGTTATGGGGTTGATGCAGCTCATAAGGTACTGCGATAGGTACATATTAGAGCTAAATTCATTTGGGTTCTTTTATAAGAACGGCATTCCAGCCATAAATTGCATAATCACAATTGTTGTGATCTGGCAGGCAATATCTATATGCCATGGATTGTTGAAGTCTACCAAGGAGGTAAGTTAACCATGTATGCAGTAGAATTCTTCTCAGTTTCTTTGATTCTTGGTGGCTTTGCTATGATTAAGCTATACAGATATTTCACCTCTGAATCTCGCAGCGCTTCAGATTGCGAATCTGGCGTGAAAAGCGCTGAGCAATTGCTTGATATGTACGAGGCTATATACAACGGTAAGTCTGACACTCAAATGCATCAGCTGTCTGAATGGAGAAAATTGGCCTTGCAGAACTGCGAGGCCAGAAGAGTTTCGAGAGTTAGAATGTCAAAAATTTCAGGGGTTAGCTTTCTTGATGATTATCGTTCTTCACCTCGCGAGGAAGGTAGAACTCATTAAAGTCTAAAAGTATCTTTGAGGTGGTCAGCTTCGGTTCGGCCACCAACCTTCCCATTTCAACATAATCGTTTAGCAAACCTGAAAGCGCTCGGTTTACCGCAGCATTACTTACGCCACCACTAACCACGCCTTCTTTTACGTCACTGGCATGCTTGCCATGCAAAATATAGAAGCTTACATACTCGCCCATAATAGGGTACATAACCTTATCAAGCTCAATTAGCTCTTGTGCACCAGGTGTTCTAGCTCCACTGATATAGTTGTTTATTCTGGTTCTCGCCTTCCAGCCGCAACGAAAATTTATTACTGAAGGGTCTAGGCCAGAGCGTTCAACAACTTCTTTAAACCTTTCACTAATTTCCTTTTTAACCAGCGGGTCTTGTCGCGCCTGCTTTAATGGTTCAGCCATTATCCACGTTCCTTAAACATTCTAAATTTTTATAGTGACCATTCTAAAATAGCACAAAACGTGTCGCAAGCGAATCAACTTTGAATATATTTTTCAATACAACTGTTTGACAATGTGTCACGTAGCGTGAATAATTGAGTTACATTTAGTGAAGGTGTCACATGAACATTATAAAAGAACTGCGCGAATCAAAAAAAATATCAGGCCAAACGCTAGCTGACTCACTTGGATGGCTACCGAGCCGCCTGCGCAATTACGAAAACAACATTCGCAAGCCAGGGCTTAAAGAGAGTCGTGAAATCGTGTGGGCTTTAAATAGATTGGGTGTGAAATGTTCGCTAGACACAGTTTTCCCACCTGAAGCAGCTTCCGAAAAAGCAGAGAAGGAACAAGCAGCATGAAACCAGCCCAGCTTAAAATGAGCGTCAACTCTGACAAAGTTAGTCAGCTGCTTGCTGTGGTATCAGATGCTAAAGAAACATCACCGTTTACCGAACAGTTTGCTGAACGATTTCAGTTCCTTCTCGATACTGGCGATTTGTTGGTTAAGGCGAGTCGCGTCAATTTCGGTGACGGCACCACAACTGCAGGTGAAATCGGGATTGGTCTTCAACCAACTGATGGGTTTCTTAGTCTTTGCACCGCATTTCTGGCAGGGGATGGGGATTTCCGTATTTTCGATCATGAATATTCCTTTTCTCAATCAGTTGAAAACAAACAATAGCAGAGGTTTTTAGTATGAGCAAAGTAATCACATTCCCAAGCCGTAAAGCAGCACCTAAGCCTGATCACGAACCTATGAGAAAGGCCGCTTAATTTACCGAGACTTTGGCTACGCAGTTTGTAGCCGTTTTTTAATTTTATAGCGTTTGACGTAGCGCTTTAAACGTCCTGATTGTACCGCTAGAACCTCAGTCCAAATAGGTGAGGACAATCAGATAAACGATGCGTAAGCCGGAGGGGTCGGTTTTCCCCGGACATGGGCCAGTAACCTGAATGGTGGCGATAAACGGGTGACACTTGGAGAGACAAGGCGTTTTGAGAAGGTGGTTTGATAGGGCCTATATCGCGCAACGTTGGGGCTCACTGGACGCTTGCGCACCATCTTCATCAAAGCGTTTAACAGAAAAATAGAAAGGTTATTTATGAACATGAAATATTTCGATTACGAACATCTACCAGAAAAGCTACAAGCTGTAAGCAAGCCGATTGGTGATGTAGCACGCAAGATGAATGAAGAACTTCCTGATGGGGGAGAGAAAAGTGCAGGGCTAAGAAAGTTACTCGAAGCTAAAGATTGCCTTGTGCGAGCAGCTTTGGGTTAGTCGTTAACTTTTTGCTGTTAGCTCTTGCCCTGTGCCGAGGTGATAAAACGATGTTGGCTTTGAATTAGTCACGCGTAAAGGCCGTTAGAGGACGTTATCAGAATAGAGCTAACACCAAAGCGTTGAATGTGCAGACTGATGCACAGCAGAAGCGAGTGGATGGATGGGATTCACTGACGGCCCGAGTAGCGCCTTTCGCGGGTGAAGCAAAAGGATTAGTTCGTTACATCATTACGCCACTATGCCGGGGTTCAGTGCCGGTCAGCGCTTTCGACTAACCCACGTTACGGGTTACTTAAAACACTCACAAATCAAAATGTGATTGTTACAGGCAATAAAAAACCCCGCATGCCGACGAAAGCAATTAGCGGGGTTTGAACCATAGAGTTCGAGGTAATTATGAGTGAATTAACCAAATTTAACAACCCCAATTACACCATTGCCGCCCAGGGTGGCCAAGTGTTCTTGCGAACCAATCAGGTGGGTAAGGTATTACGCCTTACAGCTGCTGATTGTGAACGCCTAATAGCTGAGCTGGATGCAACTATAAACATCTTGGCAGCGGAGGCGAAAGCTAATGGGTAACCAAGCCAATGTCTATCAATTACATGAGGGGCAGCGAGTAATGCCCAGCAAGAACGGTTATGTAAATCTTTGGAGGGATATTAACGATCAACCATGGTCATCTGATGAGTTGGCTTACAGTGTTTTTATAAAGCTACTGTCAACTGTTCAGCATAAACCAAGAGATATCGTTTACAAAGGTCAGCCAGTACACCTTGAATCAGGTGAGTGGGCAATTGATTATCCTCAAATAGTAGGAATGTTTAAAGGTATTAAAGATAAAGAACATGCCCGTCGAATTATCAAAAAGTTTAAGTCTTTGTCTCAGGTATACACAAAACCACTAAAAAATGGTTCTGTCCATATTGGTTTTGTTATAGGTTTTAATGGGTGGGAAAAGTGGCAAAATTGCACCACACCACAAACCACACCCCAAACCACACCAAACAGTACGGATTTAAAGGTTTTGAGGGGAGGTAAAACCACATCTCAAACCACACCCCAAGCCACACATAAAAACAATAATGATCTTAACAATAATAAAGATTATGCAGGGTCTGCGACCCCGCCTGTGCACTCTGAACTTCGTAAAAACGCATTCAACTACTTCTGGAAGAAATGGGCAGAATGCAAAGACCTTGTAGGTCTTAAAAACAAGGCGCCCAAGGAGAAGACTTACACCAACAACTTTGCAAAGCTTTTCACTGACAGCTACATCAACCGCGTAGGCGTTGAAGCATTCAAAGCCGAAGTGAACCAGATGTGCGCCTTTGCACTAGAAGCGCACCAAGACATTGCCAGCAAGCAAGGAACTAACCAAACATCTGATTACTTCAATCACGAAAAAATGTGGCCTGCTAAATTCCTTTCAAACAAGCAGTGGAGGGAACAAGCGTGAGTAATTCTGAAACACTTCGAATCCCGCCGCACAGTACGACAGCTGAGCAAGGTGTACTAGGTGCCATCTTAAGTAATAACGAGTTGTTTGATGCTGTAGCACCAATTTTAAACGATGGCGATTTCTACAGCCGTGCGCATGGCCTAATTTACCGTGCTATTACTGAAATGATTGGCTCTGGCCGCGCAGTAGACTTAATCACTTTGCCTGATTTCCTGATGCACAAGCATTGGTTAGAAGACGTTGGTGGTGACACTTACGTTTACGAACTAGTGCGCAATGTTCCTTCAACAGCGAACCTAATGACCTATGCAAATACAGTTCGCAACCGCTCGCTACAGCGTCAGGCAATTGCTGCAACACATGACATTCAAGAGCAGTGCTACAACTCAGATGGGTCTGATGTAATTGAGATACTTGGCAACGCTGAAAAGCGCTTAGGTGATGTAACTGAAAAGCTTTGTACAAATGAATCAGATTACTCAATCGAAGCCGCTATTGGTTCAGCCATTGATGAGTTAGAAGCGCGCATCAATTCAGGCAGCGAAATAGCTGGAATATCTACGGGCCTTAAAGACCTAGATAAGAAGATAAACGGTTTAGAACCAGCTGACATGATTGTTTTAGCGGCACGCCCATCGATGGGTAAAACCACACTAGCAATGAACATGGTAGCCAGTGAAGCAGTAAACGGCGGCAAGCCAATTGTTTTCAGTATGGAAATGCCACGCCAACAGCTTATCTACAAGCTTCTATCTTCCATTGGGCAAGTGCCTATTTCGTCAATTCAACGCCCTGGTGATCTAGAGGCGGGTATGACTGATGAACATTGGTCGCGAGTCTCTAACGTAATGGCGCAGCTGAAGGAAACGCACCTATCAGTAATTGACGATGCTTACATGACTATACCGCGCATGCGCTTAGAGTTGCGCCGGTACCAAAAAAAGCACGGAAAGCCTACGTTGATAATGGCTGATTACCTTCAATTAATTCGCGGCCATAGCAAAACAGACAACCGAGTGAACGAAATCAGTGAAATTAGCCGCGGCATTAAAGCGTTGGCTAAAGAGTTCGATTGCCCGTTCCTTGTGTTGAGCCAGCTTTCTCGCTCACTTGAAACTCGCAATAACAAGCGACCAATTAACTCAGACCTACGCGAGTCTGGGCAGATTGAGCAAGACGCAGACAAGATAATTTTTATCTATCGCGATGAGGTTTACAACGAGAACAGCCAAGACAAAGGCCTAGCCGAAATCATCATAGGCAAATGCCGAATGGGTGAAATTGGGATGGTAGGTTCTGTTTTCCGTGGTGAGTACAGCGAGTTCAAACCACTTGCTAACCGCCAGATTGTGGGTGATGTGCCCAAAGCTAAAAAGTTTTCAGATAAGTTCGAGGGGTAAAGGATTATGAGTAACGATGATAAGCGGGCAGCACAAGTGGGACATTGCAAGAAAAATGATAGAGACATTAAAATTGTTGATGCTGCTTTCGTTATTGGCTTAATAGGCTGTTTGCTAATGCTTGTCGGTGTTGTTTGGGGGGTTTATGAATAGGCTTTGCATTCCAGTTAGTGGCGGCGAAACTAGTGCATACATGGCATTACGCCTTCGTGATGAATTAAGCGCAGGCATTGAAACCATTTTCCCGTTTGTCAACACAGGGCAAGAAAACGAAGAAACGTTAGAGTTCGTCCATCTTCTAGAGACTCGATACGAGCTACCTATTGTTTGGCTTGAGGCAGTTATACACAAAAATGAATGGAAATCGTCAACACACAAGATAGTAAATTTTGAAACAGCATGCCGTGACGATTCTATTTTTAATGATTTGTGTAGCGAATATGGGTTGCCCAACCCCAACTTCTTACACTGCACTAGGGAACTAAAAGAAAACCCAATTCTTAGTTACTGTCGCTCTATAGGGTGGGGTAAGCCGCCACAATTTATTCGCGCTATTGGTATTCGTTTTGATGAGCTTGACCGCATTAGCCCAAACTACAAGTTGAATGGCATCTATTACCCTATGGCCTTTGACTGGCAAATCACCAAGCCACATGTTAACCGCTTTTGGGTTGGCGAGCCTGAGCGCCTTAACCTTAGAGGTTGGGAAGGCAATTGTAAGTGGTGCTACAAAAAAGACCATCGCAAACACGCTCGATTAATCATAGATAACCCTGAGATATATGACACACCAAGAGAGCTTGAAAGAAAGTACAAGCACGTAAAACCAAAAGAAGGTGAGTCAGAACGTAAAATGTTCAGAGCAAAAAAAGGCGCGAAAGACAAACAAGGTTTATCAGTTGATGAATTATTTGAATATTGCGCAACGCTAATCCCTTGGGCGCACGATGATTCAGAAGACTATGAAGCGCAAGACGATTTGTTTAGCGGATGCGGCACAGACTGCGCGCCATTTCAAGGAGAAGCTGCATGAACTACAAAGTCTTGTACGTTGACCCGCCTTGGTCATTCAATAGCAAGAAAACAGGCGGCTCTATGAAGTCCGGCGCAGCGCAAAAGTATGACGTAATGGATGTAGAAAGCATGAAGCAGTGGGATATTCCAGCAATATGCCAAGACGATTGCTTACTAGTCATGTGGTATGTGGGCGCTATGCCAAAAGAAGCCATTGAGCTTGCAGAGGCTTGGGGTTTCCGCGTTGTGAACATGAACGGCTTTGTTTGGGATAAAGAAACCAAGCACGGCAAAGACTTTTTTGGCATGGGCAGTATCACTCGCGCTTCAACTGAGTCGGCACTAGTCGCAGTGCGCGGTAAAACTGGCAACATCATCAAAGATCGTTCAGTTCGCTCACGTATTCGCGCCAAAGTTGGTGAGCATTCAGAAAAGCCGCAGGCATTTAGGGAAGCCATTGAAAAGCTATGTGGTGACGTTCCTCGCCTAGAAATGTTTGCAAGAAAGCAAACGCTTGGTTGGGAAGTATTTGGCAATCAAGTTAAAGGCTCTATCGAAATTCCATTTAAGCGCCAATTAGAGTTAGGAGTAGTGGCATGAACCAACACCAATTAGAAAACCGCTCACTACGCATTAAGCGTGAAACCAAAAGCCCAACTTTGCAAAAGCGCGCTAAGTCTCGCCGCATCAATGAAGAGTATCGCGATGCCAGTGCAATAGCGTTAAGTGATCAAGAGCACTTTAATGCGTTATGGAAGGAACTTGAAGCGTGAGTTGGCAAAGCGTAACCGTTGCAAACCTTCAGCAACTTGAATCAGTGAACCAAGCAGCATGTGAATGGTTTCGTGAAGGTAAAATGGTTGATGTGAAGGTGCGTGAAAGCGCCCCTTCACGCCTAGATGCTATGAAAGCATTGCAGCACCACTGGTACAACGAGCTGAGCAGCCAAACGGGTAAAAGCGCTAAGTATATGAATGCTTATTGCAAGTTGGTGTTTGGTGTTCCTATTGCGCGTGAGAATGAAGAATTCAAAACCATTTATGACCAGGTGATAAAACACTTACCACAAAGTAAGAAAATTTACCTTATGGGCCCACCTGTATCTATCACAGTAACCGGCAACTTCAACACTCAGCAAATGCACCGTTATTTGAACTCTATCAAAGACTGGGCAGACCGCAAGCGTTACAGGCTAACCACTAATCACGATCTTTATTTAAAGGCTATGGGGGCTTAAAGCTTTGAATGCATATTATCAAATAGAATCTTCATTTAGTAACCAAGATTACGAAAGCGCCGGTAAACGACTGAAGCGCGCAATGGCCGAAATGAATAAAAAAATGGCGCAATCGCAATTCATCAGTGAGGCGGTGGACAGCTTCTACCCAGCTGCTATTAGCCCGTTAACCATATTTAACGCTCGAGCCGTTGGCCAAGAGGCATTTTTTAAAGCCTACGGCGTTAAATGCCGCCCACTCAATCCAGCAGAAAGCGTTAGGTATAAAGGTAAGCTTGCTATCCTCAGCAAAACTCACGATAAAGAGGAAGCGCTAGCCGTGAGTAAGAGAGTTCACGAAGCCCTTAGAAGGGGTAGTGGGGTCAGGTTTAAAAACGGGGTAAGAGTTCAATGAGCGTCCCAAAAGTAAAGCTTCTTCGAGATGGAGTTAATAAGCCCCCTCACATTAAAAAGATGGACGGTATTTATATTTGCATAGGCATTTGGGTTCTCGAAGCGGGTAGGTCTATCAATCCAGTGGGGCAAGGTGTTACCCCAAAATCAGCTTACTTGGCTTGGCGCCAGCAAGTTATGTGTGAATACAGTAAGGATTACGCCGCTTGAAGTCTCTCGCTACCCAGATTAACGACACAGCAATTAAGGCTCACGCTAAAGATGGTGAGATAGGGGAGCTGCGCGATAGCAGAAATCCTATTTCACTTAAATTCCACAAGAGCAGAGAAAAGGCTACATGGTGTTATCTTCACTACGTTGGTGGTGTTACTAAGCGAACCCGTATTGGTTATTGGCCCACGCTAAAAACAAAAGAAGCAGTAGCGCTTATACCTACAGTTATTGAAAGTATTCATAAAGGTAAGGAAATACAGAGCACTAGCTTCAAAACTGTTGGTGATTTACTTACCTGGTATGCAGCCAGAACAGAGAAAGAGGCTTTAAAGAGTAAAAGCCGCCGCAAGAGCGTGTTGAGCGCAATAAACAGGCATTTATTCCCAATGCTAGAGAACGTAAGTATTACTGCAGTTCGCAAAGTAGTTATCGATGAGCAGTTAATACTTCCACTTCAAAACCAGAACCTAAAGCCATCAACCATTCGTCAGCACTTCGCCGTTCTTAAACGTGCGTTCGCCAGCGCAAAAGAATTAGAACTTATTTCGGTTAACCCAATGGCGGGTATGAAGTTTCGTGATCACGTTCAGCGAAGAATAGAGCCTAAGCAGGGTAAGTTGCTCGTTGAAGATGCAAAGGGCGTAGTAGAGCAGTTATCGGTGCTACCAGAGAGCACTAAGGTAATGCTGTTATTCATGCTGATGTTCGCCACTCGCATTGGTGAGACGCGCCAACTTAAATGGCGTTATATCGATTTGCATAGCGGTGTAATAACCCTTCCTGAGTCGGTAACTAAAACGAGTGCAGTTCACACGCTACCAATCACCAAGCATGCTCGCCAATTACTAACAGATTACAAACAGCGCTGTAAGGGTGAATACCTGTTCGGCGGTAAGTCACCAATAAGCGCCAGTGCCGCAGACCAACTAGTAAGAACCTCATCAAAGCGCAAGTGGTCAGCCCATGATCTAAGAAAGCTGGCTCGTAGTGTATGGGCAACCATTGGTATCGATTACTGGGTAGCAGAGCGCTTACTTAACCATAAGCAAAAGGGCTTGGATTTGGTTTACATCAAAGCCGACTCAATAACGGTGAAACGTGAAGCATTAACCCAGTATCACGAATGGCTCTTTAGTGGTGAATTTACATGTTGCCAAGGTGTTTTGGAAAATTCACAGAATCACGAATTAACCAATAATTACAATAATGTAGCGTAAATTTAGGGTGTTCCAATATGGAATACACAAAAAAGTAAAAAGGCGTAGATAGATGATTGAACTTGAACTGCCATACCCACCAACAATTAACCATTATTACGGGGTTAAAGCGAAAGGTGGGAAGTACATTAAAGATAAGGGCAGGGCGTTTAGATTGTCTGTCTTGTTTGTTGTTCGTAAAGCGAGTGCCGGTACAAATATAAGCAGCCCGATCGAATTAGAGATAGATGCTTATCCACCGGACAACAGAAAGCGAGACCTAGATAACATTAATAAGGCTTTGCTTGATGCGTTAGAGAAAGCCAGCGTATTCAAAGACGATAGCCAAATAGTAAAACTAACCAGCACCAAACATGCGCCTGTGAAGGGTGGCAAAGTGATAGTAAGAGTGCTTAACCCAGAAAAGATAGCGGCATAAGCCGTGCGCTAAGGTGAAATAATGGCAGCAAAGAAAATTACACACGAAGAGCTTCGCGATGAACTGCGAGCAGGAAAGACCACGAGGGAAATTTCCGATCAGTATGGAATGTCTCAGCGTGTTGTTCAGCGTCGAGTTAAAAACCTCAAAGACTCAGGTTTCGACCCAGCGAACGACAGAGACTACAACAACCCAGAAAATCAATTGGTGTCTGGTTACTCAACGCTAGTTCGACACAAGCACAAAGACGACAGCAGCACTGGCCGTGTTATGGAGTGGGTGAAAACCAACGTTCATATAAGTAAGCAAGTGGAAACCGCCGGTGCAATCGTTGAAAACATGATTGAAGAAATCAAGCCTTTGCCGGTTATCCCATTCAAGAACACAGTGGCAACCACTGACCAGTTCACAGTGATACCGATTGGTGATCCGCACATTGGCCTGATGACATGGAGTAAAGAAGTAGGCGAGGACTGGGATATTAAAATCGCAGACCGCGTATACAGAAAAGTATTTAAACGCCTTCTATCGAACCTGCCAGATACTGAAGAATGTATTTTGGTGAATACGGGTGATTTCTTTCATGCTGATAATATCCAAGGTGAAACTAGCCGCAGCAAACACAAGCTTGATCTGGATGGCCGCCATGGTAAATGGCTGGATGCTGGCTTTGTTGTTATCCGCATGTTTATTGATGCTTGTTTACGTAAATATAAGAAAGTGGAATTTATCAACGTACCAGGCAACCACGATGATATTCTGGGGCGTGCAATTGGTTCTTACGTTTGGCAGCTGTATCGCGATAACCCGCGCATTGAAGTCCAAAAAGGTGATAGCCCGTTCCAGTACGTGAAGCGTGGCAAAGTTCTACTAGGTTTCGCTCATGGCCACACGTGCAAGTTATCCAGTTTACCGGGCAAAATGGCGGATGATCAGTTTAAGCTTTGGGGTAAAACTACATATCGCCACTGGATAACAGGCCACGTTCACCACAACTCATGGACTCAGTTTAAAGAACACCCTGGCTGCAAAGTTGAAACCGTTGGAATTATTCCACCAAAAGACGCTTACGCTCATGGGGGCGCTTACGGAGCTGCACGAGGCATTCAAGGCATTATCTTTGATAAGAAGATAGGCTACTCACCAAAGCGGATTGAAGAAACAGTAAGGGCGAACGACTAATGAGCGCTCTAATTATATTCATAAGTCAATTCGCCGTAGTTTTCCTACTGGGCATCCAAAGCCAGATGGTTAGGGATGCAAACTGTGCCGGTGCAGCTGTAGGAAGTTTATTCATCGGTGCCAGCCAGTTTTTTGTATTTTCAATAATAGGCGGTTTAAGTGCTGGCGATATGTTCACTGTCGAAGGTATCGCTTTCATGCTATCAGGGCCAGCTGCCATAGTTGCATCAATCAAAACTCACCCGTACATGGTGAAACACGTTTTTAAGGGGCGTAAGCAATGATCATAGGTTTAACAGGTAAAGCAAGAAGCGGTAAAGATACGGTTGCTGAGCATTTAGCAGTAGCCCACGGATTTCACCACTATTGGTTTAGCAAGCCAATGAAAGATGCATGCCGCAGCATGTTCGGCTGGGATGACGAACATTTATATGGCGATTTGAAAGAAGTGGTAGATCACCGCTTTGGTGTTTCGCCCAGAGTAGCATTGCAAACACTAGGAACTGAGTGGGGTCGCAATACTATCAATTCAGATTTATGGATATTGCGAGCGCAAAAGGAAATGGAGCAACATGATTGTATCGTGATCAGTGATTGCCGTTTTAATAATGAAGCCGAGGCAGTATTAGCTGCTGGGGGTATTGTTATTGAAGTTACCCGCGCAGATATTAATGAGGTTGCTGCTCACTCATCAGAGAACGGAATAAGTAGTAAATTGGTTACATTCCGAATTGACAATAATGGCACATTACAAGACCTATATAAATCGGTAGATAACCTACTTATTCAAGCGCTGGCCGCTTAAAATAGGTACAATAGAGTAAAGGGGGCGCTATGACTGATAACAATTCAACAAAGGGCGGCAAGCTTGTTAAATTAGCCAGAACGATACGCGGTTATAATCGTGCCGAACTGGCAGAATTAACAGGATTTTCAGTGAAAACGCTTTATAATTGGGAGGCTGGCAGAGCTCGCCCCAGTTATGATGATGTTGACCTGATCATTAGAACTTTGCACTTCACCATTTCTGAGTTGGAGGATTTACCACATGCCGCTTAAGACTATTAAACAGGTTCGCAAAGATTTGCGTGTTTGGGGTTCGTTCTGGGCTAATGCTGAAATGGGTCAGGGATATGCGCGCCAATCAGTCACAGCAAGAATATGCGAGATAATGAGAACGCAAGTTCAAATATCGTCTGACTTGCATCTTTTCAGTCACCAAGCTGACAATTTCTATGTGCCACCACATATTGATGAAATAGGAAAAGCAATAGATAGGTTGTCTCTTAGTTGTCGAACCGCTGTTAAGGATAAATACATTAAAAGAAAGGTTCGTGATGATTACTATATTCGCGAAGCTGAGAACACGTTAATAGCGTTTTTATAGTCTAAATGGACGTATATAGACTACATAAGATAGCTTATTAGCCACATTTTACCCATTATTAGCCAGATGTTACGTTTTATTGCACCCCCGAAAATGCCATAATATTTGTATTCTGGTAACAGTTACATGCAAAGCCCCTTCATCACGTTGGGGCTTTTTTTATGGCTGAAATTTATGTTCCCTTACGGCAAAACTTCACAAGCGCGTCTTGATACGTGTCATGTTGATATTCAAACGATATTCAACGAAGTGAAGAAGTTCATAAATGCGTCTATCTTCTGCGGTCACCGTGGTAAAGAAGATCAGAACCAAGCCTTTGCCGATGGTCTCAGTCAATTAAAGTGGCCTAACTCCAAACACAACAAAATCCCTTCACTCGCCGTTGACGCTGGCCCTTATTTCGTAGAGTTAAGCAACACGGACTGGAAAGACGAACTAGCTTTTGCTGTATTCGCTGGTCATGTCATGTGTATTGCTCGCCAGTTATACAAAGATGGCAAGATCACACACCTACTTCGATGGGGTGGTGATTGGGATATGGACGGTAGAAGCCGTGATGAGCGTTTTCGCGACCTGCCACACTTTGAATTGTACAAGCCATAGGTATCGATATGAAACTAGATTTCAAGCCTATGGCAGAAACGCCAACGCTACAAAGCAATGAATTCCAGCCAGAGTGCTTATTATACAGCGCTTGTGATGGTTATCACTTGGTTCATGCTTTCTTTTGCCCCGTGACTGGTGATTTCATGCATTTTGCTGATTTTACTGAGAGCAAAATTGAAGACGCAAAAAACTACAAGGCATGGGCATTGTTAATCGGCGAACCAGAGGTGGCAAAGTGAATTGGTCAGATGTAGGAAGCTTTTTAAAGCAAAATCAAAAAGGCTTAGCCGGTTTAGTTGGTTCGCTATTAACGGGTAATGTAGTGGGCGCTATCTCTTCTGGGGCTTCGATGGTTGCTCAGGCAACGGGAACGACAGACCCAGAACAAGCGTTAGTGACACTGAAAAGTAACCCCGATGCAATGGTGAGGCTTGAAGAAATCGCCGCTGCGCGTGAAGCTGAAGTAAATCGCCACCTTGAATCGGTCATGGCGCTAGAACTTCAAGATAAACAGCGTAGCCATTCAGAGACACAGCAAACTATTCGCAATGGCGATAATGCAGAAGGCGGCGTTAAATACGTAAGACCTACACACGCTACACTGTCTTTATTTGCTGGTATCTATTACGGGTTATTCACTGATACGCCCGACCTACTAATACTAAGTGCGTTCCTTACTCTGCCCTTCACTTACGCAGGGTTAAGAGAAATCGGTAAACGCAACCTATTGGCATTTGCAAGCAAAAAGCAGTCTAACGTCTAATACAAAATGGAACACCATTTGAATAACCATGTTGTTGAACCTGTATTGGAGAACAACAGCATGAACACTCATTACCAACAAGAATTCAATCAAGACATGGCAGACAAAGCTTCGATAACAACTTATACCGCAAGCGCATTTACTGCATTATGGGGTGCGTTAACGTTTGAGCATGTCGTGGCATTATTTGGTTTGATGATTGGGTTTATTGGTTTAGCAGTAAATATCTATTTTAAGCGTAGAGAAGATCAACGCGCTCACGAACGGCACATGAAGTATATGGCCGAAAGAGACCAACCAAACGAGACATGAACCATGATTGTGATATTCGCCGCAAATCGCAGTTGGATGTCACGAACTATAAGGTTTATCACCGGCTCAAAATGGTCTCACGTTGCAATACTTGATAATGATGATTGTCATGTCATTGAAGCGCGTGGCGGTTATGGCGTTCAGCGTAATAACCTATTAGATTTCCTTGGGCGGTACGACATTACTGAATATCGATACTTGCCTGGTGATATAGAAAAAGCACGCAAGCTAATTGGAAAGCCATTCGATAACAAAGGAATAAAAGGGATATTGTTCAGGAGTTTTGAGCATTGCCCTAATAGCTGGTTTTGTTCTGAGCTGGTAGCCCACGCCGCGAACTATGTGCCTGACTTCTTTGCTCATAAGTATACGCCAGAATCCCTCTACAATTTAACAACGAGATTGCCTGAGTAGTTATCGCATGCAAATCAGTTTCAAGAATGATATTGCGGCACTAACCAAAGACTTGCAGGCCATCAAACAATCAGCTGTACCAAAGGCAACGGTTCAAGCTCTAAACCGAACAATAACAGGCTCAAGGACAGATGCTAAGAAAGAGCTGAGCAGAATAACCAGCATCAAGCAAAGCACGATTGTTCCTCCTGCAGACAGCGGCAAAACCTCGATGCTTTCAATAAAGAAAGCCTCCCGAAAAATACAGCAAGCCCATATTTCGGCTCGCAAGGGTTACGCATTGAACTTGATAGAGTTCGTCAGCCCATCCCAACGTAAACCGAATTACTTTAACAAACGAACCCGGCTTAAAAGTGGCCGAGTGAAGTACCGGGCAAAAGGGGTTAAAGCAAGAGCGTGGGGTAAGCGCACCACTTACGATGGCACTTTTATAGGCACTGGCAAGTACGGGATAGCGGTATACAAACGCACATCAGCTAGGAAAGATAGACTGACAAGGATTCATGGCCCGTCTATAAGGCAAGAGTTTAATAATAAAACTTTTCAGGCGAAGCTTAAAAGTCAAGCTTCAGTGAGATTCGAGAAGAATATGATTGCCGCCGTGCGCAACCAGATAAGACTGGCAACTAAAAACAAAGTGCAGCCGCGCTAATCCTTACACTACTTGTGTAATCGGCGAAAGCACGACAAAGACCGCGCCAAAAAAAATCGAGGACGATAGAAATGTCAATAAAAAAAGGTACTTTCCAGCATCTTTTTTTGTTACGGGTACGCAGCAGCGCAAACTTTCGCTATTTATGACTCATTTTCGCTCTAGGTTGTTTAGTTATCGCCTAAAGCGTCACTGAAAAAGCACAAACCATGGACTCGCATTTACTCAACAAAAAGAACATGGCCGAGTCATTAGGTATTTCTACGCAAGCCTTTGACAAATGGGGCGTGAAGCCTCACAAGAAAGTGGGTCGACAAACGTTTTTTAGGGTTCAGGATGTGGTTGAAAATCGCATTGAAAACGAACTTAAGAAAAACAACAACCGAGTTAACCTTGGTGGCGAAACAATAGATCTCGAACTTGAACGTGCAATGCTCACTCAGCAGCAACGAATCACCCAGCAGATCAAGAACGAAATTTTGGAAGGTCGCGCAATTCCTGTAGAAGCTGCGCGAGATGTTCTAGCAAAAATATTAGCCCAAGTCGGCGCAACGCTAGATTCACTAGCACCAAATATCAAAAGACGACACCCAGAAATAGAGCAGAGGATTATCGACTTTATAAAGTCCGAAACCATCAAGCATCAAAACGAGGCGTCGAATCTTGATGATTACTTGGACGATATAATCGATGACGTTATCACTCAGGCAGAGGCGAAAGTTTAAGAAAGCGCTGCAAGAGGGTGCGAAAGTTCTTTACCGCTCGCCACCACTTACTGGTGTTGAATGGGCAGATAAACATTTTTATATGTCTCCTGAATCCTCTTACATTGAGGGGCCATGGAAGACCGCACCGAGTCAGATAGCAATTCTGAACTCAATGTGCAACGACGACATTAAAGAGGTTAACTGGTTAAAGTCGGCGCGTGTTGGTTATACCAAACTGATTTGTGCGGCTATTGGTTACTTCATTGAGCACAAAAAAAGAAATATAGGTGTTTGGCAGCCAGACGACGGCGCCCGTGATGGCTTTAGTAAAAAGCACATCGATCCTATGCTTCGCGATGTTGGTCCATTGCGCGCAATATTTCCTTACCTAAATAAAAAGAGTAAACAAAACACCATAGAGAATAAGGCGTTTACAAACCGCCGTGAATTGTTCTTGATGGGTGGTAAGGCTGCAAAAAACTATCGTGAAAAATCCCTGGATTTATCGATATATGATGAACTTTCAAAATTTGATAGAGATATTGAAGGTGAAGGTTCTGCCACTTTCCTTGGTGATAAGCGTTTGGAAGGTTCAGCGTTCGGCAAATCAATACGGGGTTCTACGCCCACGATAAAAGGCGAGTGCCAAATCACAGAGGCCGCCGAAGAGTCAGAACAATATTTCAAACGCTACATACCTTGCCCACACTGCGGTACCCATCAGACGTTAATCTTTGGTGGCAAAGACAGCAAATACGGTTTGGAATGGAATAGCGAACTTGAAGGTTCAGAACGAGCTCGAACAGCAAAGTATCGCTGTATTGCCTGCAGTGAAACATTTTCATATTCAGATTTTATTGAGGCTGATCACAAAGGTTATTGGCTCAGCAACGAAGGCTTAGCCACCTATGACAGCATTACGTTCTATCACGCTGAAGGTTTTCCAGAAACAAAGAGTATAGCGCCTACACCAGAATCAGTTACCTGGTATATAAATTCTCTTTACTCAAACTTTTCTCCTTGGTCGAGAATTGTTACCGAATGGTATAAGGCTCAAGGTAGCCAGATGAAGCTTAAGTCCTTCATCAATACAACGCTTGGCGAGGCCTTTGAAGAAGTAGAGCGCTCAAAAACAGAGCCTGAACATTTGTTTGCTAGGCGTGAAGACTACCGCGCTGAAGTCCCTGATGATGTTGTATTCATCACGGTAGGTGGTGACATGCAAGACCACTGGGCAGAGTTCGTTGTTAAAGGTTGGACAGCCGGTGAAGAAAGCTTTGTTATAGATGCTTTTGAGGTTCACGGCGATCCATCCGTACCGCTTTTCTGGGATCAGCTAGAAAAGCCGCTACGCAAGCAATACAAAAAAGCTAATGGTCAAGTGATGAACTGGGCAATCGGTTGCTTTGACTCAGGCGGTCACTATACCGATGAGGTCTACAAGTTCACCAAACGCTTCGGTGTAATGCGCTTATTCCCATGCAAGGGCGCGAGCCAATATGGCAAGCCAATAGCGACGAAGCCTAAGAAGAAAAATTCTCACGGTGTCTACTTGGTTATCGTCGGTACCGATAACGCCAAAGACATAATATCGGAAAGGTTGGGTATTGTTCCCGCTGAACCAGGTTTGAGAAAGCCAGGCTGCATTCATTTTCCAATGAAAGAGTGGTGTAACCTATCTTTCTTCCAGCAGTTATTGGTTGAACACAAAAAACCGTTCTTTGTGCATGGCCAGAAAACGTATCGCTGGCATTGTCCAGACGGTGCTCGAAACGAAAAGCTAGATTGTGAAGTCTATAATTTAGCTGCTTTGAGAGTAGCTCAGCAGTATTTTGCCCTTGACTTAGACTCTCTTTGCGAAACTCACATACCAGACACTGCAATGGAAGTGGAGTCAAATATAGTTACCACGGAAATGGCAGACATAGGAAGATTATTTAATGGCGATGGCTGATGTAGAAAAGCAATTAAGTGAAGCCCGAGCTGCACGCCACAAATTGCTCACTGGAACCGCAGTAGTAAAAATCAATAAAGGTGGCCTTTCTGGTATGTCTGTTGAGTATTCAAAAGCGAATTTATATGAGCTTAATGCCTATATAAGCGAGCTGGAAACAAAGGTTAATGGAATCGGTATGCGCCGACCGCCAGCAGGAATATCTTTCTGATGGAAAATGTTAAGATATTAGATCACCGTGGGCAGCCAATGGCTGAGTCGTACAAGGGCGCAACTCATGGTTTTGGTGGTCAGTTAACTGACTGGAACCCTACACTTCAATCAGCGGATGCCGCCTTATTACCCAATCTTCAAATGGGTAATGCGCGAGCGGATGATCTTGTTAAAAACCACGGTTTTGCAAATGGTGCTGTGCAAATGCACGTTGATAACGTGGTTGGTTCGCTATTTCGCTTAAGCTATAAGCCGCAATGGCGAACACTTGGCATCAAGGAAGCGGATGCTCGTTCCTTAGCCGTAGATGTAGAAGCGGCATTTAAAGAGCATGCTGAAGATAACGTAGGTTGTTACTTGGATGCAGAGCGTAAGCGCACATTCACCATGATGGTTCGTGAAGTTGTTGCAACTCACGTTAATTTAGGTGAAGCGATGGCAGCCGCAGAATGGATTCGCCGACCGGGTTCGTTGTTTAGAACTGCAATCAAGATGGTTTCACCAAAGCGTGTCTCAAATCCTAATGGTGTTGCTGATAACCAGTTCTTACGTGGTGGTGTAGAACAAGATCGCCATAGCAGCGCGGTTGCTTATCACGTTCTCAATCCTCGCTATGGAATGGGCGCTTCGTTAAACGGCTATGGTTACGGCGAGTGGACCCGCGTTCCGAGAGAAACACGATGGGGTCGCCAACAGTTTATTCATGTATTTGAACCGCGTGAAGATAGCCAGACACGAGGGGCTAACCAGTTCCTTTCTGTTATGGAACAGCTTTTCATGATTGATAAGCTGCAATTAACAAAGCTTCAAAACGCCATAATTAACGCAATGTATGCGGCGGTAATTGAATCTGAACTAGATTCGGAAACTGCTCACCAGATGATTTTGGGTGCCGGTGCCACTGGAAATAATCAAGCGATGCAAGGCTTGACTAAAATGATGGCTTTCTCTGGTCAGTATCACCAAGGCGCTAACGTTAAAATGAACGGCGCAAAAATTCCGCATCTGTTCCCTGGCGAATCACTTAACTTAAAAACACCGGGTCATGCAGATAATGGTTTTGCAGACTTAGAGGCGTCAATACTTCGATATACCGCTGCAGGAATGGGCGTAAGTTATGAGCAATTAGCGCGTGACTACTCAAAAGTAAATTACTCGAGCGCTCGCGCATCGATGATGGAAAGCTGGCGCTATTTCATGGGTCGTAGAAAGGTTATTGCCTCGGGCTTTGCATCACGCGTATTTGCTTTGTGGCTAGAAGAAGCAGTAAGCCGAAATATTATCACCTTACCCCGCAAAGCTAAGTACAACTTCTACGAGCGAAAAGCAGCATGGTGTAACGCTGAGTGGATTGGTTCTGGCCGACTAGCAATAGATGGTCTGAAAGAAGTTAAAGAAGCGGTTCTAAGAATTGAGTCTGGTCTTTCTACTTACGAAAAAGAGTTAGCCACGATGGGTGAGGATTACCAAGAGATATTTAGTCAGCAAATTCGAGAAACCGAAGAGCGTAAAGCAGCGGGTTTACCCCCGCCAAGCTGGGTTCAAGTAAACCAGTTCGCCAGCAATGAATCAGAAGGAGAGGCCGCATAAGCGGTTTTTTTGTGCCTATGTTAGAACAACTTGCCAATCAGTTTTTGGCTATGAATGCTAAGTCAGCTAGAAACCTTGTTGGCTCACTGTCGCGCCTTCAAAAAGGTGGTTTCTCAATCACTGATGATCAAGGTGCTGTTGATGCTACTGAGAAGCCGCGCATAAGCACCGCGTCTTTGGGTTATGGCATGAGCGGCCGAAACTACGATTCGAAGCCGTTTCACTTTATTGATGGTATAGCCATTATTCCCGTTATGGGAACGCTTGTTCACAAGCTTAGTTATTCAAGTTCATGGGCTACTGGCTACAACGTTATTGTTGGCATGTTCGATGCCGCAAACGCCGATCCTGATGTAGAGGGCATATTGCTTGCCATTAATTCGCCTGGCGGCACTGTTGCAGGTTGCTTTGACGCTACTGACCACATTGCACAGAACAAAGGTGATAAGCCTGTTTGGGCAATTTATGACGATATGGCTTGTAGTGGCGCTATGTGTATTGCCAGCGTTGCAGACAAACGTTTAACAACACAAACAGCCATTAGTGGTTCGGTTGGTGTTGTTCAGATACATGCCAGCTATGAAGAAATGCTTGCTGAGTCAGGCTTAGCGGTCACTCTAATCTATTCCGGTTCTCACAAAGTTGATGGCAACCCCTATAAGAACCTTCCCGAATCTGTTTATGAAGATTTCAAAACCCAGTGCGATGACTTGCGCCAACAGTTTGCAGAAAAGGTAGCAACAAACATAGGTTTACCTATTGAAACCGTTATTGAAACAGAAGCGCAAACATATACCGGGCAAGCAGCTGTAGATGCAGGCCTAGCTGACGAGTTGATTAACTCGCACAACATCATTTCACATTTTAAACAACATCTGTCCTCACCGGACAGTTCAACACTACGGAGCGTCACAATGAGTGAACAATCTACTTCGGTGGCAACTGAGTCGGTAACTGCCGGTGAAGAAGCCCAAGCTGCTACGCCAGCTACTGCTACAACTGAAAATACGGTAGACCACCAAGCACGTTGTAAAGCCATTATCACGGCTGAAGCGGCTGAAGGTCGAAAAGACTTAGCTCACCACTTGGCATTTGATACTGATATGTCAGTAGAGCAAGCGCTTGGCGTTTTAGCTAAGGCCCCACAACAATCAGCTAGCGCTGAACAGGGTAATGCGCTTGATGTTGCGATGGCTAATACTGAGCAACCAAACATCGCGGCTGTTGCTGAAGACTCTGAACCTTCAGAGGCAGAACAGTTCGTTCAATCTTACAAAACTGCTACCGGAGCAAAGTAAATGGCTACTCAATCTTACAACTATGATCATCCTGTCTCTGGCAGTGATGAAATCGCTACTACTAGCGTAACTATCGCGTCTGGTCAGAACCTGCCAGAAAATACACCGCTTGGCCAAGTTACCTCTACTGGTAAGTTCGTTGAGTGTAACCCTTCAGCTACTAACGGTAGCCAAACAGCAGTTTACCTAACTGCACAAGCTGTTGATGCGTCTGGCGGCGATACACAAGCGCAGGTGATTAAGTCGGGAACATTCGACCCTGAACAATTGAATTGGCATGCAAACTTTGATGCCACCAAAAAATTAACTGCTTTTGTAGGTACACCAATCAGCCTGCAAAAACAATCAGCCGTTTTATAAGGAGCGCGCACAATGTTTACCCCTCTAGCAACTAGCACGATGCTTTCAATTGTTTCGACAATGGGCAAGTTTGACCCTTTCTTTTTGCGTTTATTCTTTGGCAGTGTTGTTACATCGCCTGATGAAAGCATCCACTTCGACAAGATCCATGACGATGTAGTTATGGCGCCGTTCGTATCACCAGTAATTGCTGGTAAGGTGCATAAAGAAAAAGGTGGCGAACTCAAGAAATTCACGCCAGCTTACGTTAAACCGAAGCATGCGGTTAAGCCGTCGAATAACTTAAAACGCCGCCCAGGTGAATCATATTTGGGTGAGTTAACACCAGCGCAGCGCAAACAAGCTACGATTGTTGATTTACTTGAGCGTCAAGACAAAGCAATTACCGCACGTGAAGAATGGATGGCTGCGCAAGCTGTTCTTACTGGTTCGGTTACCGTTGAGGGCGAAGATTACCCTCAACAGATTGTTGATTTTGGCCGCAGTGCTGACAACAGCATTACTCTTGCAGGTGCTGCTAAGTGGGATGCTGTAGACCCTGAAACTTATGACCCAACCGATGACATTACGAATTGGGCTGAAAAAGCAACCGGTAACATTAACACAATTGTCATGGGTAAAACGGCTTGGTCTAAGTTCTACTCGTTCAAGTCTGTAAAAGATAACCTAGATACTCGCCGAGGCAGTTCTTCAGAAATGGAAACTGCAACCAAAGATCTTGGCATGGTTGTGAGCTTTAAAGGTTACTTTGGTGATGTGGCGATTTGGGTTTACACAGGTCAGTACATCAATCCTGAAAATGACAATAAAGAGTACTACATGCCGGTCAACAAAATCCTTCTTGGCAACTCATCTTATGATGGTGTTCGCTGTTATGGCGCAATCCAAGATGTAGACGCCAACGACGAAGGC
>JAKVCY010000158.1 GCA_022448425.1 Thalassotalea sp. | reverse complement strand
TTGGATGGCTAGGTTTCATGGTGTGGCGACTAAGTATTTAGAAAATTACTTAGGTTGGTTTAGATTTTTAGATACAAATGAAAACCCTAACAAAAACAACCTGTTCAAAGCTCAACAACACTTAGCGGGAACATAGCCTTCTATTTTTGTGTAATTTCGCTAATTAAATTATATAAAAATCCAACTATGTGTGTAGCTATTACGAATATAATGAACCATCCTAGCCAGTTTGGTTCAGAGTTGTTACATACGAAGTCAACTTTACAAAATACTTCTAACAGTTTTTCCATATTAAATTATTCCAGCGGTGTGCTAAGTTTGAAAGGTTTGAGCGATAAATATCTATCACCTAAAAATATAACTAACAAACTAACTCCAAGAGATAAGTACCAAATGTTTAGCCAAAAAAAAGAGATAATTCCGACTAATGTAGCAATGTGCACCCAATAGGTTTGTTCCAGATCTTCATACATTAGCGCAAGTTCAGTAAATTGGTCTTCTAATTCTTCTTTTTCCAAATTCCTTTCGCTTGAAGAATTTCTTATTGACTGCTCTTTTATTCTAGTTTTAGCCTTGGAGGTTTTGATGCTTGAATAAATTAAACTTAATAGTAACAGCCCAATGAGTATGCTGCCTATGAAAGTTTCCATATTACTAGTCCTTTTAGATTGCTTTTGTTATGGCACATTAAAAACATTAGTTAGTTTTTTTATAGAGCTTTTCAAAGTGTTCATTTGCTTCGTTTACATTTAAGAGTATGCGGTCTTCGATGGTTTGTGTATTGTACTCAAGTAATTTTTGGATAAAGGAATCAAAAAAGCTTAAAGGGATAGTAAGGGAAATAACAACTGACAAAGTTAGCAACTCAAGTAACCATTCGGGGAAATAGAAATAGCAACTTATTAACACTAGGGCTAAAACTATTTTTAAATACTTAAACAATAAACAAATCTTTAATGCTGACTGTATTTCTTTTTCTAAATAGAGGTATTTTGCTCTTTTCAATTTTTTTCCGCATGTGTCAAACATAAAGACAATATAGCGTATACATTTTTGAAAATTCTAGCAAAGTTTAGATTTTTATAAATTGGTTCTAACAGAGCTTTTAAAAAGAAAGGCGTCCAATAAGCGTCCAGTTTAACAAAATTAAAAATAAAACAACTACGTTTGTAGTTATATCTAATTGAAAAATAAAGATAATTAAATGGTGGCCCCTCCCAGACTTGAACTGGGGACCTACCGATTATGAGTCGGGTGCTCTAACCAACTGAGCTAAGGGGCCACATTATTTAAAGCTTGGACTTGCTTTGCTACTCTTACTGCTCCAGCCCGGTCATTATGATTCGGGTGCTCTAACCAACTGAGCTAAAGGGCCATTTGTTGAAGTAGGCAGGACGTCTATAAAACGGCTGGCAGTATAAGCATTTTTTATTTTAATGTCACCACCACTTTTTGAAAAAAAGCTGCCATTGCTGTTTGTTAGTTTAAATTATGTGCAAACCTCTGCCTTAACTCGATTTTATTCTTTTTATATCCCAGCTTTTCTCGGTGAACTATGCTTGTCTTTGGGTTTAATAAACCGTGAATAAAAAGCCCTAATAAATTGATCGTTAGGGCTTCATTTTACTGACTACTTTACTATTGAAAGTACAGCTATAAATGCAGCTTAGTCAGTCGAGTGCTATTTTAAATCAAACACATAACGGAGCAGGAAGATTGCGGCTAGCGCATAAGTAAGCATACTCACCTGTCTGTATTTTCCAGAGCCCAGCATAATGCCCACATAGGTAATAAAGCCCAATGCGATACCTTCGCTAATGCTGAAGGTGAGTGGCATTGCCATTAGTGCAACTGATGCAGTGGCTAGCCCACCGAAGTCATCAAAATCTAGTTGACGGATAGACTCCATCATTAATACGCCAACAATCACAAGTGCTGGCGTGGTTGCCATTAAAGGAATCACTTTCATCAGTGGTGTTAAAAATAGCGAAAGAATAAAACATACAGCAACGACAACTGCGGTTAGCCCTGTTCGTCCGCCTACCGACGCACCTGCGGCCGACTCTACATAACTGGTCACTGGCGACGTACCCAATGCTGCACCTGCAACGCTGGCGGTTGCGTCGGCTGTCATTGCTGAACCCATTTGCGGCAACTTACCTTCTTTGTTTAACAAGTTTGCACGGCGAGACACGCCAATCAAGGTGCCGATTGTGTCGAACATATTCACGAACATAAGCGCGAAAATTAAGTCCCATGTTTGGGCAAAGTTTTCTATGGGGTACCGAATGTCCATTGCAAACCATGTGTCGCTAATAGGCTCTGGTAAGCCGACTACTGCTTCTGGTGTTGCGGTTAATGTGCCGCTTTCTGTTGGGATCAACGTGCCAATTAACGTAAGGGCGACAATGGAATACAGTATGCCGCCATTCACTTTCTTTATCACCAATACGACGGTGAAGATAATGCCGAAAAGCGCTAATAATGTTGCTGGCTGAGAAAGGTCACCCAGTGTTACAAAGGTGGCAGGGTTAGCCACAATAAGACCAGCGTTTTTAAGGCCGATAAAGGTGATAAACAAGCCGATACCACATTGCACTCCTATTTTGAGTGCAGCGGGTATTGCATCGGCTATTTTGGTGCGAATGCCTGTAACCGACAGTAGTACAAACAAAATGCCATTCCAAAAAACAATACCGAGGGCCGCTTCCCAGGGAATTTCGCGCCCCATACAAATGGTGAAAGCGAAAAAGGCATTCAGTCCCATACCGGGAGCAAGGGCGATAGGGTAATTGGTCATCATTGCCATCAATAACGTACCAACACAGGCAGCGAGGGCGGTAACGGTTATTAGACCTTCAATTGGCATGCCGCTCAAGCCAAGAATACTGGGGTTTACCACCAAAATATAAGACATTGCGGTAAAGGTGGTGAGGCCAGCAAGCACCTCAGTTTTTATTGTCGTGTTGTGTTGCTGTAGCTTAAAAACACGCTCTAGCAGGTCTGAAATCATAAAACTCTCTTTGTACTTCTTAGATGTTTAACTTAAACGCTTAACCTATGTCCTTAACTTGGGGGCATAAATTAGGTGCTTAACTTAGATGCTCAACGTAGGTAGTCAACAGAACACCCAAGAGGAAATACTTAAACGAAAAAGCCGACACGTCCGAAGATGGTGCCGGCTGTTATTTACATTGCTTGGTTAGAACTTGTAAGCAACGGTTGCGCTCACGTGGCGTGGTAATTCAGGTAGTACAATTTGGCTACCGAATAGGTCTGGGAAGTTCGAACGGAAGTACTCTTCGTCTGTTAAGTTCTTCACGTTAACGTTGAAGCTCCAGTTGTCTTTCTGGTAAGAAACACCTGCATTAACTAGCGTGTAGCTTGGCAGCGTTACTGAACCAGAGAAGCCTGACGCTGTTTCGTCAGCCTTAATTACACTTAGGTTACCCGCAAGACCATTTTGGAAGTCGTACGTTGCTGTTAGTGTGTAAATATTCTCTGGGATACCCGCTTTACGGCCATCTGGGTTTGTTGTGCCGTCACCCACAAGGTTCAAGCCGCTAACGTTACCACCTAAAACAAGTGACTTGTCTTCAAGGTTAACCATGTCTTCAAGGCCTAAGAAGCCGAATTGGTTACCGTTCTCAACAGCTGTTAAGTTGAATACTTTCATGTTTGAGTAACCACCTGAAAGTACCAAGTTTTCGTTAACTACCCACCGAAGTTCAAGCTCTACACCTTCGTTCTTCGTGGTTGCGTTAGTCACGATAGATTGCGCGTTGAAGTCGGTACGTTCTTGTTCGTAAACCGAAAGAGCGAAGTAAAGACTGTCCTCTAAGAAGCTACCTTTTACACCGTATTCGAATAATTCTGAGGTATCGAATGCGCCGCTACCACCTTCGTTGTTTAGTTGGCTAATACCAATCTCAGCACCTTGACCCGCAACTAATGTACCTTGCTCTGCCATGGTGATGTATGGGATTAAGCCCCAAGATGTTTTGTATGAAATACTCGTGTTCCAAGAAGTACCGTCAACAGTTTCATCTTCCGTAATTGGTGTTGCAGAATCCTCTGCAAATAAAAGTAAATCTTCGCGTGAAGTACTTTCAATGTCGATTGTGTCGTAGCGAAGACCTAAAACAAGTGACAAGCCCCAATCCCACGTTAAATCAGTCATTACTGCAAAACCGATGTCTGTGTAATTACCTACATCGTAGTTGTCGTAGTTGTAGCCAATAACGGTTGCAAGGTCACGCTTATCAAGGGCTGACGATGCCATCGTAAGGTCTCGACGGTTGAAGTATTCAAATGTGAAGTCGTCACCGTGTTCGAAATCGGTATGACGAATTGACGGTGAAATTTGGATTTGCGCAAGTAATGAATCTACTTCGTATTCTGTAGCGAATACAAACTTATTCTCGATAACCCAGCTGTCGTGGAATTGTGAGAAGCCGTAAGCGTTTTCGTTTAAGTTTTCGTACGAGTCGTAGAAGAACTGGTTTTTAATTTCCCAGTCGTCTGTGTAGTACATGATGTCGAAGTAGAAAGTGGTCGCATCGTTAACTAGCTGATCTTCTGGTGCTACTAGCACCTGAGAGCGGCTTAGTTTCGTAGTACCAACGTTTTGAAGCGTCATTAAGTCAGTCGCTTCTGAATCGGTAAATGCAGCAGCAGGTACGTAGAAGAAAGAGTTACCAGCAATGTTTACCGCGCCATATTCTTCATGAGAAATCCGACCGCTGCCATCTGTATCAAGCGGCTGCGCTGTACCTGTAATGTAAGTACCGTTATCGACTAGGTCTTGTGTTAAACGGTTCCAACCTGCAACTTGGTTACCGTCGTATCTGTGGTACATACCACCAAACTCAATGTGCATATTGTCGCTAATATCGACGTTGAAAGATGCTTGTACAATAGATTGGTCTGTTGCAGAGTTTTCGTAGTAGCTGCCTGAGTCTTCTACTTCTGCATATAAGTAGTAACCAAACTGCTTGCCACCAAGTGTTCCAGGGCCGCCAACTTCGGCAGTGAGTATGCTCTTATCCCAGCTACCTGTAGTGTATGAAAGTGCACCAGCTTCTTCTTCCAGATATTGACCTTGGCTGGAACGAGCCGACTTAGGGATGAAGTTTAAGTAACCACCGATTTTAGCAGGGCCGTAAATTGGTGATGCTGGGCCACGCACAATATCGACACGGCTTGATGCACCAATTGGCGTAGGGTAGTTACCTGGGTTGTCTAGGCGTTTAACGCCACGGAAGTATGCTTCACCAGGAGTACCACGAATATCTAACGAACCAGCAACGCCGAAGAAAGATTGTGTAAATGTACCCGGTGCAAAGGTAATAAGCTCATCAATATCAACAATATTGAAACGTTCCATCATTTCATCTGAAACGCTTGATGCTGAACGCGGCGTTTCCAAAATTGATTTACCAAAACCGAAAACAGTTTCAACGTCTTGGCCCGGTAAACTACCTAGCGAGCCTTTAACCTCAATTTTTTCAATTTCTTCTTCGTTTACCGCAACTTCGTCTGCATATGCTGACGTCATCGACATGGCTAAACCGATGGACACGGCACCAGCGATTGGTCTGATCTTAAAGAGAGCTTTTTTCATACTACAATGACCTTAAAGTTTGTTATTAGCATTTATTAAAATTGTTATCGGGGACTGATACAGCAGATTGAGTGCCAAGTTGATAACCGATCGGTCAAATAAAATCAATCTATATAAGTAATTGAAAAATAATGTTAATTAATGTTTTCCTGTATGTTTTTTAGCCGAGGGGTTTGTGTTTTAAAATTAATCTGATTTTTTGTGCACCAAAGGTGTGCTCATTAAAGTGCAGATGCACTAAAGTGGTGGAGCTTTATTTGTGAACTTGGTTTATTTTCGAGGGAATGAGAGTATAAATCGAGTGCCTTCGCCTACGGTAGATTCTATAGCGATATCACCAGAGTGCTTTTCAATAATGGCGTATGAAATGGAAAGCCCAAGCCCTGTGCCTGTGCCTTCTGGTTTGGTAGTGAAAAATGGTTCGAACAACTTGTTTTTAGTGTTTTCATCCATGCCGCTGCCATTGTCGCTTACCGAAATATGCACTTTATCGTCTGACCATGTTTTGATGGTGATAAGTCCATTTTCTTCGATGGCGTGGCTCGCATTTACGATGAGATTGATCAATACCTGCTGCAATTCGCCTTTGTGACCGTCAATTGCGGGAATGTCTTCGTCAAAGTCGGTAACGACCTCGCTGTTGTACTTCACCTGGTTCCAAGCGATTTTGATGCTTTCTTCTGCAACGTGATTAAGGTTAACCGCGCTGAACTTAGCTTCATCGTCTTTACGCGAGAATGAGTTTAAGCCGCTGACGATATCGGCAACACGTTCGATACCTTCGTGACAAGAGGCCATGAGTTCGCCAATATCTTCTTGCGCGAAGCTCAGTTCGTCGTCTGCGGGAATATGGTCTGCTGCCTCGTTTAGCGCCTTGTTGAAGATCTCAACGTATTCACCAAGCACCGACAAATTACTCTTTACATAGCCTATCGGGTTGTTAACTTCATGTGCGATGCCTGCGGCTAGCTGACCAATCGACGCCATTTTCTCACTATGCACTAATTGTTTTTGCGTGTTTTTGAGTTTTTTAACGGTGCGTTCTAATTGGTGGAAGTTACGGGCAAGTTTTTCTTCGGTTGAACGTTTTTGAAGGGTTGATACAAATTGCTGTGCTGCAGTGTCTAAGGTTTGTTTTACGTCTTTGCTATAGCAGTAGTGAGGCAAGTCGATAATCACCAAGTTTTTACGTTTTTTTAAGCGTTGATAGCTGAACGAAATAAGGTAGTTGTTGGTAAAGTGCTTTGTAATTTTCCCCCACTCGTTTCCTGCACTTTGTAAGTGGCGCCAGTGGCTATCGTCTTCTTCAATATCACCTAGTAGGTTTGTGATATCTATACGCCCATGAAAGAGCCTTTCCAGCTTACTAGCAGTTGCGTTTAAGTGGTAGCAAACCGCGCGCTCTGGGTTCTTATAATCAAATAGGAAAACAGCAGCACCTTCAAGTAGTTGCGAAGTTTCTACTAAAAAGGTGGTTAACATTTCGATAGTAGAGGTTGATATCGCTTGGTGGTGAGCAAGTGTCGACAGTACTTTTAATTGTACTTGGCGATTATTAGCTTGCTTGAGTGCAC
The DNA here is from genome assembly GCA_022448425.1 of Thalassotalea sp. Lineage (GTDB taxonomy): Bacteria > Pseudomonadota > Gammaproteobacteria > Enterobacterales > Alteromonadaceae > Thalassotalea_F. The sequence goes on along the minus strand of JAKVCY010000158.1, from coordinate 42,493 downwards.
TAATAAGCTCTTTGTAAGACTCGAATTTGTGCTGTTCTGTGTCATCTAACTTTTGCTCAAGCGCTTTTTTCGCCTCACGCTCGTCGAGTAATGCTTGCTCTAACAGCTTTACATGGCGAGTGAGTTTCGCTACTTGGTCGTCACTTTTAATAGACAATTTTTGTCTCCGCGGTGTGTACAACTAACATGTTCTAAGGCAACGTCTTCGTTAAAGTGATTTGCTGCACCGTAGATTAATCCCTCAGCTAAAAAACACACTTGGCGATGCGAGGTATATTTCAGTAATAAGGTTTGGTCGTCTACTTTATCTAAAATAAGTGAAGGTGTGTAGGCCGTGGGATCACTCTTTTTCACTTCAATGTGAATAACATTCTCAACGTGGTCGAGAAAATCAAACACATTGTCACAGGCGTCCATATGGTGGCTTGCTGCACCGGCTAGTGTAGGGAACAGAAAAACACCAAATGATCTGAGCAGTTCGCTTAGTTCTGTGTCTAGCAATTCTGCACCGATGGTGAGGAGTTCAACCAGTATTTTATCGTCGTATAAATCAGTGGCAATGAAGCTAGAGGACTCTGCAAGCTCACTGCGATCAATAATTTCAAGCCAAGTTACAATGCCATGAGCTTGTTCAACATAGTCTCGGTATCCACAGAAAATTACGCCTTTCATAGATGTCCTTAATTAGTAGGTAAGAATGCTCTTGCGTTGATTCCAATGGCTATGCCGGCAACTTATGGAGCTTGCTAAATATGTGCAGAATAACGACATTGTTTTGCATCAGTCTCGCAAAGCGACAGTTAAGGTTCAAGTATGAGTTTAGTCGTTAATTTTCAAACTGTTAAATTTTTTAGCTGTTGTGAAAAACCAACGTTACCTCATTTGCTCTCATGTTTTGCAGGTTGGTACTTTCCGTATCTTTACCATTATTGAGTTGCAATGCAAATTGCGAGAAACACAGTCTTATCTGGTATTTTAAGAAATATAAGTACCTGAAAATAATAACAATAATCTGTGGAATAGTCTTTGCTCCTAGTAATTTACTGCAAATTGAAGGGGTAGTGTATGTTTAAACGATTAGTATCAACCAGCTTAGTCATTGCCAGTTGTTTTGGCAGTGTAGATAAAGCACAAGCAGAGGCGTTTACAACGTGTCCGTCAAAAGCGTTTCTAGTTCAACAAAGTGTCGCCCAACTATACGGCGTTAACCTAGTGACGGGGCAATACAGTCTATTGGCCAGTAATCTTGGAACCAACAACAAGATTAATGGTGTCGGATTTAACTTTCACGACAACTACATTTATGGCTGGGGTTATGAGTGGGGCACAGTAGTGCGCATTGGTAACGATTATAAGGCCGAGCCACTTTATATAGACAATAATCCGAACAGCAATTTTTATGTAGGTGACGTAGCATTAAGTGAAAACAGCTACTACTTCTATAAGAAGGGGATGGGCTTGTTTAAGGTGTCGCTTGATGAAAGCGACAGTAACTATCTAAAGGCAGAAACGGTTAACACCAGCCTGAATTTAACCATTTATGATTTTGCATTTCATCCTGACAATGGTTTTGCCTATTCGGTAGATAACAAAGGTGTAATGCACAAAATTGATATGGATGCCGGTACCTCAGAGTCGCTGGGCAATGTAGGTCAAAGCGGCACCTTTGGTGCGGTTTACTTTGATGTCGATGGTTATTTCTACATTAGCCGCAACAGCGATGGTCATATATTTATTATCGACGTAGAGGCAAATTCGCCTAGCGCCGAACTTTTCGCGTATGGCCCTAGCAGTGGCAATAACGACGGTGCACGCTGTGCTATTGCTCCAATTGTTGATGATAGCGAGCCTGCGACCGTCGACTATGGTGATGCACCAGATTCATATCGCACATCATTAAGTAACAACGGTGCGCGTCATAGCATTGGTAGCAACTATTTGGGTAGCAAAATTGATGCGGAATACACTGCCAATACCTATCCGTCTAGCGATGATTTAACAGGTAGTAACGACGATGATGGTGTTGCTTTTATTACGCCGCTAATCGCTGGAATGAGTAGTCTTATTCAAGTCACTACAACAGGTAGCGGTTACGTCAATATTTGGGTGGATTTCAACCAAAACGGTGAATTTGATGAGCTAGAAAAGTTAGTTACTGATTACTACATGTCTGACGAAAGCCATGTATTCATGGTAGATACGCCAATTGATGCAATAGCTGGCAATACATGGTCGCGCGTTCGTTTAAGTGTGGATCCTGGCATTATTGCTTATGGCGGCGTTACCGATGGCGAAGTAGAAGACTACTCGGTATACATAACTAACCCAGGCTATACATTGCTGAAACACAACACCTACTATCTTGCGTTCGAAGATAACTGGCCTGAAATGGGCGACTACGACATGAATGATGTGGTTGTAAAGCAGAACTCGTCTTTGCTGCTAACTCAAGACAATCAAGTAGCGCAGTTGGAGTTAGAAGGTGATTTAAAAGCCTACGGTGCAGCATATTCAAATGGGTTTGCGATTCAACTTGATGATGTATTACCTAGCCAAGTAAATAGCGGCCTAGTGAAATTTGAAATCAATGGCGTGGTGCAATCAGCATCGGTAGTAGAATCAGGCACTGATGAACTTGTGCTGATGATCTCTGACGATTTAAGCGAGTACTTTGTCGCGACAGGTGGCTGTAGTTACTACAACACGCAGTCAGGTTGTGCGAGTGCATCGAAACTTAAGTTCACTGTGAAAGTACCGTTCATTACGCCAATTGCTCGTAGCAGCTTCCCTGAAGCACCGTTCAACCCATTTATCTTTGCTGAACCTGCAACTTACCATGGTGAAACAATTCATCAGCCGGGTCGTGCAATGGAAATTCACCTGAAAAACAAGCGCCCTACATCGAAAATGGACACTGGTTACTTTGGCTTAGGTGCAGATCGCAGTGACTTGGGCGCAGGTTACACGTTCCAAACTGAAGGTGGCTTACCTTGGGCACTAGCAATTAACCCTGGTGGTGGTAAACAGTGGAGTCATCCACTAGAGAGTACAGATTTACTACAAGCCTATCCGAAGTTTAAAGACTTTGTTGAGACTAGCGGTAAATCATTTGCCGATTGGTACAGCGAGAGTCGTGCAACCAGCCAAAACATTTACAAGTAGTCGTGGGGGAAAGACCAATGAAAGATTTATTCACAAAAAGTTTAACGGCGAGTTTATTAGCAGTTTTATTGACAGCGTGTGGTGGCGGCGGTGGAGACAGCAAGAGCAGCGCACCAGTTGCACCTGCACCAGAGCCGGTAGCAATAAGCGGTAACAACGAAGAGGAAGAAGTAACTGCTGATTTAACCACTACACCTGATTTCACGTTTTCAGGTAGTTATGAGCTAACAGTGGTTGTTGAAAAAGCTGAATATAAAGGTGTGCAATATTACGTAAATGTGTGTAGTGATTATGAAGCGTCTGATCCAATGACGGTGAAATACGACAGCTGTATGTTACGCACTCATGTTACCGAAGCAGATCAAGAGTTTGTGTTATCGCTGAGTGAGTCTCAAGCGTCATTGCTTGCACAAGTATGGCCAATGGAGAATGGTGCAGAGCCTATCGATATTATCTGGCAGAAAGGCCAAGACACTGCGACATGGCGAATTAGCTTTTAATCGCAGCACGCAGCCAGATGGCCTAATAAAGTCAGATGGCTCAATAACGTCAGATGACAATAGGTAGTTAAGTAACTCGGAGAGTTAAATAGCTGTGCAGAGGAAACAAGCTTACCCCTTCAGTTTGTTTTCTCTATTTATTTAATTATCTTGTTTCGTAAGCCATTTGTTTTTCTGAGCTACTGGCTTGTTGAGCCAGCAACTATCAAAGCCATTAATGCTTTAAACCCATAGATTTAAAGCCTCAGCACACCTTCACCCACAAAGCCTCTAATTCGCAAGCCGCTTTTGCATTTCGCAATTTGCAAAGCAACCAGCGATTTTCAAGATGAGACTCGTTCGTTAATTCTATGTAAACCCATTATTTATCAATGGTTTATGTTGTTTTTGTTAAGTGGTACGTAACTTGAAGCCCTTTAACTAACTGGAATCGTTAACCATGTCACGGTTAACAAAGGAAGCGTTAGGTAGAGAGTTGATGAAAAAGTTAGCCATTACATTGATGTTACTGCTTGTTGTTTGCAACTTATCAGGTTGTGCAACAACGTTGCTGGTTAATGCTTTGTCGAAAGATGAAACTAACGCCAATGCAAAGCCTGTCGTAAACAAGCAGTTGCTAGACACCATTCACTCATTGCGTGCTTTGCAGCCACCTAAAACGCAAACCTATGCCTTTGTGTATCAAAACAACCAGGCCGATTTAACGGCAATCGATAAAATGAGAATTACGCATTTATTCCGCGTACCTGCTCGTGAAATTACGGTAAATGTCGCACCAGCTAAAGCGCCGTCTTTGTGGTTACAACTGTCATTAACACAAAAGCGTGTAGCTGCATTACAAGCAATTGCTGATAGAGAAAGATGTGCATTACGCATTGTTTTTCAGCCATCACAAATGGATGACACACTACAAATCGTTAGTGAGTCTTTGGCTTTCAATGAATCGCAAGGAGGCAAGGCATGAACACATCTGTGATTGTTAACGTTCATTTAATTCTTGCTGCGATTTGGCGTCGTCGTTACTTAATCGTCATTCCAATGTTGGTATTACCGATTATCGCTGCGGTGATTAACTTTATTACACCGCGCAACTGGCAAACGCATACCACGATTTTGGTACAAGAAAGCGCCAAGATGAACCCATTTTTAGAAGACTTATCAGTGTCGACTGATTTAGAGAACCGAATTGCGGCGCTAGGCACGTTATTGCACAGCCGTCACATGTTATTGAATGTTGGTGAAGACTTAGGTGCATTAACAGAAGCGTCTACGCCATTTGAGCAAGAGCAATTCGTTAAGAATGTATCGTCGGCATTAAGTGTTCAGCTGGTGGGCAAAGACTTAGTGAAACTAGTGTACCGCTCGCAAAACCCTGAAAATATTGAAGGTATCTTATTAGCGGTAAGAAAGCGTTTCTTAGAGCGTTTATTAGCGCCAGAGTTGTCGGCGATTAGCGCATCTGAAGTATTCTTGAATCAGCAACTTGCCCTAAAGAAAGCTGATCTACAAGCAGCAGAAACGCGCTTGGCTAATTTCAAACAAGAACACGCTGAAAGCTTGCCGCGTTTATACAGTGCAAACACTGCGCGCTTAGGCCAGTTAACGGACTTAATCGAGCAGCGCAAAGTTGAATTATCTGGTGCCATTGCAGCAAAGAAAACGATTCGTACACGCTTGGCGCAGGTTGACCCTGTAATGAGTGAGATTGAGCAAAACATTGTTGAGACGAAAAGTGAGTTAGCGATTTTACGTTCGCGCTACACAGACAAACACAGCAAAGTGCAAATTGCGATGCGCAAGTTATCGCAGCTTGAAGACGAGCGCAATATTCAAAGTAAGACGACTTACACCATAGATGAAACCAACTTGAATCGTTTATGGGAAGTCGCGAACAAAATGAAAGATGGCGATTTAGATAGCCAGCAAAGTTTGCTATTGGTATCGCAGCTTCAAGAGTTGCAATTAGCTGACGGCAAAGTAGAGCAAATTCGTCAAGAGTTAGCATCTATCGAGCAGCAGGCTGAGACACTACAAACTTCTTTGGCGGCAACTAGTGATATGGAGCGTCAGCTGCAAGAGCTAGAACGTGACCTTAACGTTAAACGTACTCTTTATGACGATTTATTAGCACGTTTCGAGAAAGCAAAAATTACGGGAGCATTAGGTAAGTTCGAGCAACCAGAGCGTATCAAAATTATCGATGAGCCTTACCGCCCGATGATCCCTAACAACTTCCCACTAGCGTTCTTCCTAGTGGCGGGGGTAATTGGCGGCATGATGTTAGGTGGTGGTTTAGCACTATTTGCTGAAATTGCTGATACCTCGATTCGCGCAAGACGCCAGTTAGAAGTGATTGCTCGTGTTCCAACCATTACGCGCATTCCAAAAGTAATTCAAATTCAAGCATCACAAGTATCAGGAGACAAATAATGAAACCGACTATCATCCATATCGTGCAGCATTTAAAGCCTGGTGGAATCGAAAACTTCGCTTTGGAATTTCAACGTGCTGCGTCACAATTTTACGATGTTCATGTGATATCGCTAGAGCGCTGCTCATTTCAACAAATTAAAGGTAAGTACCACGAACATGCCCACAATATTCATGTGCTAGATAAAAAGCCTGGTTGGCAGCCAAAATTAGTTAGCAAGCTTACAGAGCTATTTAACCAACTAGATCCACTTTATGTGCACACGCATCATATTGGTCCACTAGTTTACGGTGGCACGGCAGCTAAATTAGCAGGCGTTGAATGCATTATTCACACAGAACACGACGCTTGGCATTTAAACAAACAGAAGCGTCGTCTATTACAAGAAATGTGCTTAAAGATGATCAAACCTGTGTTTGTCGCGGACGCCAACTTTGTTGCTGAACAAGTTAAACGTTTAATGCCTGCTGTTGAGCCATTCGTTATTCCAAACGGCATTGATGCTGAGAAGTTTGCTCCAGCTGGTGAAAACAAAGCAGAACTATTGGCTGCAGCTGGCTTGCCAACAAATCTACGTTACATAGGTTGTGCTGCACGTTTAGAGCCAGTTAAAGCTCATCATGTACTTATTCAAGCAATGCAAACCTTGCCAAAAGACATTGGTTTGTTATTGGCTGGCGATGGCAGTATTAAAGGGAAATTACAGGCTTTGGTAAAAAAATTGGGTTTGTCGCAACGTGTTTTCTTCTTAGGCCATGTTGACGATATGCAGAGCTTTTATCAATTGCTGGATGTGTTTTGCTTGTCATCAAACAATGAAGGCCTTCCACTTGCACCGCTTGAAGCACAAGCGTGCAACGTGCCGGTAGTACTAACAGACGTTGGTGGTTGTAGAGAAGCACTATGTCAGCAATCAGGCCAATTGGTTGAGCCAAACAATCCACAAAAATTATCTGCGGCTTTATGGCGCTTACTTAGTGAAAAAATTGATATTGCACCTCGTGACTTTGTTAAACGAGAGCGTTCGATTAAAAACATGATTTCACGTTACATTGCACTTACGCAGCCTAGCTTACGGGAGAAATTATAATGTACTTATTAATGAGTAGTTTATTCTTTTTGTTGAGCTTTTTAGTGATTTATCACCACGTGATTTACCCACTAATGTTACGTGCGATTGCATCACGTAAAACGACGGATAATCCAGAGATTACTCAACGTAAGTATCAGTCGAGTAAGGAAGATAAAGCACTTAACCACTTTTCAATTGTAATTCCGGCTTATAACGAAGCGGAATTTATCGCTGAGAAAATTCGCAATCTAGGCTTCCTTGACTACCCAAGTGAACAATTTGAATTGGTTTTACTTTGTGATGGTTGTAAAGATGATACTTACAGCATCGCAGTAGATACTTTAAAAGAGCTAGGTTGTAGCGAGCTTAACTATCAGGTTATTAACTTTGACCAAAATCGCGGCAAGGTAGCCGTATTAAAAGATGGTATCGCTCGCGCTAAATTCGAAAATATCGTGTTCAGTGATGTGTCTGCGTTACTACCTGTAAACTCGTTACTAATGTTAGATGCACACTTCAACAATGCAGATGTTGGTGCTGTTTCTGCAGGCTACCGCTTTGCCAAAGATGGCACTGTAGGCGAGCAAAAATACTGGCAGTATCAAAGAAAAGTAAGACAGCAAGAAAGCTCAGTTGGCAGTGTGTTGGGTGCTCACGGTGCGTTTTACGCTATTCGTAAAGCATGTTTCGAGGAAATTCCTGCGCACACAATTAATGATGACTTCTTAATTCCAATGAACGTTATCAAGCAAGGTTACCGTGTAATCTACGATGCACGAGTTGCCGCTATCGAGCTAGAACAGGTGAATCTAGAACAAGACATGAAGCGTCGTCTTCGCATTGCTGCTGGTAACTTTCAGCAAATGTTAATGCTGATGCCATTGCTTAACCCTAAGTATGGTTGGAACGCGGTCAACTTTGCATCAGGTAAAGTGCTACGTGCTTTAGTACCATTCTTTTTAGTATTTATTTTCTTCAGCAACATCTACTTAATTGAATTTAACTGGATATTCCAAGTATCAATGGTTGTGCAAGTCGCGCTATACGGCGGTGTTTACTTGATGACGAAGAGTGGCTGTTCACTGAATTCATCGATTTTGAAATTACTTTGCTACTTAGTGAATGGTTATTGGGTAGCGTTATTAGGCTCAGTGAAATACGTACTGGGTTTACAAGGAAAAGTTTGGTCAAAAATTTAGGAGTTTATTATGAAACAGTATGCATTTATTTCACCAAAAGTGGCTATTGCTAAACGTGTTTTCGACCTCAGCTTAGCAATGTTAGGTTTATTAATGACACTTCCATTATTTGTCATCATTGGCGCACTGATTAAGTTGACGAGTAAAGGCCCTATCTTTTACGTACAGCGTCGTGTAGGTAAGATTTCGCCAGAGAAAGTCACACACTTCGACATGATTAAGTTCCGTACTATGCGTGTCGATGCGGAAGATAAGACAGGTGCGGTTTGGGCTTCAGCTAATGATGATAGATTAACAGATATTGGTCGCTTTCTACGTAAAGTGCGCCTTGATGAGTTACCACAATTTATTAATGTTATTCGCGGTGATATGTCGTTGATTGGCCCACGTCCAGAGCGTCCAGAGATTGCAGAAAAGCTTGAGATGGATATCCCTCTTTACGTTGAGCGCACTTATCAGGTAATTCCAGGTATCACAGGTCTAGCGCAAGTGAATCAAGGCTACGATAAAACACTTGATGATGTGCGTAGCAAAATCGCATATGACTTTGCTTACTCAATGTCGTTAACAGGTGTAGGCAAGTGGTTAGCGATGGATCTTCATATCATTTTCAAAACCATTATGATTATGGTGCTTGGTCGTGGTCAGTAGCAGTATTTAGAAGAAATTGTGCGTGGTTAGCAGCTATATGCGGAACAAACTATATTCGAAGTCAGGCCGACCCGTCTTATGTTTGACAAAGTGAAGTTAAACGATATTAATAACATAGAGGACTTTTTGAACGACAATAAGTATAAGACCATAGTAATAGAAGCATATGACAAATAAACACGTTACTTGTATTGGCGGCGGACACGGATTAGGTCACATGCTGTCAGTGTTGAAAATGATAGATAATATCGACATTACTGGCATAGTTTGCACCACAGATAATGGTGGTTCGACAGGAAGGTTACGAGAACAAAAGGAAACGATTTCGTGGGGTGACATTCGTTATTGTTTGTCTAAACTGACAAGGCCCTCGGATACTAAGTCACTAATGTTTGAGTATCGTTTTGATCACGCTGGCGATCTGACAGGGCATAGCTTAGGTAACTTAATGTGTTTAGCGGTGGATTCTTTATGTATACGTCCAACCGACAGTGTCAAAGTCATGAGCGATTTTCTAGATATCAAAGCACAGATTTGCCCGATGTCTGACGAGGTTACTAACCTTGTCGCTACGCTAGAAAATGGCATTAAGTTGTTTGGCGAAATGCAAGTTGATGAATATGCCCAAGGGGGGATTGCAAAGCTTGGGTTAGAACCAGAAGTAGACACTACACCAGAAATCATCGATGCGATTGCGAAAACGGACGTTTTGTTAATTGGACCGGGGAGCTTTTTTACGAGTGTTATGCCAAGCCTGCTTACACGAGGATTGATTGAAGCCATTAATGCTCGATCTGAGTTAGCGATATATTTTATTAGCAACGTGAAGCCTGAATTTGAAGAACAGGCACAAGACGGTGAAGTCGATGCCCAAAGTAACTATGTTCAAGGCAACCATGCTCAAGATAACTATGCCCAAGATAACTATGTTAAAGAGCTCACCAATAACGTCCAACACTTGAAGAAGTTAGGGATCAGGCACACGATCACCAGTTTAATTTGTAATCCAGCTGTCAATAATTTGAGCGATAGCTTACCACCAGCACTTGAACCTGCGTTGCATGCTCCAATAGGTGCTGACGAAAATGGTCGTCATCAGGCGGCTGCGTTAAAAGCTTACTTAACCGAGTTATTTCAACCGTAACAATAGCAACAGCAATAAATATTTGACCATTCAGCGAGAATTAAACGGCTTAGAGGCAAAGCGCTGATTGCAGGTAATGGCTATTCTTGACAACTGCGTCCTGCGTTGTCCTAATTCACCACATCCATGTGGTTCCCTTATCAAAATCAGCAACGCAGCATACAAGCCTTTTCAACTTGCCCTTGGGAGCTCGTCAGGAAAGTGATAACTTCACAAACTTCTTTGTTGGAGAACCACTACAACGTCATCACTTTGCTTTGTTCTAACCTCCCTGACGCAGCCCTGAATAGATTAAATATTTAATGCTGTTGGTATAACTCATTTACCCAAGTTTAAGCGTATCTGATTAATCAATCCTTCTTACTATGCTATCGATGTCGATAGGCTCATTATCAGCAGCACTCTGTTTGCGAATTCGCTATTTGCAAACTGCAACTCAATTCGCGTAATTCTAGTTTTTATAAAATTCGTAAATCCATAAGTTACTGTAATTTATGGTTTTATGTTTTGGCTTGCCGATTGCAATGGTTAACGTGAACCCAATAAAGAGCTGAGGTGTTTATGTTAAACGAATCATATAGCTTACAAAATAATGTCGTGGTCAAACTGTTTGAAGACTTAGACGCAGATGCGGTAAGTCACATGAGAGATGACTTAGAGAGTTATAGCCAGTTATCGTCAGATATCGTGATTGATTTGCAAGAAGTTAATTTTATCGACTCATCTGGTATTGGCGCTATCGTGTTTTTATACAAGCGCATGGTAGCAAAAGGCAAACTAGTTTCTGTTGTGGGCTTAAACCAACAGCCGAAAGAGTTATTCGATATGTTGTTGTTAAGTCGCACTATCAACTGCTTTGACAATTTAGACAATTACATTGCACAACATATGGTTGATAAGGCGGTTTAGTATGTCGTTACTTGTATCATCACTTCGTCCAAGCCTACTTGCTATTGCAATGACTGCAGGCGCAAGTTTATTGAACGGCTGTAGCTCATCTGTAGAAGGTCATTCAGCAGAGTTCGAGCAAGCCAAAGAACTAAATAAATCAGTGGTAGAACGTTACTTAGAGGCAGCAAAATTAGAGCTGCTTTCACTGACGGCTCAAAACATGGAAAACTGCGTGGCGGGACAGGTAGAAATTGCTCACAGCTTATACAACCAAACAGAACAAGAGTTCTTTGGTCACATGTATAACGACGCGTTTATTACGCTGACGAAGTTTGATCGACAAGTACGTAAAATATACTGCATTCACAACTATCTTGATGGTAAGTTTGGTTGCGCTCAGTCAAACAGAACGGTCGTACTGCGTGACTGGTATCGCTCAGGTGATTACCAGCAATGCCAAGCACATGAAGAGTCTGTTGTTAAAACTGATACTGCAGCTGCTGTTTACGCTGATACAACTTTGGCTAAACCGATTGCACCAGCGCCACATACCATCATCACAGAAACCTTGCACGACTTTGATCAAGAAACGATCAAGCCTATCTACTATCCAGCGCTTGATCGCTTAGTGACGTTAATGATGGACTACCCAGCATCGACTTTGTTTATTGCTGGGCATGCAGATAGCAAAGGCACAAACGAATACAACTTAATACTTAGTGAAAAACGCGCTCAAAACTTGTTTAGCTACTTTACAGAACGTGGCATTGAAGCAACACGCATTGGTTATGAAGCCTTAGGCGAAAATGCTCCAAGGGTATCAGAATTTAAAACGGGGCAAGCTGTATTTAATCGCTACACCACCTTGTACTTAACATTAGACACACGTATTGCCCAACAATCACCGGAGGCGAGTTATGAATAAGTTAATTAGAACTTTCATCGTATTTTTCTTGCTAATCAATACTCAATTGGTCTCTCAAGCAGCGACAGTTGATACTGATGAAACACTTCGTCCAGGTGATGTGTTAAAGCTTAACGTGCCTGGTGAAATTGAGTTCGAACAAAACTTTCAAGTTAACCGTGAGGGCAATATTGTTTTACCTGAAGTTGGTCAAGTCAGTGTCGCGAAATTAAGTATTGAAGATGCGACTTTCTTCTTAAAGTCGGTACTTGCTGAAGAGTTTCGTGCGATTGATGATTTCAGTATCAATCGCATTGAACGACGCTTACCTATTAAAGTCTTGGGTTATGTGAAAAAGCCTGGTCTTATCGACCTTCCGGCAGACGGCAATATTCAAATGGCGTTGCAGCAAGCAGGCGGTGCGAATGCGGGTGCTCAGCTAGATAAAATGCAAATTAACCGCAACGGCGACATTATGCCATTTGACTACAAAAAGTACTTAGATACGGGTAACTTTTCTATTCTGCCTAAATTATTACCACTAGACGTAATTTTCGTGCCTGCGTCGCCATTGATTGGCAACGTACAAATGGACTTTGATGCTGCAACCTTATCAGCAAGTGGCGATGGAGCTGAAGCGGAAACAGCGATCAAAGTATTCGGTGAAGTTCTAAAACCAGGCGTTTTTTCTTATAAGCCGGGCAATACGCTTGTTGATATGTTGATGCGTGCGGGTGGTGTAACTCGTTATGCGGGTGTTGAACATATTCGTCTTATTAATGACGGTGAGCCAACGCTATTCGACTTAAAACACTACTTAGATACGGGTGATTCTAGCAAAATGCCAAAAATAACTGCTGGCTCTACCCTGTTTGTGCCAATCCAAGAAGAGGGCATCCAAACAGGTATGCGCACTATCTATGTGATGGGTGAAGTATTTAAGCCAGGCGCATATGAAGCACAAGATGGCACTGAATTTTTTGATATTTTAGCCAATGCGGGTGGTCCAACGCGTTTTGCCGAGTCTCGCCAAGTACGTATTATTCGCAGCAATGGTGAAGTTGATGCTTTTGATTTACAAGCCTATACCGAAGGATTAGGCAGTGTCCAAGTACCCGTGATTGCACCAGGCGACGCTATCTTTGTCCCTGAAAAAACCGATATGAACGAGAAGTCGTGGTTGAAAATTACGCCTGACAGAGCGATTCGTGTGATAGGCGCAGTTATAAAACCAGGTCGCTATGAGTGGGGCGATGAGATGTCATTTCTAGATATTTTAGCGCATGCTGGTGGTCCGACACAGGATGCTGATATTTCTCAAATTCAGGTGTTGAAGGCTGGTAAAGCTACTCGCGAAAAGGCTTTTAATCTCGCCGCATTTATCTCAGACGGTGGAGACTTTTCACTACTACCCGATGTTGCGGCAGGCGATACCATAATCGTGCCAGAGAAACCTAGAGATGTAATTGATAACAAGGCACGCTGGTTAAGACAACCTCAAGAGTCTGCGATTTATGTTTTCGGTCAAGTAGGTCAGCCAGGCCGCTACGCTTTCGACAACAAGTTGCACTTCCTCGATATTATTTCGGCCGCAGATGGTCCGAATATCGACGCCGATATTCACGATATTAAAGTGACGCACCGCAATGGCTTTGGCACGAAAGTTACCAGTGTTGATTTAGGACTTTACTTCGAGACAGGTGATGAAACCTTGTTACCGGAGATTAAAGCGGGCGATACGATTTATGTGCCACAGCGCGACAAAGCTTGGCTTGATAAAAAGAAAGAACAAACAGTACGTATTATTGGCGCAGTTGCAAACCCAGGTCGTTATACCTTTAGCGAAGAAATGACGGTGCTAGATTTACTGGCTGAAGCGGGTGGCCCAACCGACAATGCACACTTAGAAAAAATCATGGTGGTGAATATTTCAAAGGCAAATGCCACCAACAATCAAAGCCAAGAATTTGATTTAGAAGCCTTTATCGAAAAGCCGAACTTTAATCGTTTACCGCTGATTCGCACAGGTGACACAGTATTTGTGCCCGATGTGGCAAACAGTGACTGGAATGTATTTATCGGTCACGTTAAAGACATGGTTAGCATAGCATCACTTGTTGCCCTAGCAGGAGGTTAATTATGAACGAATTACCTATTCATTACAGCGAAGTAGAAAGTGTCTATGGCTGCACACTTGGTGCTGGTTATCGTACCATAGCGATTACCTCTGCGGCACCCGTTGAGGGCAAAACTATGATGGCAGAAGCCTTGGTCAAACGTGCTGAAGCCGCAGGTAAGAAAGTACTATTGGTGGAAATGAATACTTTTAATCCAGCACTTAAACGTAAACTAGATGGGCTGAACGCTAAAGAACAACAAATAGCTCAACAACACAAAGCTGATGGCTCAAGCGCTGCGCAGGCGTCGGGTAAAACGTCGGAACAGGTTGCGGGCATGCACACTGAGGCACTGGATGAACAACCAATTCAAACCCCACAAAAGTCTGCTGGCGCACCAAATAGTCGAAAACCACAAATGACATCGCTTACCGGCGGCAGTGCATGTGTGCTATCGGTACCTACTGATGTTAATGTGATTGCTAAATACCGAGAGCTATCTTTGCTTCAAGGTGCCATAAACGAGTGGTTAACGACATTTGATTGTGTCGTGTTTGATACTGCTGCACTGGCGATGTTGAATCAACACAATATTCCTGCTGAGTCAGTTTGTCAGGCTTGTGAAGGCACTGTCCTTGTTGTTGCTGCAGGACAAACACCTGCAAACCTTATTGAAGAAGGCATGAATAAGCTGGTTGCACGACAAGTGAATATTGTCGGCACTGTGATGAATGATTATTTGAATCCTTCGTTGCTATCTGAGCTTGTTCGAGAAACGAAGAAACTAGATCGTTTTATGCCGAAATTAATGACAAAGCTTAGAACTAAGTTGTCACAAATGGTTATACTAAAAGTATCTACGTAAAGAGAATTTTTGTGAGAATACAAACCAACTTAGGTCAAGTCAGTGTACTTTTCGTCGATGATGAACAGGCTATTCTAGCTGCGATAAAGCGTGTGACGCGCAAGCTACCTGCGCGATTCTTTTTTGTGTCGAACCCGATAGAAGCACTCGAACTTATCGTCAAAGAGAATATCGATATTGTGGTGTCTGATATGCGTATGCCGCAGATGGACGGTATCGAGTTTCTCTCTAACGTAGCAGAAAACTATCCTGAAACAATTCGCATTATGCTCACGGGAAATGCCGATTCTGATTTAGTCATGACTGCGGTAAATAAAGGGCGTATTTGGAGTTTTCTAGAAAAACCCTGGGAGCCTGAACACTTGGTGATGACCATCAATCAGGCGATTCAAACCCGTAATTTAATGCGCACTCGCGTCAACCACCTGTATCAAGAGTTAGAGCAAGCGAAACTGTTGGCAGATTCTGGTTCGAAAGAAAAAAGTAATTTTTTAGCGGTGATGAGCCACGAAATTCGCACCCCGATGAACGCCATGCTTGGTTCAATGGAGTTGTTATCGTCAACTCCGTTAGACGATGAGCAAAAAGCACTGTTAAACAATGCGTTAACTGCGGGTAAATCATTGTCTAGTTTAGTGAATGATGTCCTCGATTTTTCTAAAATTGAGGCGGGTAAACTGAGTTTACAAGTCAGTGAATTTAGCACACTCGACTTACTATCTTATCTTCACGCATTGTTTATTGAACGAGTTAAAGAAAAACAAATAGGCTTGATGTTTACCATTTCTCCACGACTATCAACCCAACTGTTACTTGACGAGCAGCGTATCAAACAAGTGCTCATCAACTTAATCGCCAATGCTATCAAGTTTACACATAGTGGTGGTGTCGAGGTAAGCGTCTACGCCAATGAAAACCAAATCCATTTTGAAGTAAAAGATACGGGCATCGGCATAAAGAATGAAGATATTCCAAAACTTTTTAGCAAGTTTGTGCAGGCAGATTCTTCATACAAGCGTCAATTTGAAGGTACAGGGCTCGGCCTAGCGATCACCAAACAATAGACTGAACTGATGGGAGGCGAAGTTCGGGTTGGCTCTAAAGAGGGGTGGGGTAGTAGTTTCCTCGTCGCTATTCCACACAGCTATTTTTCTGAGCCACTAGTTTCTGGTGCACTGTTGGAAGACGCAAGAGTTAGCACGAAGCGCGCAGAGCTCTGCAATGTAAGTGCATTTTGTGAAGAGGCATTGAGTAAACAGCTTCATATGTGGAATTGCGACGTAAACTGCGTAAGAGACAATAGTGAGCAAACCGAAATTCGCTTATTTGAGGGAGAAAGCCAAACCCCAAGCAGCCGCCATGCCTATGAACCAGGATTTAATCAGCATTGCTATATAAGTCACAAAGAATTAATCAATATGGTGCTAGGAGAACAACCTACTCGCAATCAAAGCAATCAAGCTGAAGTATTTGAGCAGTCAGGTGAAGGTCAGCGAATATTAGTGGCTGAAGATAGCTTACCGAACCAACTCGTTATTAAAACCATGCTGGAGCGCGCTGGCTATCAAATCGACATTGCAGACAACGGCTTAGCTGCGGTAGAGCTTGCTGAGAGAAACGCATATCAACTAATTTTAATGGATTTATCGATGCCTATTATGGATGGCGCACAAGCCACCAGAATTATCAGGGATAAAACATCGGAAATCGCCAGTATCCCTATTTGGGCGATGACAGCTAACGTGACTAAAGATGATAGGCAACATTGTTTCGATGCCGGTATGAATGAATTTGTTGAAAAGCCCATTAGTAAGCCCGAACTGTTGGCAAAACTCCACAAATTTTTCGAAGAAGATTTGTCGGATTCATTGCCAGCAATAACAGATGCTGAAGCCGACGCAGAAGCCAAAACGGGTGATCCGCAAAAAACTGATCGGAATGTGTTGGATGAAAAAGTCGTTGAGCAATTGTTAGAAGATACTGGTGAAGAAATTTTCCAACGGGTGTTAGAACTTTTTATTAGTGAGACTGAGCGACGTATATCTCAGGTTCAGCAGGCTACTCTTGTCGATGATCTTGAGCAAATAGAGAAAGAGGCACACGCCATAAAAAGTAGTGCGGCGAGTGTCGGTGCGGTGAGATTAGGAGAACGAGCCAAGGCGTTGGAAGCTGCCTGCCGTCAACGCGAATCACATCGAGTATCGGAGCTTGTTGCTGAAGTGGGGGCATTAAGTGCCGCTTCATTAGATGCGCTTAAATCTCATAATCTATACAAGCCGAGTATCTAGGTTTAAGGCGATAAGATGGAACAGATGACCGCCATATCAAACCAGCCTGAGCTGCAGCAAGCTGCCGAACACTTGATTGCGCCGATAAAGCTTTTGTCGATATCGCTTACGCCGTCGCTAGACGAAAGTAAGCGCTTGAGAACAGCGATATCGCAATTACTCTCAAAATTTAATGTCAGCACAACCGTCATTAGCCAAGCGCAGCTTGCCTTAACAGAGGTGCTGACGAACTTGATTAAACACGCTGAGTGTAAAGCGAGCGTCATCGACTTACTCGTAAGGAAAAGTGGTGATCATCTTTGCTTCCAATTGCGTGACAATGGTTCCCCATTTGAAGGCTTTACGCAACACAGAGAGAACGCTAGTAAGTTCACTTTTGCAGAATCTGGCATGGGATTAGGTATTGTTTTCCAGTTATTTCCTCATTGCCAATACAAAGCAAAGATGAATGAGCCTGCTACTGTTGGCGGTAATAGCAGTGATGGCATTAGTGTGAGGTTTAATCAGTTCAGCTTTTCAATCGAAGCGCCAGAGCAGGTTAATAAGCAGGTGACGGTCGCCATCGTTGAAGATGAGCCCATGATGCGTGAACTTGTTGCTGCATATCTGCCCGATAGCTATCACATCGTTAGCTTTGAGAATGGCCAAGCATTTTTGCAAGAGCACCAAGGGCAAGTAATTGATTTAGTTATTTCTGATATATCAATGCCAGTGATTGACGGACTGACATTGAAGAAAAAACTTTCTGAAAATCAGAGTTTGGCTCATGTTCCCTTTATTTTTTTGACCGCGCAAGATGATAGCGACACGGAAATGCTAGCTAATTCTTTAGGTATCGATAATTACCTCACTAAGCCTGTTAACAAGCAAAAGCTTATTATGGCCGTTGAACGAGCGTTAAGTCGTTATCAGCAACTTGCAAAACGAGAGAAAGAAATGCTTACGGCGAACTTGTTGCCGGAGCGTTTGCCTGAACTCGATAACTATCAAGCAGACTACTTTACGATTTCGCCAGCCAATACGGGAGGGGATTTCATTTATCATCGCCAGATGGGAGACAAAACCCTCATTATTCTTGCCGATGTGATGGGGCACAATGTTGAGTCGACGTTATTTGCCCATGCGTTTAGCGGCTTTTTTTCTGGATTAATTGGTACTCATAAATCGATTAGTTTGTCATCGTTAATGACTGCTTTATCTAATCAATTACTCACTGATCCCGTACTGAGTAAGACGCTGATTACTTGCGTAGGCGCTGTTGTTAGCAGTGAGCATATAGAGCTAGTGTGCGCAGGGCATCCGGCACCTATTCTTTTCTCTTCGTCATATTCACAGGAACACAGCAAGTATTCTGTGGACTGGCAAACTCTTGAGCTAAAAGGCGCACTTCCTGGTGTGGTGCAAGATACAGATTATCAAACTCACCGCTTGCTGCTACAAGATAACGAACGATTATTG
This sequence comes from Thalassotalea sp., assembly GCA_022448425.1. Lineage (GTDB taxonomy): Bacteria > Pseudomonadota > Gammaproteobacteria > Enterobacterales > Alteromonadaceae > Thalassotalea_F. The sequence goes on along the minus strand of JAKVCY010000158.1, from coordinate 23,811 downwards.
CTTTGTACTGACGGTTTTTTTGATGCCTGTACGGCGAGGGAGCAACGCGACGTTCTACTTACTCGTGTTGGTCAAGAGCTCTGTATAAAAGGGAGTACAGGCGATGGCCATAGTGGTAGCCTTGAAGAAGGTATTCAGCGAGTGGAGAATATCTTCACTGAGCTTTGTAGTGACGTTGAAGATGATGTTACTGTGCTAGTGATTCAGAATAAAGAGAAAACACTTAGAAAAAGTTAAAAGAAATGTTACTTTGGAGACTAGCTAATCTCAATTAGCCTTTCTGTAACGCTTTGTAATTGCATGGATTAACTATTTTATGGAAAACACGCAAGTACTTTTAGTTGAAGACAGCCCTACGTTGTCTGCTATTTATGCTGGCTTTTTAGCGAAAGAACCTTACGAATTGTTTATGGCTGGCAATGGCCAAAACGCTCTCGATATTATCAATACGCAGTGTCCTCGAATTGTGTTGTTGGATCTCAATCTGCCTGACATGGAAGGCATGGATATTCTTAAGTACATCCACAAACAACAGCTACCTATTACGGTTGTTATTTTGACTGCACATGGCTCTGTAGATGTTGCTGTAGATGCCATGAAATATGGTGCATTCGATTTTATTAGCAAGCCTGTTGAACACAAGCGTTTACTGATTACTTTGCGTAATGCTGTGAAAACTCAGCAGATGACACAAATCATCGATGAGTACCGTGAGCAGTTTGAACGCGATGGTTTTTGCGGCTTCATTGGCTCATCAATGGCGATGCAAGGGGTATATCGCATTATCGAAAGTGCAGCGCCAAGTACTGCTACGGTATTTATTACAGGGGAAAGCGGAACTGGTAAAGAGTTGTGTGCTGAAGCAGTTCATCAACTTAGCCCTCGAAAAGAAGCACCATTTATCGCCCTGAACTGTGCAGCTATTCCTAAAGACCTAATGGAAAGTGAGATTTTTGGCCATGTAAAGGGAGCCTTTACTGGGGCGCTAAGTGAACGTCAAGGTGCCTCAGCTCTTGCTGATGGTGGTACTTTGTTCTTGGACGAACTCTGTGAAATGGACTTAGATTTACAGAGCAAAATTTTACGTTTTATTCAGTCTGGTACTTTTCAAAAAGTAGGCTCAAGTAAACAAGAAAAGGTTAATGTACGTTTTGTTTGTGCAACAAACCGAGATCCTCTTGCTGAAGTGAGGGAAGGTCGCTTTCGCGAAGATTTATATTATCGCTTACATGTTATTCCAATTGCCTTACCACCGCTAAGGGAGCGCGGTAAAGATATCGTAGAGATAGCAAGCCAGTTCCTAACCGTTATAAGCAAAGAAGAAACGAAAAACTTTAAGCGTTTCAATAAAGCAGCGGAGCAATTAATGTTGTCTTATTCTTGGCCGGGCAAAGTCCGCGAGCTTGAAAATGTCGTGCGTAATTTGGTTGTTCTAAATAGCGGCGAAGAAGTGATGCCAGAGATGTTTCCTGCGCCAGTTAATCAGGTTGGAGCACATTTAACTGCACATTTAGAAGCTGGTAAGGCTGATGACAACCAAAGCTTCACTGAATCTGTTGCGCCACAAAGTGGGCAACTTGCAGATGTTACCCAAACGGAAACTACTCAGTCTTCAGATAATGAGTTTAATATCATTCCGTTGGCACAAGTTGAACGGACGGCGATTGAGCAAGCGATTAACTTATGTGACGGCAATATTCCAAAAGCAGCTGCATTGTTAGACGTAAGCCCTTCAACGATTTATCGCAAGAAACAAGCTTGGGAGTCTTAGGTAAATATTAATATGTAAATAGGCTCTGCTGAGCAGGAGTTTATCGCTACTAAATGTTAATACTCGGTAGTGAAAGCTAAGCCTTTGCAATGCTTAGGTAAGACTTTGGCAAGGCTTTAGCAAGGCTTTAGAGGTTAAGCATATCCGCTCGGGCAATAGGTGTATTTAAAAGGATTTTTATGTGTAAATTATTAAGGAAGATGCTGGCGATTGCTTGCTCACTACCACTATGTGCTTTATCACTGAGCACTTTATCTCTAAGCACGTTATCTCTGAGCACACATGCCGAAGGCGTAGTCATTTCGACGCAAGTACCTAAAATTGTTGCTGAATTTCAAAATGAACAATACGACAACTTATTCCAGTTGGTTGCCATGACGCATAAAGCGAATGCGCAAGATTTTCGAGCTGTTGGAGAGTTCATCATAGAAAACATTGATTCTGCTAATCGATGCCATGACGCTATCTATCCATATTTAATCCATCTATACGATACCGCGATGGAGGAAACCAACGAGCTGTCTCGACTATTAAATGAGATTTCAGATACATGTCCAAATAAACTGCTTACACAGGCGCTAATGGCGTTTGATGGTGAAAATAATAATACGCTTTATGCGTATCAATACATCGATGCACTCATTCAGGCGCCAACTGAATTGGCGAGTGGCATGGCGAAGGGTGCTTTTAAAAGTAAGAAAAACACAGCACTAGCAATTCAAATTTACGAAAACCAATCTTACAAAGGACTCATCCAAACCTATATTTTAAAAACGCTTCATGACAATCGCAGTTCAATTGATGAAAAAGATAAGCTATCTCTGGTGGTGGGGTTACTTGTTCTGTCTGAAGCGTACCAGAAGAAAAAACAAATCATGCTTTCTCGCATGGTGACATGGACGGTAATAAAGGACTTACAAGATAATCATTTTATTGATGATTATATATACCGCTCTGAAGAGAGTATTTACTTTTATTAGTTCTCTCCCTACGAAATGTTCTGGGTTCCTGCTTTTTTTATCTAAAAGAGTGACTTTTGCATTCTGACAATAACGCTTTGCTTTTTGCAATTTTAGTGTCTCTTCTTAATTGTTAAGTCATTGAAATGTAATTTATATTTTGTTGGTTCACTTTGTGCAACCGTAAATGGGAAAAGCTAATTTGCTTTGTCTCAAATATTACGGTTGTAGAAAGGTGCCTGAAATGTCAAAACGCCAACTTCACATAATGTTATTGCTTGATAGCCGCAATTTTGGTGGCATCGAAACGCATGTCGCAAACCTAGCAAATGGCCTAGCCGCTGACGGACATGGCGTTACTGTCGTATTGATGAACAACTACGGTAAACACCCTGTTTTTGAAAGCGGCGTCATTCCTAATGTTAATTTATGTAAGCTTAATGGCCGCGTATTAAGCTTTTACCAACTTCTTAAGCATATTCCTTGCGATTTGGTCCATACCCATGGTTACAAGGCTGGCATCTTGGGTCGAATCGTTTGTCGACTCTTGGGTAAACCTGTCGTCTCTACATATCACGCAGGGGAAAAGGGAAGTTTGAAAATGCAGTGTTACCGCTGGTTAGATATTTTTTCTGCTGGCCTAGGCAAGAGTATTAGTGTATCTCAAGAAATTGCCAATGCGCTGTCTGGCAAAAGCTCCCTTATTCAAAATTTTGTTGAGCCCGTAGCGCAAGAATATAACTATCAGCGTCAGCATCAAATTGCCTTTGTTGGCCGTTTAAGTGTTGAGAAAGGCCCAGATATTTTCACGGATGTGGCTAAGCAGTTGCCAGACGGTTTATTTACCATGTATGGCGATGGACCTATGCGTGAAGAATTGCTTTCTGAAAAGCCTGACAACGTCACTATGATGGGGCAAGTCGCCTCTATGTCTGATTATTGGTCGGATATCAAATTATTGTGTATTACCAGTCGTGCCGAAGGTTTACCCTTAGTCGCTCTAGAGGCAATGAGCCGTGGTATTCCTGTAGTTAGTTTTCAGGTCGGTGGCCTACCTAGCTTGATCAAACACAACACTAACGGCTGGATTGTCGAAGAGCACTCTGCCAATGCCTTTGCTAGTCAACTGAATCAAGTATTGTGTTTGCAGGCTGGTTACTTAACCATGCTGTCGAATAATGCGAAACAAGTCATCCGAGATAAGTTTTCAACTAGTGCTGTATTACCTAAAATCTATCGCGTTTACCAACATGCGATAGGAGACATGCACAAAGGAGCTGGTCATGCTTAGTCGTCGAATTAAAAGTTTGTTCAGCGACTCCATCTACTATGGTGTCGGCATCTTTTTGATGAAAGGTATATCGCTAATCATGTTACCGGTATACACCCACTATCTAACACCTAATGACTACGGTCGTTTAGAGGTGTTAGTGGTATTCGCTAACGTTATTTCAATTTTCTTAGGCTTTGGTTTGGTTGAAGCGCTTTATCGCTTTGTCGGGCTCGCTAAAAAAGACCAAGAGCAGAAGAAGCAAGCGGGACAGTGTCTGTTGCTGGCATTTGTTATCGGTGTGTTTGCCTTGGTGATATTCCTTTTATTTAGCACTAAGGTCGCAGCCTTGTTACCGGAAGGGATTAGTCACGACGAAGTATTATTGATGGGCATTGCGCTAGCAGTAGGTAGCGTACTTAATGTTCCTTTGGCTTGGTTGAGATTTACTGGTCGGGCACGACTATTTTTCACCGTAACTATGGTGAAAGTTGTTCTTCAAGTACTGCTAACGTTTTATGGCTTCACCCAAGGTTGGGGTATCATTAGTGTTCTCGCATCTACAGCTATTTCGACTGTGGTAGTGGCTATTTATCTTGGTCATCTTCAGGCTAAAGAAACAGGCCTTCATTTTTCTGTCGCAAGCCTGAAAGACATTCTTAAATATGGCTGGCCAATCTTTGTCGCAGGCATCGCATCTTTTGCTTTAGCGGGTATGGATCGCTGGTTGCTTGCCGAATACTTTGGTGCTGATGATGTTGCGCTATACGCGATTGCAATGAAATTCGCACTTGTACCTATCCTGCTTATTCAACCGTTTACATTGTGGTGGTATCCGAAGCGTTTCAGTGTTTTAAGTGAGCAAAATGGCTTAAAGGTGAATGCGCATTTTGCCATGATTGGGGCATCCCTTGCGGTGGTTATGTGCGGTGGGTTAGGACTTGTAGGTCCGACTTTAATTACTTGGCTTACGCCTGAGAGCTATCACGGTGCCGCTAGCATTTTACCGCTGTTGCTGCTGTGTACGTTACTTAAGTTAATTGCTGAATTACTAAATTTGGGTTGTTATGTGGATAAGTCGAGCTACACCCAAATGCATATCAACGTATTCTCGTCAGTTGTTGGTGCAGTGCTGCTGATGATATGGGTGCCAAGCTACTTTATTGATGGTGCTATCTATGCGCTAGTCATTGCCTATGCAGTGCGCTTATTGCTGTTTTACGTGATTAGCCAGCGCCGTCTTAAACTGCCTTATCAATATGGCTACTTAAGCTCTGCGCTAGGTTTCGCCTTTATTGCCACGTACTTAGGGCAGTATATTGAGGTGGCGCTATGATCAACAATATCGGGCCGGGAACTGATGGGATACGCCCTGTGGGATATTTAAGCGCCATGAATATTGGCGTTTACATCGCGTTCCTTGGCTTAATTGGCGTGGCGCTTTACGTGTTTCCACACCCAATTACTTTACTTGCTGTTGGCCTAGTACCTTTTGCGATTTGGGGCGTTGTCCGTTTTTCTTTTTATGTCGTTCTGGCATTTGTCGTCTTTTCGTTTTTCAGAATACACGAAGTATTCCCCATGCTGTCACCATTAAAACTGCCGCAGCTGCTGGCATTAGGGGTGTTGCTTGTTACCTTTTTACGATTGACGATACTGCAAAACTTAGCGCCATTTTGGAGCAAGCAATTCACGCTACTGATAGCATTCTTTTTACTGGTTACCTTGACCATGCCACTAGCTGCTAACTTTGGTGTCACGATGAAATCATGGTCAGGCACGTACAGCAAAGTCATTTTGATGACCTTAGTTATCGCATGGATGATGAGGGAAGAAGAGCACTTTGTTAGTGCCTGTCGAGTTTATTTAATTGCAGGAGGGTGTGTTGGCATAGTTGCACTTTTGAACAAAGTAAATGGCATAGGGCTGGTTGAAGGTACTAGGGTCACTATCGGTCGAGATATCGGTTCTTTACTGGGCGATCCAAATGATTTAGCACTTGTGCTGCTTTACCCTATCGCATTTGCCGTTAGTACCATGTTTGAAAAGGGCTGTGGTCGATTTGAGCGCTTCCTTGGTGCTGCCGTCTTTTTTGTTTTGGTTTTCGCGATACTTGCTACTCAAAGCCGCGGTGGCTTACTTGGCCTTGTCGCGGTAGTTGGCCTATTTGCATACAACCGTGTGAAGTCGAAAGTATTGCTCGGGGTTGCTGGTAGTATCGGGCTTATCTTGCTATTTGCGGCGGCGGGTATTAGCGAACGCGCCTCAGGCGGTGCAGCAGAAGAGGGGATAGACGCTTCTGCGATGGGCAGGCTATATGCTTGGGAAGCAGCATGGAACATGGCTTTGGACAACCCTATCTGGGGCGTTGGCTTAAGTAACTTTTACTACAATTACTTTTTCTATAGCAATCATTGGGACGGTTTAAACCATGCCGTTCACTCTACTTGGTTTGGTGTGTTAGCGGAAACAGGCTTTGTCGGTCTGGGTATTTTTATTGCTCTCATTGCCACTACATTTACTGCAAGCTGGCGTTTACTCACCAGCGGGAAGCTTGATAATTTAGCCCCTGGTGTGCGCATTGCCGTCAATGCTGCACCAGCCGGTGTCGCAGGTTTTATCATCTCAGGAACATTTCTTACTCAAGGCTTTATCTGGCCAATTTATTTGCAAGTAGCGTTAGTTATCGCACTTAAGAAGTTTTGCGAAAAACGTTGGGCTACAGAAGAGAAAGACGCTTCTCAATTCTATTTGCAAAATGCGAAGAGCAAGCAGAAGTAAGTTCATATCGAAAACGGAATTTTTTGTAACTCACTGTCTTTAATGGTTTTATTTTACCCTTGTGGTTGGTCTGTTGATTGCAATATCAATGCTAACGGCTGGAACGTCGCCGCTGCTCACGCGGTTGTGATGTAAACAGCAACGAGCCACTTGATGTTGAGGTGTTTATGTCGATTGCAAATAACAAGCCTGCCATTCTTTATGTTCACTATGGACAAGATTGGATTCGTGGTAGTGAAATTGTCCTTCTCGATGTGCTGCGCGAAGCAAAGCAAAGTGGGTATAAAATTTACCTGTGGTGTAATAGCTCACTGCTTGCTACTAGCGCTCGCGATTATGTTGACGATGTTTGTTACGAACCTCTTGTTTGTCTGGGTTATTGGACCAAACCTCGCTGGAATGTAAGTGGGTGGGCTAATCAATTGGCCACGACTAAGCGCCTTATTCGTCGCTGGAACATTGATGTTGTGCATTGTAACAGCGGTGCGCCCTGTCAATGGTTAACACCTGCCTGTAAATGGCTAAAAGTGCCCTTACTCCTGCATTTGCATGCTCAGTATCAACAATTTGATAGGCTTGCTTTGTTGTTTTCTGGCGCTGACAAAGTCGTCGGCGTTAGTCAGTCAGTACTTGATTGCTTCAAGGGTAAAGAGCTCGCTAAAGATAAAGGTATTGTTATCTACAACGGCGTGAAATCCGAACGTGCAATCTCTAATGAACCGGTAAATGTCCGCGTTATGGTAGATGCAGCTGATAGCGATATCGTTTTGTTGTTCGTTGGTTCTCTTATCAAGAGAAAATCTTTGGAAACCTTGTTAATGGCGATGGCTAAAGTGAGTAACAGTCACCGTTACAAACTCGCGATTATTGGCGACGGAGAAAGAGAGACTGCGCTTCGCAACTTATCAAAGGCGCTAGGGCTAAGTCATCAGGTTTTCTTTTTAGGAGAACGTGACAACGTTAATCAATTCTATTCGAGTAACGCTGACGCCTTTGTGTCAGTACCAGAAGCTGAAGTATTCGGGCTGACGCTTGCTGAAGCAAGCCTAGCAAGACTGCCAATAATCACCACTGATGTGCCTGGCGTAAATGAGATTTATCAAGACGGAGAGAACGCGCGACTCATTGAAGCGTGCAACAGTGAAGCATTAGCGGAAGTGCTCGCAGACTTGGCGAAAGAGCCTGCTGAGTTTTTATTGCGGTCAATCAAAGCACAACAACACATTCTCGAAAACTTCAGTACTGAACGCCAATTTGATCAGCTGGCAGACTGCTATCAGCACTTGATGTTGAATAAACCGGAACAGGGCATTTTTAGTTATTTCTTTACGTCGTTATGTGAGTTCAGTCGCGCATTCATGATGAAACTTAAACGTAAGTTCTTTGCACAAAATGTAGGAGGGTAGAGAGATGAAAAAACGCGTAATGGTTTACGATCCTGTGCCTTTTTTTGGTGGTTCAAAACAGGTGGCGAAGCAGTTAGTGAAGCAACTTTTGCCAACTGCTCATGTGGTTGTTGTAACAAACGATAGAGAAACATGGCAAGACAGTGGGGCAGAGTTACTTCATTTATCGACGCCAGAATCGTTAAAGGGACAAACTCAAGGACTTAACTTCTACCTCAAACATTTGTGGTTTGCGCTACAACTACTATGTATAAGTGTATTTTACGGCCGCTTTAAACGAGTGCTTGGGATTTCTGGGCCGACAGTTGATTTTGCGTTGTACATATATCGCTTGATACTACCCTTCTCCATCTTTGATCTTGTGCAGCTTGTTCAGGGGCCTGTGCCGATGTCACGAATAGCGGGGTATGGTATCAAACAGGCGGATGCCGTGTTTTGCCTAGAAACTATGGTTGATTCTACCAAACGTGCACTGGCCTTTTATCAGCAAATACCATTGGAGCAGCTAAATGAACCAGATTCTTCTATTTCACAAGGTAAAGTTCAAACCTTTACTAATGGTATCGAATTAGATGCTGTCTCAAAGTGCCCAACTTATGGAGCTAATGGTCTATTAGAAAACTACTCAGTAGAAAACCATTCTAATGAAAACAGCAATCCTACAAAAAAAGTAAATCATGAAAAGAAGCTGAGGGAGAGTAAACCAAGTAGAAGTAGAACAAACTTTAAAGACAGCGCTAAGGTTTCATTGTTCTGGTGTGCATCTTTGTTGAACTGGAAACGCTTGGATTTATTTCTGGCAGCTGTTAGCCGTGCGTCTCGCTTGGTAGGTAAACCTGTCTCTGCAAATATCTGCTACATCCTGCCCAAAGACAGTCAGCACGTGTACTGGCTACCAGGTCCGATGCCACGCAACATCAAGTTTTATCAGCAGCCTGAAAACTTAGATGAGATTCGTGCATCATCATCAATCTTCATCTCATCGTCAGAAAATGAACCATTTGGGTTATCCGTATTGGAATCCATGGCAGCTGGGCTCACGGTGGTTATCCCACATGATGATGCGTATTGGGATAAAGAATTGGAAGAAGGTAAAGACTGTTTTAAATACACCGCGGGAGATGAGAACTCATTGGCACATGCATTGGCTCAGTTAGTAAAAGATGCAGAGTTAAGAATGTGCATCGGTAAGGCGGGGCAAGAGCATGCACAACACTATTCTGCAAAAACCTGCTATCAGCAAATTTGCAAAGCGCTAACTTAGTGGCAAGCGTGATTGCATTATGCAAAACACTAACCTAGCAACCTTTGTTAAGTTGTTGATATGTAAAGGGGAGTGGTTTGGTCTGTATCGTGCAACGTATCCAATAGTTATGAGTGTTTTATTCGAAGCAAAGTATTTCCAAGGCAATACTGAGACAGACGGAGAATTTCAATATGACGAGTTTCAATCTTCATCATGCCAAACAATGGGTTAAAACCAGCGACAATGGTTCTGCGCGTTTTCTTAAAAAGTGCTGGTTGGCAACTAAGCAGGTGGAAATGCCTAACATTCCCGTTTTGTTTAAAGTGCTTTATCACCTCCATCTCACTGTGCAACATGTATTTGGCGAACTGTTTCGCGTGCTTTACTACACGCCGATCTTCAAAGCGCGATTAGCCAACAACCCAAAGCAATTATTTCTGTATGGAGGCTTGCCCGCTGTGATTGGCAGTTTCGATTTTACTATGGGAGACAATGTTCGTTTGGCAGCAAAAACAACTATCAGCGGACGTACTGTAATGGGAAGCAAACCTAAGCTAATCGTTGGCGACAATGTTGGTATCGGATGGGGTACCTCGATTTCAGTGGGCAGAAAAATCGTTATTGGTGACAACACTCGCATTGCTGGTGATTGCTATTTAGCTGGCTACCCAGGGCACCCTGTAAATGCAAGAGATAGAGCACTCGGGCTACCGGAAACAGAAGACCAAGTTGGCGATATCATTCTTGGCGATGACGTTTGGCTGGGAACTGGGGTGAAAGTTATGTCAGGTGTAACCATTGGCCAAGGTACGATTGTCGGTGCAGGCAGTGTAGTCACTAAAGATTTACCGGCTAGCGTTCTTGCTGGTGGATGCCCAGCGAAAGTCATTAGATCATTAGAGGAGTAGTATGATGAAATCTTCTGAATCTTTTAAGTCCGTTGACCGGCAAGGTCGGTTGAACAAGCATCGCCCGATGATAGTTTTTGGTGAAGACTGGGGAGGACACCCAAGTTCTACACAGCATTTAATTAAAGTACTGAGAGAAAGTCGAGATGTTATCTGGATAAACTCTATTGGGCTGCGAGCTCCCAGTATTTCTGCGAGGGATATTGGACGTATTTTCAATAAGCTTTTTGCCTTTGCATCATCTTACTTAACTAAACTGAAAAGACCGCAGCAGAAAAGCCAACAAGAAGAGGTGGAAAACGTTACCTCAGATACAGATGATAAGCATCATTCTGCAAATAGTCGTTTCAAGTTTAAGGTAATATCACCGCTGATTTTTCCGTGCCCAAATTCTTCTTTAATCATCAAAATCAATCGCTTTTTACTTAAGCTGCAAGTTAGACGCAGTATGGAATCTATAGAGCAGCGTGCGCCTATCGTATGGACTTCACTCCCTACGGCTGTAGATTATCTATCGCTATTTAAGGGACATGCCGACGTCTATTACTGCGGTGATGATTTTAGTGCACTGGCAGGAGTTGACCATGATTATGTGGTGCCGAAAGAAAAAAAGTTGTTAGGCCAAGCCAACATGGTTTTTGTGGCGAGTGAGGCGTTAAACAACAAATTTACGCAGACGGACATTGCGAAGTTAGATAGTGACGACCAATGTGTAAAACAAGCTAAGACTGTAACCATACCGCATGGTGTTGATACACAGCTGTTTGGCCCAGCAGAGAGACCTAAGCCTGAAGATCTACCGTTAGGGCGTCCTATAGCCGGTTTTTATGGCAGTATTTCCAACTGGCTTGATCAAAAGTTGATTGTAGAAGCTGCTCAGATACTTAAAGGTTGGGATTTCGTGTTAGTAGGTAATATTGAATGTGATGTCTCTTTGCTCAAGGTACAAGACAACATACATTTTTTACCTGCTAAGGCTCATCATGACTTGCCTAATTATTTGACGCATTGGCAAGTTGCGCTATTACCTTTTGTAGATAACGAACAAATACGCAAATGCAATCCATTGAAACTTAGAGAGTATCTAGCTTCGGGGGTACCGATTGTTACCACTGAATTTAATGCGATAAAGGAGTATCAGGACCTAGTTGAAGTGGTAAACTCAAAACAAAATATAGCAGATGCGATTGTTCGCGCTGCCAAAAGAGGTGATGACCTTACTGCGAAAACGAGTCGAATCAATCGGGTAAGTAAGGCGTCTTGGCAAGAGCGCGCGAGAGTAGTCGATGACTATTTGTTGAATTGCTAACCTACTGAATTGCTAATCAGCTGCTTGTCGCAAAAAGTGCTAGGTGACTATAATTACAAGCTGGCTATAATTATTAACGTATTAACAGGATGTTATCTGAGGAAAATGTTGTGAGGATGGTGTAATGAAACCTTCGATTTTAATCGTCGATGATGAAAAAGAGATTGTCAAAGCCTTGACTAGGCTGCTGATGAAGCACTTCAGCATTCATGGTTTTAGCGACCCTAAAGATGCGCTTGAATTCTTTAAATCATCACCAACACACATAGTATTAAGCGATATGAAAATGCCGGAATTAACTGGTGTTGATTTAATGGCAGAAGTCTATCGCCTGAGTCCTAAAACCCGTCGTGTTATTCTAACTGGTTATGCTGATGCGGAAATGGCACAAAGCGCAATAAATGACGCACATGTGCACGCTTATGTGGGTAAGCCCTGGGATAACGAAAAGCTACTAGAGAACTTGCTTGGACTCATTGGTGAGCTGAAGAAAGAGAACCAAAGTGCATCCGCCATTAAGAAGTTGAAGAAGAAGAACCAATACCTTCAGGATAAGAGTGAAGTAAATGAGCTGATGAACTCTGTAATCATGTCAAGTTCAGAGCAAGCTCAGCAGCAAAACGATCAGTTAATGTCGTCGCACAACGATTTGATTAACTTATCTTCAACGTTAGTGGCTAATTACACCCAAGATAACATCGGTCATTCTACTCGCATAGCGCAGCAAGCTCGAGTGCTAGCAGGGCGTATTTCTATGCAATCACAGCTGCGCACTTGCTTATATTTAGCTGGCTTGTTCTACCGGATCGGATTAACAGAGCAAGATTTCAATTTGTCAGCTAAGCCATTTGAAGCGCTTAGTCCACAGCAGCAACATGTTTGGCAGAAGCTCCCGCAGTTAAGCGCAGACATTTTGATGGCAACGCCGATGCTTACGAAAAGTGCGCATATTATTAATAATGCATATTTCGTATGGGGTAGTGAATTTAGCCAAGTAGAAGAAATCGATATTCATGAGAAAAAAGCAACGTCGATTGTTATTGCTGCTAAAATTCTATCGCTCGTTGTCTTTATGGATTTGTTTATGTCTGGCCACATTGATGGTGAGATACATTTGCCCGCTGTAGCGATGAAAAAGTTATCAGGTACAGCCCGTAAATATTTTGGTGCTGAACTGGTAAAAGAATATGAAAAGATGCTTGAAGATATTAAGGCAGAAGAGCGTTTTGAGTTGCCAAGAACTGTAGAGCAGCTAAAGGATGGGGACATATTAGCGCAAGATGTGCTTGATAAATTAGAGCATTGTTTGCTAACCCAAGAAACTGAGCTTAACGAGCAAAAGATACAGGCGCTGAAAACACTACAAGAAGAAAACGAAGAGAAGCTATTGGTGTATATTCACACCCACAAAATGGAATTAGAGACGTCTTAGTACTTTAACGCTAAAAGTAATAAAGAAAGTAATAAAAAACCCAGCAATTGCTGGGTTTTTTGATTCTACAGAATAAGGTCTATGCTTACTCGCCGTCTAAGAAGCTCTTAAGCTGCTCAGAACGAGAAGGGTGGCGGAGCTTACGTAGCGCTTTCGCTTCAATTTGACGGATACGTTCACGTGTTACGTCGAACTGTTTACCTACTTCCTCAAGCGTGTGGTCAGTATTCATATCGATACCGAAACGCATACGTAGTACCTTAGCTTCACGAGCCGTAAGGCCTGCTAGTACTTCGTGAGTTGCATTTTTAAGGTTTTCAGAAGTAGCAGAGTCAACAGGAAGCTCACCGCTGCCATCTTCAATAAAGTCACCTAAGTGCGAATCTTCGTCATCACCAATTGGTGTTTCCATTGAGATTGGCTCTTTTGCAATCTTCAATACTTTACGAATCTTGTCTTCTGGCATAACCATACGCTCTGCTAATTCTTCAGGCGTAGGCTCACGACCCATTTCTTGCAACATTTGGCGAGAGATACGGTTAAGCTTGTTAATCGTTTCAATCATGTGTACAGGAATACGAATCGTACGTGCTTGGTCAGCAATCGAACGCGTGATTGCTTGACGAATCCACCACGTTGCATAAGTCGAGAATTTGTAACCACGACGGTATTCGAACTTATCAACCGCCTTCATTAGACCAATGTTACCCTCTTGGATAAGGTCTAGGAATTGAAGACCACGGTTGGTGTACTTCTTCGCGATTGAAATTACAAGACGTAAGTTTGCTTCAACCATTTCTTTCTTCGCACGGCGAGCTTTCGCTTCACCAATCGACATACGACGGTTGATGTCTTTAATGCCATGTACGTTTAAGAAAGTTTCTTCTTCAAGTTGCTTCAGCTTAAGTACGCTGCGCTCAACTTCTAGCTCAACGTCAGCTAGTTTGCTTGACCAAGCTTCACCAGCGCTGCGTTGTGCATCGAACCAGTCTAAGCTAGTTTCGTTGCCAGGGAAGACTTTAATGAAAGTAGCCTTTGGCATGCCTGCACCAACAACACAGTGCTTCATGATTAGACGTTCTTGAACACGTAAGCGGTCCATTACGTCGCGCATGTTTTTCACTAAGCGGTCGAATACTTTTGGTACTAAACGGAATTCTTTGAATACGTCAGAAAGTGCATCGATTGCTGCTTGAGAATCTGCATGACCACGTCCTTTAGCATCGATAACTTTGTTAGCTGCTTCGTAAGCTTCACGCAATGCATCAAACTTTTCTTTTGCTAACTCAGGGTCAGGACCTGTATCTACTTCTTCTTCATCTTCGTCATCGTCATCATTTTTCTCAAGATCTGAATCTTCGTCATCCAGTTCTTCCTGCGAAAGTTCTGAACCAACGTGTGTCGCAGCAGCTGCGATGTCGTCGTCCTCAGCATCTGGGTCTAAGAAACCCAAAATGATATCGCTTAAACGAATCTCTTCAGCAACAAAATTATCCCATTGTTCAAGCAAGAAGTTAATTGCTGGTGGGTACTCAGCAACAGAACGTTGTACTTCTTTAATACCTTCTTCAATACGTTTGGCGATAACAATTTCGCCTTTACGCGTTAGTAGCTCAACCGTACCCATTTCACGCATGTACATGCGCACTGGGTCAGTTGTACGGCCAATTTCACTTTCTACGGTAGCAAGTGCTTGAGCGGCTGCTTCTGCAGCATCTTCATCTGTGTTCGCCTCGCTCATCATCAAGGTATCGGCATCAGGTGCGTTTTCAAACACTTGGATACCCATGTCGTTGATCATGCGAATGATATCTTCAACTTGATCTGAATCGATTATATCTTGAGGGAGGTGATCGTTAACTTCTGCAAAAGTTAAATAACCTTGTTCTTTACCTTTGGTTATTAACTCTTTAAGTCTAGATTGTGGGGCTTGATCCATCGACGAAAGTCCACCTATTTTTGGCTATCAAAATTAGAACAGTAAGCAGTAAATTTTAGCAAGATGACGATAAAATTACCAGCGATTTAAATTTTTATCTTTATTGTATAAGTCGGCAACACTAACCTATTTTTAAGTGCTTAGGATTGCTCATTTAACAAGAGTTGTAACTCTTGTTTTTCTTCAATAGTGAGTTGATTTAACCGCGCTTTTTGCAATAAAAACTCGGTGCGTTGCTCAACTAAACTATTAAGTAATTTTTCGATGCTATCAAGGAACACATCTTCGGCGTGTTCGGCATCTATTTGGTGCTCCCAGCACAGCAATTTTGTGAGCTGTTTACCTTCTTCACGTTGTCTGAAGTGCTCAACAATTTGTCCGCTGTTTATATTGGGATTAGACGCACAAATTTCAAGCAATTCGTTTAATAAGGGCACACCTGGTCGATTAAGGTGCGCTAGAACCCCTGCGTTTGGCAGGCTGCTAACAAGCTCGGGCTTTTCAAGTAATAAAGCAATAGCCAGACGAACTGGCGTTGTGCGTGTCGGCTTGTTGTTCTTTGCTGCTTGTTGAGCAGGTGTTTTTTGCTGAAACTGTTTTGCCAGCTGTTCTCCACCTGCGCCAAAATTATTGGCAAGCTCGTTTATCAAAGAGTCTTTAAGTATGCTCTCTGGTAACTTGTTAATATAGGGCTGAGTTTGCTCTGCTAGTGAAGCTTTGCCTTCAATACTGGTCATATCAACTTTGGCTATTAAGTTTTCCAACAGAAATTTAGATAGCGGCTGTGCTTGATCTAAAATCTGCTCGAATGCCTGCTGTCCTTGTTGACGAACCAAACTATCTGGATCTTCACCATCCGGTAAGAAGACAAATTTTAGGGAGATACCATCGCGAATAAGTGGTAACGCATTATCCATTGCTCGCCATGCCGCTTCTCGACCCGCACGGTCACCATCGTAACAACAAATCACTTCTGTTACGGTGCGAAAGAGCGTTTGCAATTGTTCGGGGGTTGTCGATGTACCAAGTGAAGCGACGGCGTAATCAATGCCATGTTGAGCCAGTGCGACCACGTCCATATAACCTTCAACTACCACTAAGCGAGTTAAGTTTTTGTTCGCTTTTTTCGCTTCGAATAGGCCGTAGAGCTCTTGCCCTTTGTGGTATATACGCGTTTCGGGAGAGTTTAGGTATTTTGGTGTGCCGTCCGTTAATACTCGGCCACCAAAGCCAATGACGCGGCCGCGACGATCGCGAATAGGAAACATAATGCGTCCGCGAAATCTATCGTATGGACGACCTTTATCACCTTCAATGGCCATACCCAGGTCAACGAGCTGCCTAGAGAGGTTATTGTTCTTGGCAAAAATGTTCATCATGCCATCCCAATTATCTGAGATGTAACCGATACCAAAGCGCTTAGCTACTTCACCCGTAAGGCCGCGGCCTTTTAGGTAGTTTATCGCAGTGTCTTTATCAGTTGCTGCACGCAACTGCTGTTGGTAGAATCGAGCAATTTGTTCCATCAACTGATAGTCATCTTGCTTTTGTTGCTGTGCTTGTTGGTATTTACGCTGCTGCTCTGGCGTTTGTTGACGTTCATCACGCTCAACTTCAACGCCGTTTATTGAGGCTAGTTCTTCGATGGCATCGACAAACTCTAGGCGGTCATACTCCATCAAAAACGAGATTGCGTTACCGTGTTCACCACAGCCAAAACAATGATAAAACTGCTTGTCTGGACTTACGCTAAATGATGGTGTTTTCTCAGTGTGGAAAGGGCAACAGGCTTGATAGTTTTTGCCCGCTTTTTTCAACGGGACGCGAGAATTTATCAGTTCAACAATATCTGTGCGGGCGAGTAAGTCGTCTATAAATTGTCGAGAGATTAATCCAGCCATGAATGTTTATTACGCTTCTACTTAGTCGTTGTTGTATTGAGAAAAGCCCGCTTTGTTTTCGTTCCCTACGAGAAAGAGACAATTAGAAAAACAACGGGGGAAATATTCTGGCATAAAAAAACCGCGAAGCCAAAGCATCACGGTTTCTTTGTCATTAAACGTTAACTGAGGTTAACTGTTTAATGCTGCTCTAACTTTACCACTGACAGCGCCTAAATCGGCTTTACCTTGCATTGCAGGTTTTAATACTGCCATTACTTTGCCCATGTCGGCCATTGAACTGGCATCGACATCAGCAATGGTTGAAGTGATCATCTCGTTGATCTCTTCTTCGGTAAGAGGCGTCGGGAGAAATGCTTCTAATGCTGCAACTTCTGTCGCTTCATTAGCCGCTAGCTCATCGCGTCCACCTTCGGTATACATAGCTATCGACTCTTTGCGTTGTTTAACCATTTTGGTTAACACCGCAATAATACCAGCATCATCTAACTCGGTTTTATTGTCGATTTCTGCTTGCTTAATTGCCGACAACGCCATGCGAATAGCACCAAGTTTAATTTTTTCCTTGGCACGCATTGCGTTTTTCATTTCATCTTTTAATTGAACAAGCAAACTCATGTTTCAGTCTCAAGCAAAATTTTGTCTAATAATTGTTATCGATTGATAAACAATAAATTAGTACATACGAACGCGACGTGCGTTCTCACGAGATAATTTCTTAGCAGCGCGCTTAACAGCAGCAGCTTTCTTACGCTTACGTTCCCAAGTCGGCTTTTCGTATGACTCGCGACGACGTACTTCTGAAAGGATTCCTGCTTTCTCACAAGAACGTTTAAAACGACGTAGTGCTACGTCAAATGGTTCGTTTTCTCTTACTTTAATAACTGGCATATGCCTCTTACCTTAATATTTCTATATAAATCTACTCACGCTTGTACTGTTTATCCAGCTTCGCGTTTGTACGCTCATATTGGTTAATTGGGGCGCGCATTCTAATCTGAATCGACAATGCTGTAAAGGGAAAAAGCGAAGATAGGGAAGGTTTTCTAGCTCAGTGTTCAAAGCTGATGAAGATTTGTTCGTGTCAGAAATAAAAATCGAGTGCTTTACAATCAATTCTTCTAGTAGTTCTTCTAACGAAACTAGGATTTCAATCGTTAATTACGGCATAGGGTTTGTTTATCTTTGTTTAATAATTCTGCTGAGAGATAGAATTACTTTAATTAAAGTGAAAATTGTGTCATTTAGTCATCTAAATCAACAATTTTCAACGCAGAGTAAAGTGATTTTGGCCTCAGCCCTTCGGGCAATGGCTATTTCTAACGCTAGCGGCATTAGCATTCACTCATTTGGAATGTCCAAACTTCGTTCATGCTGCCTTGCCATCATCAAAAATAGCCAATTGCAGAAAATCTAAACAAAGGTCAACAGACCCTAGTAATCACCATAAAGGTTGGCAAAATTAACGCCCAATATTGAGTGCATGTTTACAGTTTCAAGGATGTCTATAAAGATAGCAACTGAAAAGAGTTGCTGGTAAAATCGCGCATCCCTTATTTTATTTAACGATTTAACTCGTTTGGCGTTAGTTATTTTATGCGTATTTTAGGTATTGAAACTTCCTGTGATGAAACTGGTATTGCGATTTACGACGAAGAGCAGGGGATTATGTCCCATCGTCTATACAGTCAAATTGCCGTTCACGCTGATTACGGCGGAGTGGTACCTGAACTTGCATCTCGTGACCACGTGCGCAAAACCATTCCGTTGATCAAAGAAGTGTTGGCGGACGCTGGATTAACACCAAAAGATTTAGATGGTGTCGCTTACACTGCTGGACCAGGCCTGGTCGGTGCATTATTAGTCGGTTGCTCTATTGGCCGCAGCTTAGCCTATGGTTGGAACATCCCAGCTGTACCTGTGCATCATATGGAAGGCCATTTATTGGCGCCTATGCTTGAAGATGATGTTCCTGAGTTTCCATTTGTCGCGTTACTCGTATCTGGTGGTCATACAATGTTGGTGCGTGTAGATGGTATTGGTGAATACGAGCTATTGGGTGAGTCAGTTGACGATGCTGCTGGTGAAGCTTTTGATAAGACAGCTAAGTTACTAGGCTTAGATTACCCAGGTGGCCCGGTGCTTGCCAAAATGGCGGAAGATGGAACAGCAGGTCGTTTTAAGTTTCCTCGCCCGATGACAGACCGCCCAGGTTTAGATTTTAGTTTCAGTGGCCTGAAGACTTTTACAGCTAATACGATTGCAAAAGAAGATAACAGTCCACAGACTCACGCTGATATTGCCTATGCATTCCAAGAAGCGGTCGTTGATACCTTAGCGATTAAATGCCGACGTGCGCTCGAACAATGTGATTTAAAGCGATTAGTTATCGCTGGTGGTGTGAGTGCCAATACATCGTTACGAGAAAAGTTAGAAGTCGTTACCGATAAGTTAGGTGGCAAAGTGTTCTATCCGCGACCAGAGTTCTGTACAGATAATGGTGCGATGATAGCTTATGCAGGTATGCAACGATTAAAGTCAGGTGTATCTGCCGATTTAACCTTTAAAGCGACACCTCGTTGGCCATTGGATACATTGGACGCTTGCTAGTTCATTAAGGTCTAAGCTCAACTGACCATAAGTTCAACTAAACTTTGTATTTGCTGATCTTAGGCTCAGTACCTTTGTATAACCGAATGATGTTGTCTTTGTGTCGCAAAATAATCAGCGAAGACAGCATTAATACAGGGTAGACGTATTCAGGCTTTAACAACCACACGTAAAGTGGTGCAAGACCCACTGTCACTATCGCTGCAAGGCTAGAGTACTTGGTGCTTTTGGCAATGCTAATCCAAGTCAACAATAGTAAAAAACCTAAATCAAGACCTATTGGCAGTAACACGCCAAACGCCGTTGCCACTGCTTTTCCGCCAGAGAAACCGAAGAATATTGGGTACATGTGCCCTAAACAGGCGGCAACACCAATGAGTCCTAGCCAAAGCGGCTCAATACCCAAGAAGTAAGCGCCCCAAACAGGAATCGTCCCTTTTAACACATCGAAAACTAATACGCTGGCGGCAGTGGCTTTATTGCTCATCCTGAGTACGTTAGTAGCGCCAGGGTTTTTAGAGCCAGTAGAGCGGGGATCAGGCAAACCTACCAAACGGCATATCAATATAGCGCTAGAAATCGACCCTACGATATAGGCGACTACTATCATTAAGCCAGTGATAAGCATATTGTCCTTAATTCTCAATAAATTGCCTGCTGAGTTCATTCTATCCGTTTCACTGCTGGTTTTTCTAGACCTTGAAAGGTAAACTCGCCATTTAATTTTAAAATAGCTTGGAAAGCAGGGTAAAACCGTGGATAAAGTCTTTATTCGTGGATTGAAAATCCAAACAACGATTGGTTTTTACGAGTGGGAAAAACAAATAAAACAAACACTTGTTATTGATTTGGCAATGGCTTGGGATATTAAGCCCGCAGCAGCTAACGACGAATTAGACAAAACCCTCGATTATGCGGCTATTTCGGTAGCAGTAGAAAAATTCGCTAACGACAACCCAGTCGATCTGTTAGAAACATTAGCGGAACGCATGGCAGCATTTTTAATGACAGAGTACCAGATTCCTTGGTTAACATTGACCATAGGTAAACCGGGAGCTGTGCATAATGCAGATACCGTGGGTGTAGAAATAGAGCGTGGTACTTTAGCCTCGCAAGTAAGCTAATTCTTATGGCAACGATTTATATTTCTATCGGCTCGAATGTTGAGCGTGAAACTTATGTCAACAAAGGCCTTGATGACCTTCATGAACTGCTTGGCGAATTAACCTTATCCTCTTTATACGCATGTGAAGCGATTGGTTTTGAAGGGCCTGAATTTTATAACTTGGTGGTTGGGGCGACTACCGACCTTCCGTTGGAAGAATTAGCGTTGAAGCTAAGACAAATTGAACTTGCCAATGGTCGGGCTGCAGATGCAGTAAAATACAGCCCGCGAACATTAGATCTCGACTTACTTCTCTATGAAAACCAAGTTTGTGATAAACCTGTGCAATTACCTCGTGAAGAAATATTAAAGCACGCTTTTGTATTGTGGCCTTTAGCAGAAGTAGCGCCCCATGCAATTCACCCCACTAACGGGCAAAGTTATACAGAGTTATGGCGAGCATTTGACAAGGCAAGTCAGCAAATAGAACAAAGACCACTGCTTTGGCAGCCAATAAAAGCAAATGCTGTGCAATCTTCAGTAGACCTAGAACGCACTCAATAGACGGAAATTTATTTATGGATATTATCGAAATTATATTGCTAGCGCTTATTCAAGGCCTAACCGAGTTTTTACCAATCTCTAGCTCTGCTCATTTAATATTGCCGTCGCAATTGTTGGGCTGGGTGGACCAAGGGCAAGCATTTGACGTTGCTGTTCACGTGGGTTCGTTGTTGGCGGTTTGTCTTTATTTCCGCAAAGAAATTGGCGATATGTTGGTGGCTTGGTATGCAACACTTACGCCCAACAAAGAGGATGATGCAGCGCTAACCGCAGAGCAGATATTTAATGGAAAGCTTGCATGGTGGATTATCTTTGCATCGATTCCTTTGGGGTTATTCGGTTATTTGAGTGCTGATTTTATCGAAGAGAACTTACGCTCAGTACTTGTCATTGCTGCAACAACAATTCTATTTGGTTTATTACTTGGTTTCGTTGATATTAAAGCAAAGCAAAATGTATCTATGGAAACCTTGGGTTTCAAAGGCACGATGATCATCGGTGTTGCCCAAATGCTAGCAATTATTCCGGGAACTTCTCGTTCGGGTATTACCATGACTGCGGGCTTAATGCTGGGTTTAACAAGAGAAAATGCGGCACGTTTATCTTTCTTAATGTCGATTCCTGCAATATCAATGGCGGGTGGCTATCTAACGTTAAAATTAATTACAGGCACGGCGCCGGTTGATTGGTATTCAATGGCGATTGGCAGCGTTTTATCGTTCGTTAGTGCTTATGCATGTATTCATTATTTTCTTATTTTAGTGAACAAAATTGGCATGGTACCGTTTGTTATTTATCGCCTTATCTTAGGTATCACGCTACTGATTTTCGCACTCTAAGCCGTGCTCTGTGCAATAAAGCTGTAATGAAATAAATACAAAAAAGCGCTCTATTTAGAGGGCTTTTTTTGTGCCGCTATCTACGGCTAATGTGAGGTAGGGTAAACTTGCTCACATTAGAAATGTGCGCTGTATTCTTCTATCTAATAATAATTTCAGCGCGTTAATGACAACAAACAACAGGTATTCTCGATGGATTTATCATTAACAGAAGAGCAATTAATGATTCAAGATATGGCGCGCAAATTCGCAGACAGCGAGTTGGCACCAGTAGCCGCTGAGCTAGATCACCATAACGACCAAACTCTCTTTCAAACTAACCTTAAAAAACTCGCTGAACTAGGCTTTATGGGGCTAAATATTTCAAGTGAGTACGGTGGCGTTGAAGCCGGTACTGTGGCGTTTAGTTTAGCGATTACCGAGCTTGCAAGAGCTTGTGCGTCTACTGCTGTTACAACGTCTGTGACAAATATGGTAGCCGAAGTTATTCAAGCCGTCGGTAATGACGAACAAAAACAAAAATACCTGCCTAAAATATGTAGCGGCGAATACTTGGCGGGTGGCTTTTGTTTAACAGAACCTGCTGCCGGTTCTGATCCTGCCAGCATGAAAACAACTGCGGTAAAAGACTGCGATGACTATGTATTAAATGGCAGTAAAATCTATATAACCAGTGGCTCATTTGCGGGTGTATTTGTTGTTTGGGCGGTGACAAACCCTGAAGCACGCAAAGGTAAGGGTATTTCTTGTTTTCTCGTTGAAGCGGATACGCCTGGGATGACAATCGGTAAAGCCGAAGAAAAAATGGGCCAGAAAGCATCACCGACCAATGAAGTTCATTTTGATAATTGCCGTATACCAGCATCTACGTTGATGGGCGAAGAGGACAAAGGCTTTGCCATTGCTGTCGGTGAATTAGCAGGTGGTCGCATCGGTATCGGTTCTTTAGCGTTAGGTGTTGGTTTAGCGGCCATGGACTATGCTAGACAGTTCATCACAGAACGTGAGCAGTTTGGTCAATCATTATCGAGCTTCCAAGGTTTACAATGGAAATTAGCTGACAGATACACTGAGCTGGAGGCATCACGCCTATTATTAATGCAGGCAGCTGATTTAAAAGAGAAGGGGCAGCCTTTTGGTCAAGCTGCTTCAATGGCTAAATTATTTGCTTCAGAAAAAGCTAACAAGGCTTGTTACGATGCGCAGCAATTGCTTGGAGGCGCAGGGTACATTAAGGAATATCCGCTTGAGCGTTTAGCGCGTGACGTGCGTATTACCTCAATTTATGAAGGTACTAGTGAGATTCAAAAGGTCATTATAGCGCGCAGTTTATTAGCCAGCTAAACCCGTTATATTGTTTATTGGCCGATATGTTGCTTTATTGATATCTCAACAGAAAACTATCTCAATCCATACCTTTCTTTGCCTACCTTAGCTTGCTTGCAAGTTCTAAGGTAGGGTATTTAGCGATAGTTGTTGAGGTTTTGTTGAGAGTACTAGAAAACCCAAACTCACCTGTAATACCAATTGAAATAAATATTTAACCACTTCAGAGTTATGTCAGGGAAGTTAGAATAAAGCAAATTTATGCTGTTGTAGTTACTCACCAACAAGGAAATTTGTGAAATTGTCACTTTCCTGACAAGCTCCCAGAGGGCGAGTTTAAAAGGCTTATATGCTGCGTTATTGATTTTGACAATGGAACCACATGGATGTGGTGAATTAGGACAACGCAGGACGCAGTTGTCGAGAGTAACCATTCTCTGCAATC
>JAKVCY010000157.1 GCA_022448425.1 Thalassotalea sp. | reverse complement strand
CACTTATGAACTTTGACATATTGCCTCAACCTTTGATTGAATCAATAGTCTTATTATATAAATATCAGCATGTTAAATGAACTATTTGTATAGATTGTTAGATCATAAACAGCGCATGCTTAGACTAAAACGTGATCAGAGTTTTCACACAGTCTGGGCCAGAAACGGCCACTAAAACCCGTCCTATTCCTTAGTTTCTGGAAAGTGCTTATAAATGTATTCGCTGGTGATATTGACTGTTTCATTTTTAAAACTATAAATGTCAGTTTTTTGTCGAAAAATAATTGTCTATTGAATTTAAAGTTCGAATTGTCTCCGTACAATCCTGAAGGAACTCCATATTCTCCACTTCGTCTATCTTTAATGAATAAATGAGTACCACAAATACGACAAAACCCTCGTTCTGCCAAGCTAGAAGACTCGAAAGTCGCTATATTATTACTTCCTTCAAAAATAACGTCTGTTCCACACTCCACTTCCATAAACGCACTGCCACTCCAAGTTTGGCACTTAGGGTAGTGGTAGGCACCAAGATCATTACAATTACTATCAATGCTTATACTCACTGCTTTACATAAACATGAGCCATTTAGTCGTTTTTCACTATCACGCATTTGGCATAAAACTCTCTATATATTTAGTTATAACGCTTTAGGCTACATACATTCTTCATTAGCTTGCCACATAACACGGAAATGACTTATGTCATAGCTCCGTCTGTTAGGTAGTAGCCCAGTAAACCAATAGAATTTATCACGCCATGCGCAAGAATTAACGGAAAGAGATTCCGACCATTACGTAAATAAACAATGGCGAAAAGAATAGCGACACAACCTGTAGATAAGATACCTGGTATGCCTTGAGAAATATGAAGTATGCCAAAGATTACTGCATGTACTACCACTGCTGAAATTATGCCTTTTCTTTCATCTCCCATAATTGATATTAATTTGTTGAGTAGAAAGCCACGCATCAACAGCTCTTCACCTAAGGCTGCACCAATCCATATAACAACTACCAAATAGGTAACAAATGCTAGCGGTTTGCCTAATAAAAACTCGAATCTGTCTGTTGAGCTTTTAGGGATGGAGACCCCTAGTAATTCAGAAATAATTGGCTGTACTAGCCCCATAAATGCAATTACGATGACAATTGCTAGTAACGCTTGTCCTAGCGAAGAAAGCAAAGCTTTTCTACTCTTTGGTAGCGTTAACCCTAATTCGCGCCAGTTACGCCCCTGTTTTTTCATAAAAAAGGTCGCTAGTAAGATACCGGTCCACATAGCAATAGAGCCTGCTCCTATCGCGTTGAATCTATCTAGTATGTCTTTGACCAGCAACATAGTGCCCAGAACTACTGTAATTTCAAAAATGGTTTG
The DNA here is from genome assembly GCA_022448425.1 of Thalassotalea sp. Lineage (GTDB taxonomy): Bacteria > Pseudomonadota > Gammaproteobacteria > Enterobacterales > Alteromonadaceae > Thalassotalea_F. The sequence continues at coordinate 20,467 of JAKVCY010000157.1, read as the reverse complement.
TTGTTTTAATGTGAGTTTCATGATTACGACTTTGTACTTCTAATGAATAAGGACAGTTACTGTCTTAATTTTGCTTAATAAACTAATGGTTTTTACGTCGGTTTTTAAATGATAATATCTTATCTATATATTAGAAAATGAGATAAATAAGAGGTTATGGCATTACACCCTGCTACACTCACATGCCTTCAAGTTTTTAATGCCGTTGTTGAAGAAGGGAGCTTTAGCAATGCTTCTAAAAGACTAAATCTAACTCAAAGTGCGATCAGTCATCGCATAAAGCAACTGGAAGATATCGCAGGAGTTTCCTTAATTAATCGAACCACACGATATATGAAATTAAGCGCTGATGGTGAGCGACTGTACAATCAGTCTCGCATCAACATAGTAGAACTTGAACGTACATTAGCCAGTTTAGGCAACCAATCAGATGCACCCTTAAGTTTAACGACGATATCTTCGTTAGCCACTAAGTGGCTGTTACCTAATTTGGCAGATTACAATAAACAATTTCCCAACCAACCATTGTCGGTATTAACAGACGACAAAATCATAGATTTAACGCTTGAGGGGGTAAATTCAGCGCTACGTCTGACGGATAACCTAGATTCAACATTACATATGTCATTTATTTGCGACGAATGGGTATTCCCCGTTGCCAGTCAGTCATTGGTCAAAGCTGATTGTCTAATTGATCATCCAGAAAAGCTCTTTGACTACCCTTGGTTGCTCGATGTTGTCGCAGAAAAAGGTAGTGACGAGAGCTCTTGGAAAGGTTGGTTAGCTAGTCAAGGTTTAGCACCACCTTCAGTACATTCTAAACAAAGCTTTAATCGCAGTGATATGGCACTACAAGCGGCGGCGGCAGGTCAAGGAATAGCGATAGCGAGAGCAAGTCTTGTGCAGGCAGATATGCTTGAGTTGGGCTTGTTTCAACAAGTAGGACATGCAGTAAAAATGAAATATGCCTATTACTTTGTATGCCCGTTAGATAATGCATCTCAACCAGAGCTTGTTAATTTAAGAGAATGGGTGTGTAAAGAATTGAACCAGTCCGTAAAGGCGGTGAAAAAACATCTTATTGTTTAATCGTCACATTTTAAAGCTGGCCGTTAGATTAATTACTGTCAGTTAAGTAGTTAAGTTTTAGGAAAACAAGACAATCATTAATGAGATGCAATTCACATGGCTTGCGCTCACTCTTTGCTAATTTAGCCAAGCATTTTACGCCTATTAGTAAAGCGTTCTAACGACCGCTTTTCGCTCATAGCTGTCGATGGTATCATCTTCATCTACCTACAAAAGATATCATTTAAACTATAAATCATAATAAATCTGCTAATTACTCATTAGGTATAGCTTTGAGCTCTCATGAGAATCAGCAGTTCATTTTCCAAAGAAAATTGCTCGCTAATATCAACCTAAACAACCGTGCTCTTTTCGAAATAACTTTTCATATATTAGAAATGTGCAAAATAATTCACTTTTTTATCTAGATAATAGAAGGTCCAATTCTTCAATTAACTTTCTGAACTAAATTTATTGAGTTTACTGGTTTTTTCATAGGGGAATTATATAAGTGCTTGTATAAACTTTTGTAAAATAAAAAAATTAAATTTTTTCCCTTGGCGCTTTGTACTTCACTAACTATAACTTAGGTCTAATTGATCTTCCCCTAAAACACTAGACACCTAACCCTGATATTGATAACTCTTATTGTAAAATGATAGCTCACTAAGGCTAATGAGAACATTTTTTTGCCAAAAACCAAACAGTATTTTATTTCACATTATATTTACGTTTGAAATGTTGGTGTGACCATGTCACAACTAGCAGAACAACAGAACTGGGTTTATTCGAGCAACGCTCGGTATATTAAAGAATTATATCAGCAGAGATATAATATCTGATAATGAGCATTGATGTGAAATCGTACATTTTATTAAAAAGGACTAGGATTAACTTGAGAATTACGTCAAGCTATATCCGGAAAAAGTGTCAATCACCTCTTAAATTAATGTCAATTTACGGGACGGGAATACAGTTTTTTGTCAATCTAAAGTTAATATTCTGACTGTCAAACATATTTCGGTGTTATTTGGCTGTTCCTTATATTTTTCAGGGAGCGCGAGGTGTCAATCAATCATGTTACATCCTATTACGATTCATTACTGGCCTGATGATCCTGCTAATACGCAGGCAACGAACAGGACTAAGCGTTTTATTAAAACCTAAGTTAGGCTTTCAGCGCTTTGGCGTAACGCTTGTGTAGTATGGCGACTCGCTCAATATATACTTTGGTTTCTGGGAAAGGTGGTACACCACCATACTTTCTCACAGGGCCTTCCCCTGCGTTATAGGCTGCAGCTACCATGCGAATGTCACCAACATACTTTTTCATTAATTTAGCTAGGTGCTTAACACCACCATAAATGTTTTGTTGTGGGTGAAATGGATCAACAACCCCCAAAGACTTGGCTGTGTTGGGCATGAGCTGCATCAGACCTTGTGCACCCTGCTTAGATACGGCCTCGTGACGAAAGTGAGATTCGGCGTGAATAATCGCGCGAATTAAGTGGGGTTCAACCTTGTAGAGTTTGGCTGCTTGTTCAATTTCAGTTTGGTATTCGTCAAGGTAAAGCTTTGTTTCTAACCAGTCGACTTGCGTGGTTAAGTTGCAAGCATAACAGCCAAAATTTACTTCTTCGTAATAGCGGTTTAGCGGCTCGATATCAGAAAAAGAAACGGTTCCATCTTTATCTATATACCTATAAACGCGCTCAGTTGCCATCAGTGATGTACTGATAACTAAGAAAAAGCATACAATCGGCCAACAACTACGAAACACCCTTAACATTCTGTCTTTATTATAAAAATAAGAACGCTAAATTACCCTAAAATTAAACAGTTGTCTAAATCTTATGCGCAGATGGTCTGAACTTAGCCTCAAGTGTTTAAGCGGATAATGCGCAAAGTGTCGAGAAAAAATACGGCTTTTGCTGTATAGTGTGCGGCAGTTTAACGAACCGAGAAATGTTTTGAGCGATCAAGGTAAACGACTCAATAAATTTATTAGTGAATCTGGTTATTGTTCACGCCGTGAAGCGGACAAGCTAATTGAGCAACAGCGTGTGACGATTAACGGTAAAGTACCAGAGTTGGGCACTAAAGTGATGCCAGGCGATACTGTTGCCGTTAATGGCAAAAACATTAGCGCCACGCCTGACAATAAATCTGATCGCATTTATATTGCTTACCACAAGCCGGTTGGTATTACGTGCACAACTGAACGTCACGTAAGAGGAAACATCATTGATGCAATTAAGCACAAAGAGCGTATCTTTCCTATTGGTAGGTTGGATAAGCCTTCTGAAGGTTTGATCTTCCTAACCAGTGATGGCGATATAGTGAATAAAATTCTGCGTGCGGAAAATGCCCACGATAAAGAGTATATCGTTATAGTAGACAAGCCAATCAGTGAACGGTTTGTTGAACGAATGTCTCGTGGAGTACCGATTTTAGGCACCATTACAGATCCTTGCCGCGTCATTCCTCAAGGTAAGTTCGTCTTTAAAATCATACTGACACAAGGCTTAAACCGTCAAATTCGCCGTATGTGTGAGTACTTAGGTTATGAGGTTCAAAAACTCAAACGTGTACGCATCATGAATGTGGATCTAACGGGTTTAAAACCTGGGCAGTGGCGTGACCTAACCGAGCAAGAATTGGCTGATATCAATGAAGCGGTGAAAGGTTCTCGCAAAACATCGGCAAAAGCTGAAGCTGCAGAGCAAACTGGCGAAGCGGTTAAGAAACAAAGTAAGTCGCCTCGAGAAAACTCGACTACGCGTAAAGATAGTAAGCCGAAAGCACGCGATAACAAGAACTTTAAAGGTACTCAAAAGCAGGACCAAAAGCAGGGACAAAAGTCTTCTCACAGAGGTCAGTCAGCTAAGCAAAACAAAGATAACAAACATAACCAAATTTCATCGAATCAAGAACAGCCTCGTAAGACGAAGCGCGATGAAAGTGTACGGGAGACGTCGAGAGAGCGTCACAAGCCAGCAACAACTTATCGAATTGACAATAAAAAGCCAGCGAAGAAAAAGGACAGTGGTGGTACTGGGCGTAATAAGTTGTCCTTAAAACGATAGTTCGCGAGGTATACAGTTTATGGGTATATGACCATAAACTGTATCATTAATGAAATAATATCAATTAGTGCAGACAGGGAGTGTTGATATGGATATCAATACTAAAACCAATACCAATACCAAAGAAACCAACAATTCAGTAACGAAACCTTCGAGCTCTTATAGTTCCTTATTGCAGTGCTTGATCTGGTGGCCATTGGCAATTTACCTGCTTACTTATGTTAAATCGCAGCAGCCACTTTCAGATGAAGAAGTGAAAGCGATTGTCTACTCAGTTTCCGCTGCTCTGGCTTACACTCTTGTTGCGTTGGTCGTTCTAAGGCAGCATTTTCCAGATTTAATTAATAAAAAGCCGATGCCGCTGTCATTACTTTATCTCGCGGTGCTTCCTTTTTCTTTGTTTCTGATCCTTATTGAACAGCTATCTATACTTATAGTCGTGTTCTCAATATGTTTCTATCTAATGACGCTCTTACCTAATTTCCGTACCTCAGCTGAGGAGCGTAATTAGTTGATTCCAGTTCATCTTCTTGCTCTAAAGGAATGTTATTTCGATCGATAACGAAATAGTCCATCGTCGATTGCAGTGTGCGGTAATTGATATCGGCATCATCAAATACCTCTCTCGATTTCTGCGATAGCTCATATTCGTTTGTCGCTGCTTCGTTAACTTGCACGATATCCTGTGCGATTTTAGACAGGGTTACCGTTCGTGGCTAAGCTGCAGCAGAGAGTGTTGTCGCCATATTTTCCAATTTGTTGGCGTGCTCTTTTAATGCGTTGGACGTATGCTCTGCAGTTAGGCTGTTCTCTACAAGTTCATTGGTAGAGGAAACGTTATCGTTGATGCCGTCAATGACTTCTTGTTGTTCTAGCTGTTTTAAGTTTTGAACTGAGGTATCGGCTTTTTGACGCTGTGTTCTAACTTTGCTTAATCTATCGTCTGACGGAGACCCTAGGTAACCCGCACTTAGGCCGCGTTCTACTGCGTGGTTGTGCGCAATTTTTTCTAGCACATCGAGCACTAAAACAAGTTGCTGGTCTTGCTTAGCTTGGGAAGCTTCTCCTATTGATGTAGAGACACCTCTAACGATAAAAGCGATGGTCAATAGAAGAAACAGTGCTACAGAGCAAAGCGATAGTTGAAGCGGTCGAGTATAGGCATGTCTACATCCCTGTCAAAAAGTAGTTTTTCTTAGTGAGAGCTTACGCTAACTCTCTGAATGTACGATTATTTTTAGAGAACGAAAATTAGTCATCAAAAAATTTTGGCATTTTGAACGCTATTTACAGACTGTTTACATTACGGATTGATGACAGTGTCTATTGGTGCACTTTGGTGTTTTATTTTTGGAGGCAAAAAGGGAGGGATAAACCACTCAAAAATTGAATTGAGTGGTTTATCGAGGATCAACACTTCTTCGAATTACTGATTGAGCAAGTTCGCTGGCGAGTATTGATCAGTTAATACGGATGAATCCAGCTGCCAATCTTTGTCAAATGTCATGCTGTCGAAGACTTGTAGAGTATTGACACCAAATGGCTTTAATCTGTCATGCATGGCCGCCAAGTTCGCTTCTAGTACGGCTTTTTGCGGCAGCGCCTTTTTACCTGCAAGCAAGATGCGATTCTCATTCTTTTTATTTTTAACTTGGTAGAAATCGCCAAAAACGGCTTGATAGGTGGCTGATTCATAATCGTAGAGTTTACTAACTGAGAATGTATTTGCGGTTACTATACCGGTGTCAGTAAGTAAGTCTTTTGTCTCTTCTAAAAACTCTTTTGTCATCAAGTGTTCTGGTATGTAGTCACCATTAAAAGCGTCAAGGATAATCCAGTCATACGCCTCGCCTTTCATTTTTGCTCTTTTAATAAAGATACGACCGTCTTTAGCTTGGCTAGTGACAATATCATTCTCAAAGAAATCGAAGTACTGACGGGCTACCTTGATAACCGCGGGGTCTATTTCAATGTTTTCTATTCTGGCTTTAGGAAATAGCTGATGTAAGGTATTCGACATCGTGCCGCCACCTAAACCTATAATCAGAATACGCTCTGGATTTGGGTTGACCAGTAATCCTGAAAACAACAATTTGGTGTAGTTGAATACCAAACGATTAGGTTCAGACTTTAAAAAGCAGCTTTGGTTAGTTTTATGGCTTTTCACATTGAATTTCAGGCATCGTAAATTCCCAGTATCTTCCACCAAAATATTGCGATACATAGAGCGCTCTTGATGCACTACTTTTGCATGCGAAGGCTGGCTCATTAGTAGAGCACACACAAGGATTAATGCAGAGAGAATAACTAAGCTTAGCTCTCTACTCGAGGTTAATTGAATATTAACTCTCATGGATGACCTCGTTACTTGTATTACTTTGTGATTTTTTTTCGCTTTGAGCTGCAGGCTCTTTAGCAACCTGGCTAGCTAATTGTTTTTTTCCTAGTGTGATGGCTGCTAAACCTAGTAATACCAAAATTAAACTAAACGCTGTAATGATGTCGTTTACTTCGAAGTAAAGCACGAAGTAGAACGATGTGATAATGGTACCGAGGGCTGAACCTAAGGTACTCACGAAATAGAGGATTCCCGCGATTTGGCCACTTTCTTCTTTGCTAGTAACCAATAGCCTTACAGAATAAGGTGATATCATGCCAAGCACTATGGTGGGGAAAAAGAACAACGCCATTGACGCTAAAAGAGAGCCGTAACGACTATCCTCAATTTGCAGGAATATGGCTTCCATGATTGGGTTGGCAAAGTAAGCAATTGGCATAACTAAGCAACCAGCGACAAGGAAAATTAGTCCGTAGCGGAATAAGTTCGCATTGCGTGTCGATAGCTTACCTCCAATAAGGTAGCCGATAGACAAACTGAGCATGAACACAGTAATAATACTGCCCCAGATATGTACGCTACTACCAAAAAATGGTGCGAGAATGCGGCCACCTAAGAGTTCAACACCCATAATGGAGAAGCCACTGGTGAATGCGAGTAAATAAATGAAAAGGTTTTGCCCACGAAAGGTCATAAGTGGCCCGTATTATTATTAAAAAGTTGTGCGACATTTATCCTAATTGATTAAAAAAAAATAGGCTAGCGATAACTCACTAGCCTATTTCCTCTTTGTAAGTGTTTATTTTTTATTAAATACTTAGAAATAAACTTTAGTGCGTTAAGACAGCTACGCGCATTTACTTAAGCATTGGCTTTAAGAAGCGAGCAGTATGTGAAGTTTTATGCTCAGCTACTTGCTCTGGCGTACCTGTTACTAAAATTTCACCACCACCAGAACCACCTTCTGGGCCAAGGTCAACAATCCAGTCCGCAGTTTTGATAACGTCTAAGTTGTGTTCTATAACAACAATAGTATTTCCGTGATCACGTAGACGGTGAATCACCTGCAATAGTTGTTTAATGTCATGGAAGTGAAGACCTGTTGTAGGTTCATCAAGAATGTACAGCGTCTTACCTGTATCGCGTTTAGATAGTTCTTTCGCTAACTTCACACGTTGTGCTTCTCCACCAGACAGTGTAGTCGCAGATTGTCCAAGCGTAATGTAGCTTAAACCAACGTCCATTAAGGTTTGCAGCTTACGCTTAACCGCTGGAATCGCACTAAAGAAGTCAAGTGCATCTTCGATAGTCATATCCAATACTTCGTGAATATTCTTACCTTTGTACTTAACTTCTAAGGTTTCACGGTTGTATCGCTTGCCTTTACACTCGTCACAAGGCACGTAAACGTCAGGTAAGAAATGCATTTCTACCTTAATCACACCATCGCCTTGACAGGCTTCACAGCGCCCGCCTTTAACGTTGAAGCTAAAGCGACCAGGCTTGTAACCACGCGAGCGAGACTCTTGCGTTGCAGCAAAAATATCTCTGACTGCGGTAAATATGCCAGTATAAGTTGCAGGGTTTGAACGGGGCGTGCGACCAATTGGACTTTGATCTATGTCGATAACTTTATCGAGGTGTTCAAGGCCTGTAATACTCTTGTACTGTGCTGGATCGTTTGTTGTCGCGCCATTGAGCTCTGTTTGCGCCAGCGGGTACAGGGTATTGTTAATTAAGGTTGACTTACCTGAGCCTGAAACACCGGTAATACAGGTCATTAACCCGTTAGGAATAGTTAAATCTACGCTCTTTAGGTTGTTGCCTGTCGCGCCTTTTAACTCAACTACGCTGTCCTTGTTGTATGGTGTTCTTGTTGCTGGTACTTCGATCGCTTCAGCGCCAGAAAGATACTTACCTGTGAGCGATTTGTCACAAATTAAAATATCATCTAATGAACCTGATGCGATGATGTCACCGCCGTGAACACCAGCGCCTGGACCAATATCGATAATATGGTCGGCTTCGCGGATGGCATCTTCATCGTGCTCTACCACAATGACGGTATTACCTAAATCGCGTAGGTGCGTTAACGTGCTTAATAGTCGTTCGTTATCACGCTGGTGTAGACCAATTGATGGTTCATCAAGCACGTACATAACACCAACAAGGCCAGCACCGATTTGGCTCGCTAAACGAATACGTTGCGCTTCACCACCGGATAAGGTATCGGCACTACGAGATAAATTCAGATAATTTAGACCAACGTTCACTAAGAAACCTAGGCGGTCGTTGATTTCCTTTAAGATTTTCTCAGCAATTTTACCTTTTTGCCCAGTAAGCTCTAATGATTCGAAAAAGCTTAAAGCCTCGGCTGTTGATAAGTCAGAAATATGTTGTAGTGGTTTTTCGTTGATAAAAACATTACGTGCTTCTAAACGCAGGCGAGAGCCACCACAGTCTGAACAATTTTGACTGTTAAGGTACTTAGATAACTCTTCACGTACAGCGTTAGATTCCGTTTCTTTATAACGGCGCTGCATGTTATTCAAAATACCTTCAAACGGATGATTTCGAACTACGATATCACCACGATCGTTCATGTACTTAAATTCAACGCTTTCCTTACCACTACCGTAAAGCACCAGCTTCTGAATTTTCTCTGGCAACTCTTCGTATGGGGTATCAACAGTAAAGCCGTAATGGTCAGCAAGTGCTTGCAGCATTTGGAAGTAATAGAAATTACGTTTATCCCAACCGCGAATCGCACCGCCAGACAGACTAAGCTCAGGGTTTGTAATCACACGACTAGCGTCAAAAAACTGCTGAATACCTAAACCATCACATGTTTGACAAGCACCAGCAGGGTTGTTGAACGAGAACAGGCGTGGCTCTAATTCCTGCATGCTATAGCCACAATGTGGACAGGCAAAGTTTGCTGAGAATAGCAACTCTTCGCGGTCTGGCTCGTCCATAAAGGCGACTTTCGCAGTGCCAGCAGTTAACGCTAGCGCTGTTTCAAATGATTCAGACAGTCTTAATTGAATATCGTCACGCACTTTCAAGCGGTCAACAACAACTTCGATGGTGTGCTTTTTGTGGAGTTCAAGCGTTGGTGGGTCAGACAAGTCACAAACTTCGCCATCGATACGTGCGCGGATGTAACCTTGTGCAGCTAGGTTATCTAATAGCTTAACGTGTTCACCTTTGCGGTTTTGTAGCACTGGCGCCAAAATCATAACCTTGGTGCCTTCGTCTAACGACAGTACTTTATCAACCATTTGGGAAACGGTTTGCGCCGCTAATGGCACTTTGTGCGTAGGACAGCGCGGCTCACCAACTCGCGCGTAAAGTAAACGCAGGTAGTCGTATATTTCGGTAATAGTACCAACCGTTGAACGCGGGTTGTGCGATGTCGATTTTTGTTCAATAGAAATCGCTGGCGATAAACCTTCTATGTGATCAACGTCTGGTTTTTCCATCAAGGATAAGAATTGACGGGCATACGCAGAGAGTGATTCAACATATCGACGCTGACCTTCAGCGTATAAAGTATCAAAGGCAAGTGAGGACTTACCTGAGCCAGATAAACCAGTAATTACAATCAGCTTGTCGCGGGGAATTTCGAGATTAATATTTTTAAGGTTGTGAGTACGCGCGCCTCTGACTTCTATGTTTTGCATGACCGTCCCGATTGAACATCGAATAGCGAAAAAAGAATCACACATTATTGCACAAAAAGTAGCGGATTTTCATCCGAAAGTTCTGATTTTGTTGTGCCCGACATCATGTTAGAATTCCGCACTTATTTTGAAGACAACAAGCTACCAATTCTACTGATTTATTATGAGCGCATCGGGACTTAACTCTATAGAGAAGAAAGCAGCCTTTTCATTAGCGACGGTTTTTGGCCTTCGTATGCTTGGCTTATTCATGATTTTGCCAGTATTTGCCATTTATGGTCATGAGCTTGTAGGCTTCTCCCCAATTTGGCTTGGTTTAGCAATTGGTGCGTATGGTTTAACACAGGCTTTGCTACAAATCCCTATGGGGATCTTATCTGATAAGTTTGGCCGTAAGCCGATTATCATGATGGGCTTGGTGGTATTTGCCATCGGTAGTGTAGTAGCAGCCCTTTCCGAGACTATTTATGGCGTTGTTTTAGGCCGTGCACTTCAGGGAATGGGGGCGATTGCAAGTGCTGTACTGGCGTTAGCAGCAGACTTAACCCGTGAAGAGCAACGACCGAAAGTGATGGCGACAATCGGCATGTTTATCGGTTTGTCGTTCACTATAGCATTGGTATTAGGGCCGTTGGTGGGTGAAAGCTTTGGCCTAAGTGGACTGTTCTGGTTCACGGGCATTCTAACGATTTTGGCTATGGTAATGATTCAGTTCATGGTGCCGAACTCTGTGCATAAAGCACCGAAAGGTGACAATGTGGCTATGCTGGATCAGCTAGGCGCTTTAATGAAACATCCGCAGCTTGCGCGCTTGAATATCGGTGTGTTCATCCTACATATGGCGTTAACAGCTTGCTTTATTTTCCTACCAACTCGTTTAGTCGAAGCCGGCATTGATTTGCAAAGCCATTGGCAACTCTACCTACCTACTTTATTAGGTTCATTCTTTTTGATGGTGCCGTTTATGATTTTTGCCATTAAAAAACAAAAAGAAAAAGAGATGTTTATTGCTGCAGTAGCGCTATTGGCAATCTCATTACTTTTATTCGCACTGTTGCCTAACCAAGTAATATTTTTGGTTGTGCTTATCCTTTTATTCTTCGTCGCTTTTAACTACCTAGAAGCAACCATGCCGTCGATTCTTTCGCGCATTGCCCCTGCTGGCGTTAAAGGCAGTGCAATGGGTATATTTTCATCGAGTCAGTTTTTAGGTGCCTTTGCAGGTGGTGCTATTGGCGGTTGGTTGGCAAGCCAATATGACGCAGGTTTTGTCTTTATCTTCATGGCGTTAATCGTTGGTTTATGGTTAGTTGCTGCGCTGGGCATGAAGCGCCATGCAAAATCAAAAAGTTTCAGTTTTAGTGCTCACTTTAGCTCTGAAGAACAAGCTGATGAGGTAGCAGAAAAGCTTATTGCGATGCCGGGCGTTGTTGAAGCAACCTTGGTTTATTCGGAAGCGGTAGCTTATCTAAAACTAGATGAAAAAGTTGCTGATATCGCTGAGATTAAGGCGTTGTTGAAGCCTTAGAGTATATGATGGTAGAGATATATTTTGATTATGAGCCCCCTCAAGGAATTATGGTAACCATCCACGATGGACCCAAAGTATATCACGAACTATTTGCAGGCTATTCGCAGTTTAACGCTTGGTTAAGGTCTGAGTATTGGGGAGTTGAACCTATCATGGTTACAGATGAGAATTATTCAAAACTCAAACAGCTAGGAAAAGTATCTTAGCTGATTTAAAAACTGGGCTTGATATTAATACAACTCAAGTAACTTCTGAGATAAAACCACTCTGGTGCTTACCAGCGATTACAAGCTCGAAATCGTCATCCACGGTTTTACCTAAAATATCTTTTGCAAGTGGCGCCTTTGGCGTGACTACCAATACCTTTTCGCCTTCAACTTCCAGCTGAATTCCGGCACCACAAGGTAAGATAAACACTTTTTTGTTTTCACCGTTGTCGTAATCCAACCAGACCAGCGAACCCAGATTAACTTGAGAGTTAGCTACATTTAGTTGCTCTGTTTCTACTTGCAACGCCTCTAATTGCTGTATTTGCGCTTTGAGTTCATCAATTCTTAGGCTTTGCCCTTGTGCAAGGTAGCTTGCTTCAATGGCGAGTGTATCGTACTGTGTTTCGGCTACCGACTGGTCGTCAGTTGCGGCTTTATGCGCCTTTTCTGCTGCGGTAACCGCTTGTGTGAGTAAATTCCGAAGTGCTAAAACCACTTCGTTAAGTAATTCAGTTTTGTTCATATGAGCAGTTTATCCCATTTTGGGAAGACATTTCATTTTCTTCGTTTTCTTCATTTATTCGTGTAAGAAACTTAGCCGAAAATGAACGAAATGTGATTTTAATCTGACAGGTGTCAAAATTAACTTGTGTTTTCCAAAAAGCGCACGTATTTTATTAGTATCTGGTTAGACCATGCTGAAGTGTTATACCAATTGAAGTAAATATTTAACCAATTCAGAGCTATGTCAGGGAAGTTAGAATAACGCAAATTAACGCTGTTGTAGTCATTCTCCAACGAGTCAATTTGTGAAACTATCACTTTCCTGACAAGCTCCCAGAGGGCGAGTTTAAAAGACTTATATGCTGCGTTATTGATTTTGACAAGGGAATAACCATTCTCTGCAATCAAAGCCACGCCTACATGGATGTAGGTGCTAAGGTTTTGCAGGAGCACAAAACCAGTGCCTATGAGCCTTTTAACTCTCGCTGAATGATCAAATATTTAGTTCAACTGGTATTAACGTATTTTAGTTGACGTAATGATTTTATAGGGCACTCATAAATGACAACTGCAAATCCATATCCACATATGCTGGAGCCAATAGATTTAGGCTTCACAACATTAAAAAACCGTGTATTGATGGGCTCAATGCATACTGGCTTGGAAGAAGAAAACGGTGGCTTTAGCAAGTTAGCAGCCTTTTATGAGGAACGCGCCAAAGGTGGTTGTGGTTTAATTGTTACTGGTGGTGTGAGTCCAAATACACGCGGCCGAGTTGCACCGTTTGGTAGTGAAATGAGTCGTTTTTGGCATGTTAAAAAGCACCGTGAAGTAACCGATGCTGTGCATAAACACGATGGCAAAATTTGTCTTCAGTTGTTACATACGGGCCGTTACGCATATCACCCGTTTAGTGTGTCAGCAAGTGCGATTAAAGCGCCAATTAACCCTTTTAAGCCTAAAGAAATGTCGAGTCGACAAATCTGGGGCACTATTAATGACTATGCGAAAGCGTCCCGTCTTGCCCAAAAAGCAGGCTATGACGGCGTTGAAATCATGGGTTCGGAAGGTTACCTGATCAACCAATTCAGTTGTAAGCGCACTAACCATCGTACCGACGAGTGGGGTGGTTCACTAGAGAATCGTATGCGTTTAGGTGTTGAAACTGTGCGTGCAACACGCGAAAAAGTGGGTCCTAATTTCATTATCATTTTCCGTTTATCTATGTTGGATTTAGTAGAAGGTGGTAACGAGTGGCATGAAGTAGTCACCATGGCTAAGGCGATTGAAGAAGCGGGGGCGACTATCATCAATACAGGTATTGGTTGGCATGAGGCACGTGTTCCAACCATTGCTACGTCCGTTCCACGAGCGGCGTTTACCTGGATTACTGAGCGTATGAAAAAAGAGGTAAACATTCCTTTGGTAACCACTAACCGCATCAACACGCCAGAGGTTGCAGAAGAGGTGCTAGCGAATGGTCACGCTGACATGGTATCGATGGCTCGCCCATTCCTAGCGGACGCTCACTTTGTTAACAAAGCGGCAGCAAACCGCGCGGAAGAGATTAATACCTGTATCGGCTGTAACCAAGCCTGTTTAGACCACGTGTTTAAACAACAACGTGCTTCTTGTTTGGTTAATCCAGTTGCTTGTTATGAAACTGAATTGACTTTTAGCGATACGAAAACAGAGAAGAGAATTGCAGTTGTTGGTGCTGGCCCTGCTGGCTTAGCATTTAGTTGTTATGCCTCAGAGCGCGGTCACAAAGTAGAGATATTTGATGCTGCGAGCGAAATCGGCGGCCAGTTTAACTTTGCTAAGCAAGTACCGGGTAAAGAAGAGTTTTACGAGACCATTCGCTACTTCAATGTACAAATTGAAAAACTCGGTATTAAAGTGCACTTAAATAGCCCTCAAACTGCCGAAAACTTGGCGGAAGCTGGCTTCGATGAAGTCGTGCTAGCGACAGGTATCAAGCCTCGCCAATTAGACATTCCGGGTATTGATCACGAGAAAGTGAAAACTTATTTGCAAGTACTTCGTGACAAAGAGCCTGTCGGCCAAAAAGTTGCTGTAATTGGCGCTGGTGGTATTGGTTTTGATGTGTCTATGTTCCTTACTGAGAAAGAAGGCTTAGTAAACAACTTAGATGAATGGTTGAAAGAGTGGGGCGTTGATCGCAATTATGAAGAAGGTGGTGCTTTGGCACCAATGGAAGCACACAAAGCTGAACGAGAAGTCTTTTTGATGCAACGTAAAACTAGCAAAGTCGGTGGTGGTTTAGGTAAGACAACAGGTTGGATTCACCGCGCATCACTACAAAAGAAAGGCGTAAACATGATTCCTGGTTGTAGCTACAAGGAAATTAATGACAAAGGTATCGTCATTGAAATTAACGGTGAACCGCAATTGATTGAAGTTGACCACGTAATTGTTTGTGCTGGACAAGAGCCAAACCGTGAATTGCAAGAGAAGCTTGTATCTCTTGGTCAGTCAGTTCATCTAATCGGTGGTGCTGACGTAGCAGCTGAATTAGATGCGAAGCGTGCGATTCGTCAAGGTGCTGAACTAGCTGCAAGTATTTAGGACGTGCAGCGAAATTCGTTTCCAGTATTTACAAAAATGAAAAGGCGCCTAATGGCGCCTTTTTTGTGTTAGCTATAAGTAATCGAAGCATTGCCGAAAGGGAACTCTCTATGGAGTGATAACGTAAATTGCCGTTGCTTGTAGTGATTTATAAGACTCTGAAGTTGAAAACAATATCCCGTCGTCACCAGATGTTGTGGTAATAGATTCATTGTCGGTTATCGAGGTCAGCAAAATACCATTTGCGCCTAGTTTGCCCGCCTCTTGTTTAAGTCGTTCAAGCGCTTTGTCCATTTTGTGTTGCTCAGTAAATGAAAATGAATATTTACTTGAAGCATCAACAATGTCGATGGTCTCAAACTGTGCTGGTTTATCTGTGTATACCTTCACTTCTGTGTGATGAATTGGCGGACGCGCGTCACCGAGTATGATGTGTGAGGACGTGCAAGCAGAAAGCAGCACGAGCATGAGAGATATTAAGAGCGTTTTTCCAAGTGTCATTGTTGCATACCATAAATTAGTAAAGTCCTGCTCAGTGTAATCTCTCGCTGGAGTTGAGTTGTAACAATGTGTATGGATTGCTGTTTAATTTTGTAATCCTAGCCTTCTACCTCGCATAAAAAAGCCAGCGTTGCAGTTGGCTTTTCATTGAAAAAAATTAGCGTGCTTAACTTTGCTAGTTAGTTAGGCACGTACTCGAAACTTGCTTGTAAGCCCAGTGGAATACCTAACCACCAGTACAGCATTAAAAATAGTGTCCAAGCGATCATAAAGATCAGAGAGTATGGCAACATCATAGCGGTTAGCGTACCAATACCTGCTGATGTCACGTAGCGTTGACAAAATACCACAACCAGCGGGAAGTAAGGCATTAGTGGCGTAATAATATTGGTACTTGAGTCACCGATACGATATGCCGCTTGTGCTAAATCTGGCGAGAAGCCTAATGTCATCAGCATTGGAATAAATATCGGTGCAAGCAATGCCCACTTGGCTGATGCAGAGCCTACAAACAGGTTAATTACGCCCGTAAGAATAATAATCCCTGTAATAGTGACACCACCAGGAAGGGCTAACACCTTTAAGAGTTCTGCGCCTTTTAGCGCCAGCAGCACACCCAAGTTAGATTGACCGAAGGCATAAATAAACTGAGCAATGAAGAACATAATCACTAGGTAATAACCCATACCTGACATTGCCTTACTCATGCCTTCAACAAACTGCTTGGAAGAACGAATCGTACCTGAGATTAAGCCATAAACTAAACCAGGAATCAAAAACACTAGGAAGATAAGTGACACAATAGATTGCATCAATGGCGCTGCAAATGCAGTGAGTGTTCCATCTGCTGCACGCCAAGGAGATGATTCTCCAACTGCCGATACGTACAACAAACCTAAGCTAATGACGATTGACAACAATGCCCAACGAAGTGCCTTCTTTTCCTCTGGCTTTAATGGGTCCATTGACGGTAATTCAGATAAGTCACCATCGAGTTTGTTCTCTTGCAGCTTAGGCTCCACGATTTTGTCGGTGATGAACCAAGCAAGGCAAATAATCAAAATCGAAGAAAGCGCTGTAAAGTAATAGTTGTTAAGCGGGTTCAATACGACTGATGGGTCAAGTAATTGAGCGCCAGCTTGTGATATACCTTGCAGCATTGGATCTATCGCCGACGGGACAAAATTAGCGGAGAAACCGCCTGAAACACCCGCAAACGCCGCTGCAATGCCGGCTAGGGGATGCCGACCTGCCGCATAGAAAATAACGCCACCCAATGGAATAACAAGCACGTAACCAGCATCTACAGCTGTATGACTGACAATGCCAATCATTACGATCATAGGTGTAAGCAACCATTTAGATGTTACCGACAACAAGGCGCGTAAACCGGTGTTTATAAAACCAGAATATTCCGCGATACCAATGCCTAGCATAGCGACAAGTACTACACCTACCGGATGGAAGTGTGCGAAGTTCTTGACCATGTTTGACATAAGCGTTGTTAAAGATTCGCCAGAAAGCTGACTGTTGATAACTAACGCTTGCCCGTTTCTTGGGTCAATAACATTAAAATCAATACCTGATAATGCCCAAGACAGTACCATGACGATACCGAGGAGAAGAATGAATAGCGCCGCTGGATCAGGGAGTTTGTTACCCCAAATCTCAATTTTGTTTAGGACCTTTTGAAGGCCCGTTGCGTTTTGCATGTTGTTCCCTTTTATATTTCTTATTCTCTCAGCAAGCTATTTGTTCTTGTGTTCTCCAAGTACGCTTGATAAGCGCATGGAACATAGCGTGCTTTGTGCATTAAGTTGTAAAACAAATAGCCGCCGATGTAAACCAAAGGGCGCTGCTCAGGCGCGTGACCTGAATTGATGAATTCGTATGCACTGCCTTTTAATTAAAGGCTTAATCTCGCTACAGTGGTTAAAAATAAAAATAAAAATAAAAATAAAAATAAAAATAAAAATAAAAAGGAAAAGGAAAAGGAAAAGGAAATTTTATGGCTACTTCAGCGAATTACATTCAACACCTGCATGCCTTTCGCGGGTTTGCAATCCTGAGTGTGGTGGGAGCCCACGCTTGGTCTTTTATGATTTTCTGGACCGACGGATTGGACGTTGATGGCTTGAAGTGGCTTTTTTGGCTAACAGAAACAGTTTTTCATGGTTCGACAATCTACTTTGCGATAATTTCGGGCTTGCTGTTCAATTTAGTGCTAGCAGAAAAGTCATGGTGGTCCTTCTTTACCAGTAAAATTAACCATGTCTTATTTCCATACTTGATATTAACTTTCGCGCTGACGGGATTCTATTGGCATTATGTTATTGAGTCGGGAGAAGTAGCTAATACTCTACCCAGTTACCTCAAAATAGCCTCTCAAAATCTAATAACGGGTAAAGCGGATATTCATTTTTGGTACATTCCTGTATTAGCCTTTTTATTTTTAGCAACGCCGTTACTCGCATGGTTGCAGAGAAAATCTAACTTGGTGTTTGTCCTGATCATCTTGTTACCGCTGATAGTTTCCAGAAGCCCCTTTCCTGATTTTATTAAGCCACAATCGTTCGTTTATTTCCTTGGTGCTTATGCTCTGGGCATGGCGATGGGGACTCATTATCAAAAGGTTAAGCAATTTGTTAGTGAGCGCAAAGTCTGGCTGTTTGCGACTGCGTTGATAAGTTCGGTGCTTTTGTATGCTCTATATGTTGTCGATTATCAACCAGGGAGTTTATTTTCTGTAAGACAAACCCTCGTTTATATTCAGAAAGTTGCCATTTGTTTGCTTGTGCTACATTGTCTATCAGCTCTTGAGGGAAGCGACGATATGACTTTGGGTTCTAACTTGGGTGCTAATTCGGATGCCAGCACCGAAAGTAAAATACCAACCTGGCTGATGTCGCTTGGTACATACGCTTTTGCAATATTCTTTCTGCACGTTATTTTCATTGGGACCTTTATTCAAACTGTGCGGCCAATACTAGATGAATCACGTTCGACAGCGTTGATCGGCCTATTTGGTAGTATCAGTTTTGTTACTGCTGTTCTGGGTAGCATAGCTTTGGCTTATGTAATAAAACGTTTATTAGGCAAACATTCTCGCAAGCTTGTTGGTGCTTAGCACTTCTTTGCCAACAATAAATAAGCTTAACCCTAGCAGTATTACCTGCTGGGGTTAATGACTCGTTTTAGATACTTTTTCTGACTTATTGTCAGGCACTTTATCGATTACTGGCGACTGGGTTCAAAAGCATCGTAACGTGGAAGTTCGGCGTCTAGGTCTTCCCAGTTGGCTTTTGAACTGACGAAATTATGAGAAATAGGGCGTTCATTAATATTTGAATCCAAAATGCCTAATCGAATACGGTAGCGTGAAGGATCGTCATCATTTGAACTGTAAACAGGCGAACCACACTTGCTACAGAAGTGACGATAACGCCCTGGTTTGAATGAAAAACTGCTTAAGCTATTTTTACCTTGCGTAATTTCAAATTCTTCTGCATTGATAAAACCATTGGTAGCGTAGGCTGTGCCGATGTTTTTTCGGCAGAGTGAGCAATGACAATGAATAATGTCGCTGATCCTTCCATTTATCGAGATATGTACTTCACTGCACAAACACTTTCCGCGATACATGTCAGTTTCCTTGATTCTTTAAATTATTGAGACATCTAAAAGATAAAATTCGTTAATCAAGCATATAAAACACTCGTACTAAAAGACATATCGGATATGTCCACCTCTGTTAATTTTTCCAAGAAAGACTGTCAAATTCGTTTACAGCTTAGTGAGTTGCTTTATGTAAAGTGTAATTAAAACAATTGTATATGTTGGTGGTCCGATTTTTGCTGTCACTAGCCGATGTTTTAAATTAAGGATAAGTTATTTTGAAAAAATTTATTAAGTTTCTACTCACTTCAACACTCTTAATTACTTCAATGAGCAGTAATGCCAGCATAATTACTGTTTGGGGGGAAGAACGTTCAGGTTTTAGTCTTAATTCTATCAACGATTTTTACAACGGACTCTCTGGTTTTTCTTCGAGCATAGCAAATGGAACACTAGATGTAATCGATTTATCAAATACTGATTTACTTTGGGCGACACACCCTAGCAATGCCTATACTGCTTCGGAGCTTGAAGCCATGGCGGACTATTTAGCTTTGGGCGGAAGAATCGTATTTATGGGTGAACATGGCTCTTGGGCACCAAGTGAAAACTTACGCATCAATGATGCTCTGAGTTATCTAGGAAGCTCTATTGTTATCAATAATACAGCTGTTGATGGCGGATGGCGCTCGGCAAGTGTTGGTGATGGTCAAATTTTATCTCATGAGATGACAGCTGGTGTTAGCTCTTATGAATATGCTGCATTTGCGCCTCTTACAATAGGTTCTGACGCTGTAGCGCTGATGTTAGGCGAAGAATTATACAATAATGATGCTAGCATCATGATGGCGTTTCAAAATATTGGGGCAGGCAGTGTGTTTTTAATTACGGACCAAAACGTTTGGGACAACAGTTCTGACTGGGGAGCTGCTGACAATGCAAAAATGTTTGAGAACTTAGTTAACGCAAATACTGGAGTTTCTGCTCCAAAAACTGATATTCCAGAGCCAAACTCCCTTGTTCTTTTAAGCATAGCCTTGTTTGGTTTTGTGAGAAAAATTAAGGAATAACGCAATCTTTCTCTAAATAAAAAAGCCCGCTGTTGCCTGTCTTTCATACACAAATCCCTCGATGAAGATCGAGGGATTTTTTTTGAACTTATTTTGCATACATCGATCAGATCTATTTTGATTTAGCGATATGGTCAGTTCCAGTGTTTTCAACAGGTTCAGCGCAATGGGCAGCAGAAACATTTTCACAAGCAAAATTAGGTGATATTCGCAGAGCCAAACGACTCGTTGTGTTAGCCTCTAATCTTTCCAATAAGCTAGGGCAATCTCTTG
>JAKVCY010000156.1 GCA_022448425.1 Thalassotalea sp. | reverse complement strand
TTAAAGTAAATCTAACTCAATAGCTTAGTTGCCAAATAACAACTCCCAAAAGCCTGGCGGCTCATGGAGCTCATGGTATTTTTTACGTAACTCATCAATAGATTTAAGCGGCGCTGTTGCAGCTTCAAGGCCACGAGTCGTTGCAAGTTGCTTCGCTTGCGTTGCTTGATTTATGACTTTATCAAGCCCTTCTAGAGACGCTGTTTTATGCTGTTTAAAATCAGCTGTTTTAGCTGTCTCTAACAACATAATAAACTCATCAATAGCGGCATTAAAGGTAGCTAAATCAGTAGCCCGTACGGAGTTTTTATAAGCAAGCCCCATATTTTTCATATTGGCCTCAAGATCAATATCAGAGGCTACACTCACACTCGAAAAAAACAAAAAAATAACAAGAATTAATCTCATAAAATACTCATGCAAAAAACCATGCGATCATTATAAACCGAAACATGCCACTGGCATAATTCAAAAACAAAACCCAATTTAAACTACAATATTACTATAAAATAAAATGCATCAATTGATAACAATTATCATTGATCATTAACTAATTATAAATAGCACCAACATGAACAAAAAACCACACTATATTATAAGTCATTGTAATAAATATGTTTATTTAAACTACAAAATGCTACGAAGTTTTTATTTGCATAAAACAGGAACAATGATAAAGTCTTCATTGTTAACATTTATTAACTACCGTTAACACACCCATTCAGGGATAAAACAATAAAGTAACAGGTGAAACAATGATAAAAAATAATTATTTAGGTGCTAGCATTAAGCTTGCTCTATGCTCATCGGCCCTCGCCATTTCTAGCCAATCTTTAGCTGCTGAAGAAGAAGGCGCAAAATCTATCGACCGTATCGAGGTAACAGGTTCACGTATTTTACGTGAAGGTGCTATTGCCCCCGCTCCAGTAACTGTTATCAGTGGTGAAGACTTAGTTAACACCGGCGCAGTAAATATCGGTGAGGCACTAAATAAGTTACCGGCCCTTGGTAATACTTACTCATTATCAAACTCAGGTCGTTTTATCGGTACTGCCGGTCTTAACATTCTTGATTTACGTAACATGGGTACTGATCGTACATTAGTACTAGTTAATGGTAAGCGCCATGTTTCTAGCTCAGCAGGCTCTCAATCAGTTGATACCAATACTATTCCAAGTGTTTGGGTTGAGCGTGTTGAGATCATCACAGGTGGTGCATCAGCTGTATACGGTGCCGACGCTGTAACAGGTGTAGTTAACTTCATTCTTAAAAAGAATATCGAAGGCTTAAGTGTTAGTGTTACCAAAGGAGCCTCGGAACTAAGTGACTATAAAAATGAAAAAGCAACGTTTTCATATGGTACAAACTTCGATAATGACCGTGGTAATGTTGCCTTTGCTGTTGAGTATTCAGGCCAAAATACATTAAATGCGCTTGATCACCCGTGGACTGATGGCTCTTTCTTTAGCTTGCGTAACCCAGCTCAAAACGAAGAAAACAAAGACGATCCAAACTTCCCAGATAAAATCTACACACCAAATGCTGGCTATTATGCGATTAATAACGCAGGTGTTTTTGCAACAAGCAATGGCTATGTTAACTCATTCAACCCTGATGGCAGCCTTCGTGATATTTATATAGGTGACCGAGTAGATGGCCTAGCATGTGCTGACTGTGACTCATTTAACCTTGCACAGTTCAATGAAATTCAACCAGAATTTGAGCGTTACAACGTAAACTTTAAAGTTAACTATGATGTTGCTGAAGACATGAATGCGTATTTCGAAGCAAAATATGTTAACAGCGAAGGTGAAAGTATTGGTCAACCGGCATTTTTCTTCTTTAACCCTAATAACAGCATCAAAATTGATAACGCTTACCTAGATCCAACTGTAAAAGCAGTAATGGAAGAAGAAGGTGTTAGCTCAATCATGGTTAACCGTATGATGACAGATTTAGGTCGTCGTATCGAAAACAATACGCGTGAAACAACCCGTTTTGTTGCTGGTTTAAGAGGCACTGTATTCAATGACTGGGAATTAGATGCATCAATTGTGCATGGTCAAACTGAATTAGAGCGTATAAATGGCGCCAACATGATCATGGCAAACTACTACAATGCTCTTGACGCTGTTGAAGATGATGAAGGAAATGTTGTTTGTCGTAGTGAAGAAGCACGCGCTGAAGGTTGTGTACCGGTAAACATTATGGGCTTTGGCGCACCAAGCCAAGAAGCAATTAATTACATTAACACAGTATCGACAGGTACTTCTGAGATTACTCAAACAGTAGTCACAGCATCACTTGCAAACTCAGCGATTTATGAACTACCAGCAGGTTATATTGGTTTTGCTGCCGGTGTTGAATACCGTAAAGAAGAAAGTGAAACTAAAGAGCCAGATAATGCAGTTGGTACGTTCTTTAACGCGCTTGGCGAAGATAAAGGTGATTTTGATGTAAACGAGATTTACTTTGAAGCATCAATCCCACTATTAGCTGACTTGCCTCTTGTGCAAGACCTAGTACTAGATACAGCGGTACGTTATGCTGACTACAGCACAATCGGCGATGCAACAAGCTGGAAGGTAGGTTTAGATTGGACTGTTAACGATCAATTACGTGTTCGTGCAACACAATCTGAAGCACTACGTGCTCCAAACATTGGAGAAATCTTCGGTGCACCTAGCCAAACATTCTATAACGTTGATGACCCTTGTTTAGCTGATAATCTAGATGATTTACAAAACTCAGAAGTTCGCCGTGCTAACTGTGCAGCATTAGGTGTTCCAGTAGGTTTTGAATCAGATTACGATTCGCAAACACTTGAAGGTTTAGTTAGTGGTAACCGAGACGTTAAGGGTGAAGAGTCAACAAGTACAACAATTGGTTTGGTTTATCAGCCGTCATTCTTAGAAAACTCAGTTGTTACAATTGACTACTGGAAAATTGAACTAGAAGATGCTATCTCGACGATTGCTTCTCAAGAAATTCTTGATCGTTGTGTTGACGCTGAAGGCGGTATCAATAACCAATACTGTAATCTAATTACACGTGATAGCACATCAAGTGAAATTACCTTAATTCAAAACTCGGTATTAAACGTTTCTGGTCAAGAAGCATCGGGTGTTGATTTTGAGCTAGGATATGACTTTGACGCGCTAGATGGCGACTTCTCAACACGTTTAATTGGTACATACCTTATTGAACGCAAAGACTTCCCATTCCAAGACCAACCTGAAGATTACATCGAATATGCTGGTACAACGGGTGAGGCAAAATGGCAAGCTAACTTAACTATCTCTTACAAGCGTGATGGTTTCTTTGCAACGTTTGATACACGTTACCTAGATGAAGTAAGCCTTTATACAGACCAAGAGCTAGAAGATAACCCAAATCCAAATAGCTTAATGAAGTTTGGTAGCTATGTTATTTCTGATGCGACAGTAGGTTACAACTTCGAAAGCGGCTTTGGTGTTAAAGTTGGTGTTGATAACATCTTCAACAGAGAGCTTCCATTCGGTACAAGAGGTACAGGTTCTGGTAGTGCAAGTTACGACAACATCGGTCGTTTTGGCTACTTAAGACTATCTTACGATTTCTAATCGTTAATAGATTTGATTCTCTTGGGGCTGTACATTCGTGCAGCCCTTTTCGTATAAGTTATTAAAAACTATCCTATTCCAATCATTTACTTAAAACCTACCAATTCGAGCTATACTCTAACCTATAAGCCTTTCAACCCAATAAGACTATGCTTAAAACGGTATTTTTCATTATTTGCCTATTTTACTTACCAAGTGTTTTTGCCAAACAAAGTATTATTTTTATAAACCCTGGCTATGAAAATACGAATGTCACAGGCCCATTTTGGTTTGAAGTGTCTCAGTTGATGCGTGATGCTGCC
>JAKVCY010000155.1 GCA_022448425.1 Thalassotalea sp. | reverse complement strand
CTTGTCATAAAATGCTAGAAGAAATAAATAGCGAAGCATTGTTAGTAACAACAACACATTCATTAGGTTTTGTTTCACAAGACCCACAAAGAATTGTTGGTACAGTAAACGATGGTTCAGAAACCAAGGTTATAAAATATGATAGTTATGTTGAAGCTACAACATCTATACGGAAAGCCTTAGGCGTAAGATTTAGTGACTTTTATAACCTCGGAACTTCAAATATTTTTGTTGAAGGTAAATCGGATAGAGAAATATTTAAATGGTTTCTAGAAAAAGTTCCTACTGACAATGAGGGCAATTATGGATGGCCGTTTGTGAGAAAATCCGAAATCCTTGACTTTACAGGTGTTGCTGGCATGGAAGGTTTCATGAAAGCTACATATGAATATATTTATAGTGAAAGGCCTGTAGTAACTGTGCTAGATGGTGATACAGCGGGAGATAAAACGAGGCGTACTCTTCAGCAATACTTTGGAAACAAAAATATTCCTTTTCAAAGTAAGAAAGACTTTGTCACCTTACATGATGGTTTTTCTATAGAAGGACTTTTTCCTCACGAATGGATAATAGAAGTTTACGATGAACACCCAAATTGGTTTAGTGACTTTGATACCGATGTCGAAGGAACGCTTAAACCTTTTACAGTTAAGACAAATAGTAACAAAGAGCAGCTTCGAAATTACTTAAAGAGTAAAGCGGAAAATGCTGAAAACTTAGACTGGATCACTAGATTTAAAACTGTTCTAGATGTTGTAGAAAAAGCCTTGGAAGCGAGAAATCAAAAGGTCTACGGATAAACGGTAAACTAACAAGTTGCTTAAACGGACAAAAAACAGCTGGCTTTTGCTCGTTCCTCGCTAATTTTAGCCAGCTATTTTATTGCCGCTTAGCAAAGCGTTAGCTTTCAAGGAAAAGTATGGAGATTTGGCAAGCTATATTGATCGCATTCGGCGGTAATGCTGTGCTATTGGCTGTTTTAGTTTTCGGAGGTAAAACTTTAATTACTCACTGGTTAACTAAATCGGCAACTGAGCACCAAGTTAAATTTTCAAAGTTTACTGAAAAGCAAGCTGATGCAATAGCTACAACCTATGCTCTGATAAGAAAATTCAACTCTCGTCTTGGAGAGTACCTTGAAATACCCGATACTACGGCTGGTCGATATCGGGATGAAAGAAAAAATGAAGCCGTTAAAGCTCATCGAGAATTTCTAGATTACTTTGAACAAAAACAAATTTACCTATCAAAGAAATCTGTTTTACTGATTAAAAATATAAACACGGAATCATAGAGTATATTCAATAAGTACTTGTATCAAATTAAAAAAACAGAAAGCACCCCTGAAACGGCAGAAGAGTGGTTAGATCTAATTGATAAATTGCAAAATGAAATAGAGATCGTTTTTTCAGATTTAGAAAGTGAATTTCGACGTATTGTAGGTAATGAAAGCTAACAAGAGGCTATGGCGTCAATCGTTAGTTTTTAACCTTTGGCGCTTCTCACATTACACCGTCTCTTAGCATCGAATTTAAGATCACTACCATTTTTCTAATACAGGAAATTATTGCTACTTTTTTAGGTTTTCCAGCAGTGACTAGTCGCTGATAGGTTACTCTACATACGGGATTACTTTGTATCGCTGATTCAAAAGGACGCAAAACGCTTGGCTTGCGCTCATTCTTTGCTAATTTTAGTCAAACATTATCACCCTCTTAACAGACCTACATGGACTCCCCCTTGTCAAACATGAGCTATCTCTGACAACAATAAGATCTGACAGCATCACTACATTCGGCGTGTACTAGCTTTATACGCTATCGCCCTGATGATTTGCGCTTGCGCAGTACCTTGTGCGTTAAACAGTATCTTCTCTTTCAAGAAATGTACTTCCTGACTAAACAGGCTTTAATGCGCTTTAATAATTGTTGCTGCATCTAACGCAAATTGCTTTGCCATTTTCGGTTCCAAGTTTTGTACACTGACTCGAACCGCTTGTGATTTATTGTCGATATCGAAAGAGTTACTCGGTCTTATCAACCACCCCTTGCGTGAAAATTCATAAACGGCAGTTTTGCAATCTTTACCCACAGGTAGCCAGACATTCAAGCCATCAATCTCGGTGTTTACTGCTAACCCTTGCTCAGTTAACGCATTGAGCAACACTTCTCGGCGCTCGGTACAATTTTGTTTTGCGTTTGCCAAGTGACGCTGAAATTCTTTTGTTGTCAAACATGTGTAAACAAAAGACTGCAATACGCGGCTAACCCACGACATTCCCGGTGCAAGGCGAGTACTTATTCGCTTAATTGATTCTTTGTCTGCCGCAACAAATGCCATACGTAAATCTGGTCCTAAACCTTTAGATACCGAGCGGAAAATCGCCCAATGCATTGAGTTTTCAGGGATTACCGAATGATGCTCTGATTTTGCCAATAACGAAAAATGATCGTCTTCCATAACAAGCACTCTAGGGTATTCAGCTAGTACGGCTTTAAGCTCTTTAGCACGAACTGCGGAAATACTAGCGCCTGTTGGGTTATGTGCCCTTGGCGTAATAAGGACTGCTTTCGCACCTTTTTCTAATGCGGATTTGAGTGCTTGAGGCTGCATGCCATGTTCATCAACTGTTGCCCCAACAATTTGCATACCTGCTAGCCTAAATGCGTTGGCAGAGCTGATATAGCAGGGGTCTTCAACCACAACTTTATCACCTGGCACTAAGTGTGCGGCAACCATACGTTCTAAGGTGTCTATGGCGCCATTGCATAAGGTCACGTCAAAATCGGCGGGACATGAACCTGCAAACCAATCGTTACCATATTGATAAATTTCAGGAAGGATTGTCGCCTCGCCATATAGGTATTGATTTAGCACCGTTTGGCTAGCAACCTTAGTTAGATTAGGAAGCCATTCGCGCCGTGGACTGCCATCGGCTAAGTCGAAGAGTGCAGTATCCGAAACGCCTTCTTGCTCTCCCGCTTCCGTTGCTTGGCAAATACTTGTACCTAGGCGACCTTTAGTCACTGCAATACCAGCCTTTGTTAGACGCTGATAAGCAGAAGAAACGGTATTGCGATTAACACCAAGTTGCTCTGCTAATTCTCTTACCGGAGGAAGCGAATCTCCTGCGGAAAGTACACCTTTGTTGGTTAGGTCGCGAACAGATTCAAAGATCTCGATGGCTGAGCCACCAGAAATATTGACTTTCATTTTTATCCTATGACAATATTGGTTTTGTCATGGGACAAAGTTGTTTTCGAGTAACCATGACATTGTGTTTTTGTCACATTATATACAGATAGGAGTGAAAATGTTTACCGGTTTATCAGCTTTTCCAATTACACCATTTAGCAATGAACGTATCGATTTTAAAGCATTTGAGGCCATTGTTGATAATTTGGTACAAGCCAAAGCGGACTCTATCTGTGCCATGGGGTCAACAGGCTTATACCCTTACTTAAATAGAAATGAACTCAACCAAGTCGCGAAGTTTACCGTTGAAATGGCGGGCGATATTCCAGTTATGGCAGGTATCGGTTCGCTGAGAACTGCAGACGTATTGAGAAATGCTGAAGCGGTTCAACAAGCTTCTGTAAGTGCAGTACTATTGGCGCCTATGTCATATCACCGATTAAATGACAGTGAAGTTTACTCATTGTTTAGTCAAGTTACCGCAGAACTATCAGTGCCGTTATGTGTGTATGAAAATCCAGGGGCGACAAATTTTACGTTTAGTAATGAACTGTATGCAGAGATTTGTAAATTGCCAAACGTCGCTGCGATCAAGCTTCCAGGAATGCCTTTTGAAACAGATGAAGGTGAAAAAAAGTTGGCTCAATTGCGTGAACTTTTACCTAACAACGTAGCCATTGGTGTAAGTGCAGACAAATTTTCGGGTGCAGGAATGGCGTCAGGTTGTGACTTGTGGCTATCGGTATTAGGAGGACTATTTCCTAAAACAGTACAAGCAATGATTCTAGCCGCAAAAACTCAAACGAGAAGTGAAGCTATGGCAGCTAGCGCCGAATTTAATGATTTATGGGAGCTGTTTGCCCGTAACCGAGGTGGTTTGAGAGTAATGGCGACTGCTGCAGACATTCTGGGTTATACAGAAGGAAGTTGCTTACCTGCACCACTTCAACCACTCGCTGGAGTTGACAGAAAACAGCTAGCGCTGTTTTTACGGCAAATGAAACTGGATTGATGATTCAGTGGTTAATGACTTATTTTTAAAACAAAGGGTGCCACAATGAATGCGCTAGCACGTTACATTTTAGCTGCAATATTCGCACGTACTTCAACGGGCGGCTCTGCGGTCGCCATCATTTTGTTATCGCGTAACTTTGATGCTGATGGTGCATTAGTTGGCGCTTTGGCTGCATGTCTTACTGCGCCACATATTTTAGGCCCTATCTATGGAAGGTGGTGCGAAAAAGCGCAGAATGCTTTTAGCGTTATTGCGTTGTCGTGTTTACTTTTTGCGGCGTTTTTTCAGCTAGCTATAATCAGTATTGAATGGAAGCAGCTTTGGTTAACCTTTGTTTTATTGCTGCTATGTGGCGCTTGTAGCTCATTTATGATGGGCGGATTAAGTACGCAACTTGTTCATTTAGTTGATGTTGACGCGAAGGTGAGAAGGAAGGCTCAAAGCTGGGATACTCTCACTTATGGCATAGGGTTAACCCTTGGTCCAATGTTGATAGCGTTGTTATCTTCGATTTATTCCATTCAAGTCACTGTTAGTGCTTTGATGTCCTTACCCGTGATCGCAGGCCTTATCGTGATGTCGCTGTCCAAGCCTCGATCAGATGTCAAAAAGCATCCACAAGAAGTGCCAAATTTAAGGCAAGTAATCGATGTGATCTGGCAAACCCCAACGTTAAAGGTAACGCTGTTAATGACCTCGGGCGCTGCTTTTAGCTTTGCTGCACTGCCCGTAGTCGCAGTTTATTTCAGCGAAATGTTTCAACAAGGGCGAGAAAATGGTGCGTATTTAGTAACACTTTACGGCGTAGGTTGTTTATGTGGCGCGGTGTTACTCATTTTTAGGCCTCTAGTGAAGAATGCAATGACTTTATTAAAGAACGTCGGGTGTATACTCGTGGCTTGTTTAATACTGGTTTCTTTGAGTTCTTCCATAGCTGCCAGTATGTTTGCCTATTGGATTTGTGGAGTTGTAAATTCAGTGTTCTTTGCTGTGACGATAGCTGCACGAACAGAGTATTCCCCGCCGCAGGGAGCGGTCCAAATATATATGTGGGTAGCCGCAGCTAAAATAACTGCCGCTTCCATTGGGACATTTGTTGCCGGCCTTTTAGTGGAACATCATATTGCTTTGCCTCTAGTTGCCTCCATTACCATGTTGAGCTTGAGTTTGCTGGTGTGCTTTGTTAAGGGAAAAGAGAAACTATTGAAATCTCTTCATTGAGGGGCAAAGTCACTTTTTGATGGCCTAGGAAAATAGCTCAAGAGATTTAGCATGGCATCTGCGAATTTGTCAGGTTTGATAAAGCTCTTGAGCGTGAAATTAATGACTTAAAACGTCGTTACCTTTACCGGTGTTTTATGGTGTTTGTTAACACCGATGTAGTTCGCCATTCTGGCATTTTCATTCACCAATGCAGGCTTTGTCGCTTCTTGATAGGTTGTTTGCCATTCAATTAGGCCAAAGTCGTCAAATAGTACTTCAGAGTCTTTGTTTTCCGAAGCAACAACCTCGACCAATACACGATAACTACGGTAGCCAATACGCGGTGAGTTAAAGTCGATATCGATAGGTTGCCAAGTGTCTCTGCCTTCTATGGTGACAGATGAAATCAGGTTCTTAGGGCTATTTTCAAAGGCGTCAAAAAGCTTCTGACGTGTTTTTCTTCCCTGCCAGTAAACATTGAGGGTTACCGGAGAGTTTGCTTTAACTTGGGTGGTAAACGTCATCGGGTTACTGGCTTGATAAACGCGTCTAAAGTGTTTCATGCCGAGCAAGCTTGTGTTGTTAGCTTCTGTGCTGACACTCAGAGCCGACGAGCTGTTGACGCCATTTGGCGTTATTTGCCATTTTTCAGGGAGCAAGAAACCGCGCTCTGGCGCGTTAAACCAATTGAATTGTTCGAAGTCACTGCCATTGATTAAGTTGGTACCTAGGCGATATTGAAGGTGTTGCTCAGCTAACTGTTCTACTAACATAATGGTATTGATTTGCTCCGACCATGCAGCAAAAGGAATTGCAACGGCTTTTTGAGTTTGAAAATTCAATGCGTATTCGTTTGCTGGTGTCGTATC
This sequence comes from Thalassotalea sp., assembly GCA_022448425.1. GTDB lineage: Bacteria > Pseudomonadota > Gammaproteobacteria > Enterobacterales > Alteromonadaceae > Thalassotalea_F. Next base: position 25,193 of record JAKVCY010000155.1, on the reverse strand, counting down.
ATCTTTTAAGCCTTCAAGCAGTTGCGGCTTAATAACGCCGTGTCCCTTGTGGTTCGCCACTAACGTATTTCGTTTAGCTGACAACATGTGAATGCGTTTAAGCACTGAGATGCGTTCGTTACCCATTGCTGGCGTTGGTTTGTAGCCCTTTAGATAAATAGGGACAATTTCTGCTTTTACGAATTCTCCTTCATCTAACCAAACGTAAAGCAAAAAGCTGTGCTGGGTAGCGCTGAAGTTTTGGTCAAAAATGAAGTTACCCATGGAATAGGCAATTAACTTGTTTTTGTATAGCTCTAATCCCTGTGTAACATGCGGGTGATGAGCGATAGCAAGCGCAGCACCATTATCAATTGCTGATTTTAATCGCTGTTCAGTAACACCTGTTGGCTCTTTTTTGTATTCCAAACTACCGTGATATTGAACGATCGGCAGAGCGCCTTTTTGTTTTGCCGCTTCAACGCCGTTAACGATATTGTCTAAACTGCCATATGCAGCACCACCTTGGTGTGGTGTCGCAGACTGCTTGATTTTGCCTGAGCCTTGCCAACCAACATAACCCAACATGGCGTAGGTTTGATTGTTTATGGTCATATCATAAGGTTTGAGCGCATCGACTTCCGTGTAGCCAGCGCCAGAAAAGGGTAGCCCGGCCTTTTGCAAGGTTTCTAACGTTGATGTTAAGCCTTCGTCCAAATAGTCGTAAGTGTGATTGTTACCAAGCGTTACATAGTCGATACCTGCCCATTTTAATGCTTCGACTGTTTCTGGCGCAGAATAAAAAGTGACTGACTTTTTGGCACGCTGCGTTGGCTCATGACCAGCCAATTGGCTTTCTAAATTCAGAGCTGCGATATCAGCAAGAGAAAGATATGGCTTGACTTGCGCTACAAGCTTTTTACTGTCGTCAAGAATACTGTCTTTATTAATTAGTACTGGATCGTCAAAGTAGGGCTTGTAATATCTGCGTCCCATCATGGCATCGCCTGCAAAAGCTAGCATGACGCGTCCTGCTTTTTGGGTCATTAATTCGAATGGTTTTATTTGCTCTAGCTGAGTTAATTCGTCGCGGCTATAGGTGTGTACACGAGGATAAAAGCCATCCTTCTGAAACTTAACTTGGTAATAGTGTTTCGATGGTATTGATACTTCAAATGCACCCTTAGCATCGGTTTTTACCGTTTGATTAGCTATTTTCACACTGACATTAGCCAACGGCTGCTGAAGTTCATCAGTCACTTGACCAGAGAATGCGAGATCAGCAGCATTCACTGTAAGTGACAAATTAGCAACAGTGAAAATAAAAGAAAGAAGTTTCCTCATGGTTTGCCTTGCATTTGCTCAGAAATTGATACCAGTATAACGGTGGCAGAAAAGCCAAGGCTATTCTTAAACGAATGGAGTGTATAACGCTAGTGCATAGTTAAGCCTTCAATTTATGTGGGACGCGTCTTAAAGATAGCGGACAGTATGATAAAATTATTCGTGAATTAAAGTCTGAAGTATTTGAAAATTAAGTTAGGGTATTCGACTTTCAAGCAAAAGGGCATTAAGGCCGAATCGTTGTTCTTTAACTTGCCGTTTACTTTTTTTTCTATTTACTTGCTTCTATTTGTTTGCTCCTATTTAGAGGTGTTAAGCAAAACTAAATCCGTTAGGCAAATCTACTTATTCACCTAACCCCATTGACCAAGCACCATCTTTTTTATATCTGCTATCGCCTCAGTATTCCTCAAAGATTCTTCGGTATTTGGTGTTAACCGGGGGTAATGAATTACCTCTATGCACTTCATAATTTGATCGGTCAAAAATCGACTTTTGCCACCATAAACGTGCTTATCTCCCCAGCTTTGCTGCTCTGGCACCCAGTATTTGAGCGGCTGCATAAGGTGCAATTCATTTTTTGCTCGAGTAAGCGCTACATTGAGTAGGCGCCTTTCTTCTTCGATTGCTCTTTTATCTCCACATGCATATTCATTTGGGAAGTTACCATCCGCAACGTTCAGCAAAAATACGTTTTTATATTCTTGTCCTTTGGCGCTATGAATTGTCGACAAGATGAGAAAGTCATCATCTATATGAGGCGAGCCTGCCAAGTCACCTGAAGATTGCGGAGGGTCTAATGTCAGCTCTGTCAAAAAGCGTTCACGAGATTTGTACTGCTGAGAGATTTCAGTAAGTTGTTCAATGTCGCCATACCTAACAAAATGATCATCGTAACTTTCTTCAAGCAATGGCTTATAAACCTCTGCCAATTTAGTTAACTGTGAATTCCAATCAATACGATTGTGATGAATTTCATGTAATAGCTTCGCAAGTGATGTAACTGCGGACTTTGCGTCGCCGCCAATTGAGAGAGAGTCCAGCGCTGCGAAATCGAAATGATGAAGTGTTAGGTAGTCAAATATTTTCTCGGCAGTTTTTGGTCCAATACCTGGCATTAATTTTAATACGCGATAGGCAGAAATCTTGTGTTTTGGATTATCTGCCCAGCGCAGCATGCGCAATACATCTTTTACATGAGCAGCTTCTAAAAACTTTAGACCGCCATGTTTTACGTAGGGGATATTGCGGCGGGTAAGTTCCAGCTCAAGTCGATCGCTATGGTCGCTGGTGTGGAACATTACCGCTTGCTGCTTTAAATCAACACCTGCTTCGCGGCTGGCTAAAACTGATTCGACAATATACTCGGCCTGTTTGCTATCGTCCTCGACATTAACGAGTTTGGGCAATGGGCCAGACTTTTTGTCGCTGTATAAAGCAACCTTATAACCCTCGCTACTTTCACTTAACAGTGTATTCGCTAAATCGAGAATTTTTTAGTGGGAACGATAGTTTTGCTCTAATGAAATTACTTTCGCTTTGGGCGTGAACTGGTCTGGGAAACCAAGGATATTATCGACGTTAGCTGAGCGAATGCCATAGATACTTTGAGCGTCGTCACCTACAACGGTTAACCCTTGGCCATCGGGGAAGAAACCAAATAAGATGCCAGCCTGAAGCACATTGGTATCTTGATACTCGTCCACCATTATATAGTCGAAGCGTTCTCGTATCTCGTTGGCAATCTCTTTGACTTGCGACATATGAAAACAGTACAAAAGTAGGTCGTCATAATCCAAACAAACTTGTTCGAGCTTTTCTTCGGTGTAACGTTTAAACAAAGCCGTTAATTCGTCTGCACAATCACTGCAATAAGGAAAATGTTTATCTAAAACGTCTTGAAGTGCTGATTGACTGTTAACACAGCGAGAGTATATATCGAAACAGGTTTTCTTCTTTGGGAAGCGTTGATGGGTTTTAGAGTAGCCGAGTTCATGACGCAGCACATCCATCATGTCAGCTGAGTCACTTTTATCCATCACGGAGAAGTCGCTCTCTGGGCCAATAGCGCCAGCATATTCTCTCAGTAACCGAGCGGCAATAGAGTGAAAAGTCCCCATCCATTCTATTTTTACGGGCTTGTAAGACTTGTTCTCTTTTCTTAAGGTCTGTTCAACAATTCGATTTGCTCGTGACGCTAATTCAGCCGAAGCTCGACGAGCAAAGGTCATCAGTAAGATTTTCTCTGGTGACGCACCTGACATAATTAAATGCGCTGTTTTATGCGCGAGCGTATTGGTCTTCCCAGTGCCTGCTCCTGCAATAATAAGAAGAGGTGGGTGAGTTTTCTCGTTTGCGGTCGGTGCACCGAACGATACATTTTCGAGTTGAGATTTATTTAGAGCGACTGTATCGAGCATGGTGACGCGTTCATATGTACTGTTAAACTAAATTAACTACACACTGTATATAATTGGCTATGTTGCATTTAAGTGTTGATAAATTAAACTCAATGTAGACTTTTCCAACAATATCAGGGGGCAACATGGCAAACGTTAGTTTTCAAGCCATCCCACAACAAGTTGCGAATCTAAACTATGCACAGCTTAAGCGGCTACGCCATGAAGTTGAGCAAAACATTGCTCATGATCAAGTGGGACAAGCCATTTCAGATCGAGAAGAAACGGTAAACCATTGCCCTCATTGTGACTCTCATGTGTTAAACCGTTGGGGCATGACCAAGCAAGGTATTCAACGCTATAAGTGCAAAGATTGCGGCAAGACCTTTAACGCACTGGCAAATACCCCGCTGTATCGCATGAGAAAGGCGGAAAAGTGGGTAAACTACACAAAGCTTATGTGGGACGGTATCTCGCTAAGAAAGGCCACTAAAAAGCTGGATATTAACCTGCGAACGTCATTCCGCTGGCGGCATATATTCCTCCAAAACCCTGCAAATTTAGGCACTTCAGAGCTGAAAGGTGTCATCGAGGCAGATGAGACCTTCTTGCCTGAGTCATTCAAAGGCAAGCGAAAGCTTGACCGACCTGCTAGAAAGCGCGGCGGTGGAAGGGTACGGCAAGTGCTGATATTGAGCGCCTTGGACAGAACAGGGGCAATCACACATCAAGTACTGGAAAGAAATACGAGAGAGAATATTCAAGCAGCGCTAACACCATTATTGAGCGAAGGATCTGTGCTTTGCACTGATGGAAACCAGTCTTATCGTGGTATAGCGCGAGATTTGAACGTAGACCACAAACGTCTAATAGGACTTGATAATCAAAGAGTTATAGATGATGTGTACCACACCCAAACGATCAACAATTATATTATGCGCTGGAAAACGTGGCTGGTGGGTTTTAACGGCGTTGGCAAAGCATATGTGCCTAACTATTTGAGCTGGTTCAGGTTTATGGAGCTGCACCAAGAACACACAGAACAAACATGGTTAAGAGAAGCATTGTAGCGGAGACCAATACAATGCTATGTTCTCAATTGGTTTACGGGCAAAGTAAAAACGAGCTGTGCGTCATCTCAACACCATTAACCAAAATAGCGAGACCGTGCTCGCCTTTGTAGTATTTCCTAGTCGTGATAGGTTTAAAAGAAAAAGTTTTGGTGACGGACTTTCGCTTTTCATGCACTGCACCTTCGGAAATCTTAAACACTTTACGCGCTTGTTTACCATTGGCTTTCATAAAATCAATGGCAAATTCTAAACGGAGTTTTCCCAACGGTTGAATATCATCAGAAATAAGTTCAAAACTAAAATTCAGAGCTTCGCCCATAGACACACTGTTATTATATTTTAGACCAGTGACAGATAAGTGTTCTGGCGGGGCAAAACCAAACAGCGCTAACACCTCAGGGTGCCCTTGTTTGAGTAAAGTACGACAGCCGTGTTTTACCACCCAGTCGATATTTTTTGATTGACCAAGCCAAGCTTTTACGCAAGAAATGACGACGTCAGGGTTGTCTTTTGCAATATCATTAAGGTTGTTTGCCACACTGCGGCGAACATATAATTCAGGGTCGTCTTTAAGCTGCTCCAATATAGGTAAGATTGGCGCTGGATCTTTCTTTAAAGCAGGTAAAGCCATTGCCCAAGGCAAGCGTGGACGCGTGCCTTCACTTGCACAGCGACGGACATGATAATTATCTGATTTTGCCCACTTGTACATTAAATTCATCACTGTATCTTGATCTTGAATAATAAATGGACGCACTGCAAACTCGCTACTGGAATGACGTGTTAGGTGTTCTAGCATGTTTAATGAGTCAGTATGCTCTAGGCCATAGTGTTCAACAAAATCAGGAAATACCATTGGAGCGATGTCCATTTCTTCCCCAAAGTCGATAGCTACCTGATGAATAATGTCATATGCAGCACTAAGATCTTCAGGTAAAGACTGGCGTAGGCAGATACTTATATGGCGCATTCGTTGCTTTAACTCTCGCGCTTCCCAGTTATCATCAAATACTAATGCCTGAAAGGTTACTTCATCAAAATCCGAATAACATGATTTAATGCGGCCAATCAATTCATGAACGAATTCGGGGTTAAATACATTTTTAAACGCTTCAGGCAATCTATTGCTCCTATATAGTATGAATATTTCAGCACAAGAACACCACGACCAAGGGTTGGCTAGAGGTTCAATGACTATTTAAAGTATAAACTGACAACACTTAAATGCAACATAGCTATATAATTACAGTCTCAAATGAAATGTCCACATTTAATAAAAAGCCGCTTTCGCCGGGCCTTGTATGCATGCGTGAAAAAGCAGGTCTTCATATTGATTGGCTCTTTTCGAACCTTCTCAATGAGTTAAAACATCGAACTCTTCAATACTGAAACTAAGGTAGATAAAGAGCCTCGGTGTTGCTTGTCCTACATAGATTTTTCAATATACTTGAATAATGGTCGGTTCACTTGTTTGATGTTATGAATGTTTTATCAACAAACCAATGGATTACAGAACAGGATAAAGCTGAGTATTTAATTCCTGGATGGCAAAGGCTTGTCAACTTAATGTCTGAATTATGCCACTCTCCTGGGGGATTTATTGTTCAGGCAGGAGAAGATGATTATAAAGTCATTATCTCTCACGAATCTGAAGAAAGCCCTTACAGCGCGGGCGCGATGATTAGCACCGACGTGAAAATGTTCTGTCGAGAAGTTGTTCAGCGTGATAAAGAGCTATATGTAGGCAATGCATCTGAAAGACCTGAGTGGTTGTCTAACCCTAAAGTTACCTAAGACAGATTTAATACCTATTTAGGCTACCCGTTACATTGGCCCAATGGAGCAATCTTCGGCACCATCTGCATAATGGATTTCGCTAAAACCAACTATGACGACCGGTATTTTAGGTTGATTGAATATTTCAGAGGTATGGCAGAGAAAGAGCTTGATTTGCTGAGCAAAAATATTCAGCTAGAAAGCTATGCTCTTAATGATGACCAGACAAATCTGCTCAACAGAAAAGGGTTTAGTTTAGCCACTGAGCATATTATAAAGTTTGCCAAAAGAGAGTCTGAAGCGATAGGCGTGTTTTACTTTGATTTAGATAACTTAAAAGCGCTAAACGATACCTATGGTCATCAAGTGGGCGATCAAGCCATTAAAAAGTTTGCTCAACACTTATCTGCGACATTCCGGGATACTGACGCTATTGCTCGCTTTGGAGGTGACGAGTTTTTAGTTTTATTTATCAGAAAGCAGCCAAATGATGCTGAGGTTATGCTTAAACGCTTAACCAAACTCGTTGAAAGCGAAACTAGCCATCCTTCCATATCATTCAGCCATGGCTATACATCCTCGCCTGTTACAGAGCTATGTGCGAGTAAATTAGAAGCACTGAGTCAGATTGCCGACAAAAAAATGTATGAGGTCAAACGAACAAGAAAGTGAATACGGAGTAGACGTAATCCATTTTATATCAAACAAAAACATCGCTTTAAGCGTCAAATGTAGTTGGTCCAAACAGGTTGTCAGTGTAACCGCACGTACTTCTAATTTTTCCTTAAATTAATAAATCTATTCACGTTGAACGCTCAATTTTTTACTTCTGGTAAGACCAGTTTGTTATGTGATTACAGAATATCAGTTGTCTCAGAATGAAATTATCACTTTCCTGACAAGCTCCCAGAGGGCGCGTTTAAAAGGCTTATATGCTGCGTTATTGATTTTGACAAGGGAATAACCATTCTCTGCAATCAAAGCCACGCCTACATGGATGTAGGTGCTAAAGTTTTGCAGGAGTACAAAACCAGTGCCTATAAACCTTTTAACTCTCGCTAAATGACCAAATATTTAATCCAACTGGTATTAAACCTTCATTTATTAGAGTAATTTATCAGATGCATCAATTATTTTATGACAATCTTGTTTTAATTGATTTAAGCGCTAGTAATAGCGCTTGTTATCGCTATAATTAGCGGGCAAATTAAATGAAAGAAAACAGAGCTAACTTAAATAGGTAAGTTGGTGTCTTAAATAAGGAATCTATAAATGTTTACTCCGGTAACTAAAACATTTGAGTACGGTCAACACACCGTAACCCTAGAAACAGGCGTAATCGCACGTCAAGCCTCTGCAGCTGTGATGGCATCAATGGATGACACAAGCGTATTGGTTACTGTTGTAGCGAAGAAAGAAGCGGTTGAAGGTCAAGACTTTTTCCCGTTAACGGTTAACTACCAAGAAAAAACGTACGCAGCGGGTAAAATCCCTGGTGGTTTCTTCAAGCGTGAAGGTCGTCCTTCAGAAGAAGAAACATTAATCGCACGTTTAATTGACCGTCCAATTCGTCCACTATTCCCGGAAGGTTTTACAAACGAAGTACAAGTTATTATTACTGTCGTTTCTGCTAACCCAGAAATCGCACCTGATATCATTTCTTTATTAGGTACATCTGCGGCATTAGCAATCACTGGTGCACCGTTCAACGGTCCAGTAGGTGCAGCACGTGTAGGTTACACTGACGGCAAATACGTATTAAACCCACTTCAATCAGAATTAGAAACTAGCCAGCTAGACTTAGTTGTTGCTGGTACAGAGTCAGCTGTATTAATGGTTGAATCTGAAGCAGAAGTACTTTCTGAAGACGTGATGTTAGGTGCTGTTGTATACGGTCACGAGCAATCACAAACTGCTATCAACGCAATTAAAGAATTCGCAGCTGAAGTTAACAACCCAAGCTGGGAATGGGAAGCACCTGTTAAGAATGCTGAACTTATCGCGAAAATCGACGAGTTAGCAGCTGAGCAAGTAAACGAAGCTTACCAAATCACTGAAAAAGCTAAGCGTTACGAGCGCGTTGCTGAAATCCGCAACGAAGTAGTTGAGAAGCTGCTTGCTGAAGACGAAGAGTTAAACGTTCAAGAAGCGAAAGACTTATTCCACGATTTAGAGAAGAATGTTGTACGTGGCCGTATTACTCAAGGTCACCCACGTATCGATGGTCGTGATCCAGAGATGGTTCGTGCGTTAGACGTAATGACTGGTGTTCTTCCTCGTACTCACGGCAGCGCAGTATTCACACGTGGTGAAACTCAAGCGTTAGTTACAGCTACTTTAGGTACGCAGCGTGATGCACAGAAAGTTGAAACTATCTTAGGTGAGAAGACTGACCCGTTCATGCTTCACTACAACTTCCCTCCGTACTCGGTAGGTGAGACAGGTTTCATTGGTTCGCCTAAGCGTCGTGAAATCGGTCACGGTCGTCTTGCTAAGCGTGGTGTTTTAGCAGTAATGCCTTCACCAGAAGATTTCCCTTACGCAGTACGTGTTGTATCTGAAATCACTGAATCTAACGGTTCATCTTCAATGGCATCAGTTTGTGGTACGTCATTAGCACTTATGGATGCTGGTGTACCGATTAAAGCATCTGTCGCTGGTATCGCGATGGGCTTAGTTAAAGAAGGTGACAACCACGTTGTTCTTTCTGACATCTTAGGTGATGAAGATCACTTAGGTGATATGGACTTTAAAGTAGCAGGTACTTCTGAAGGTATCACTGCTCTTCAAATGGACATTAAGATTGAAGGTATCACGCAAGATATTATGCAAACTGCGCTTAACCAAGCAAAAGCTGCACGTATCCACATCTTAAGTGTAATGGACCAAGCTATCAGCAGTGCACGTGACGATATCTCTGATTTCGCACCGCGTATCCACACGATGAAAATCAACGCTGACAAGATTCGTGACGTTATCGGTAAAGGTGGTGCAACAATTCGCCAACTTACTGAAGAAACTGGTACAACAATCGAAATCGAAGATGACGGTACAGTTAAGATTGCTGCAACAGACGGCGAGCAGGCGAAAGACGCTATCGCACGTATTGAAGCATTAACTGCTGAAATCGAAGTAGGTCGTATCTACACTGGTAAAGTTGTACGTATCGTAGACTTCGGTGCATTCGTTAACGTGCTACCAGGTAAAGATGGTTTAGTTCACATATCACAAATCTCAGAAGAGCGTGTTAACGCAGTATCTGACGTGTTAAGTGAAGGTCAAGAAGTAACTGTTAAAGTACTAGAAGTTGACCGTCAAGGCCGTGTTCGCCTAAGCATGAAAGATGCAGCTGAAAAGCCAGCGGCTGAAGCAGCAGCAGACGCTGAATAATTCATTAATGAATTAACACAATATTGAAAAATAAAAAGGGAGCTATCAAGCTCCCTTTTTTATATACTGAATTTATTCTACATCTATTTATTTCCTTTCTTAGGCATAAGTTTTACGTGAAAAAATTCAATCAATTAGTGGCTGTCGCTACGGTAGCCTTATTACAAGCCTGTACTTCAACGCAAAATTTAGATGCAGCAATAGGCAATATCGTTATTGCTGAGCCTCAAGCCGTCAATTATAAAAGCGAAATTGCTATAGCGCGTTACACAGAAGTGATTCAGCGTGCTGAGTTAACAGACGTACAAAAAGCCGAGCTATATTACGATCGCGGTGTTATCTACGACAATGTGGGGTTACGCAACTTAGCGCGTCACGACTTCACACGCGCTTTACGCTTGAAGTCTGATTTAGTCGATGCTTATAACTTTCTGGGGATCTATTTCACGCAAATGCAGGAATTCGATCAAGCTTATGAACAGTTTGATTCCGTGATCGACCTTGCACCAGAGCATGAATACGCATACTTAAATCGTGGTATCGCTTTATATTATGGTGGACGTCCAGAGCTTGCCGCAGAAGACTTAACGGTGTTTTTCAACAAACAAGCGAACGATCCTTATCGTGTACTTTGGTTGTATCTTGCTGAACGCGAGGCAAACCCTGAACTAGCACTAGCAAATTTAAAGGAGCGAGCAGAACTCGTTGACGAGAGAATTTGGGCTAAACAGATTATTCAGCTTTATCTTGGCGAATTATCTCAAGAGAAGTTTATGGCGCAATTAACAACCAACGTGAGTTCAAATAAAGCACTAACCGATAGATTGTGTGAAGCTTATTTTTACTTGGGTAAGTTAGCGCAAGACAAAGCCCAGTCGCAAGCGGCGATGAACTTCTTTAAGCTAGCTCTCACCACCAATGTTTACGAATTTGTTGAACATCGTTATGCCAAGCTAGAGTTAGAGCTTCTGCGACAAACAGGCAAGTCTGCACTTTAGTTGCCGCATAAAGTCGTTGGCATACTATTGAGAAGGCATTAGTTTCGATAAGTGATAAATGATTAAAGCTAAATGGTTAATTACAATGAGCTTGACGATAATCTTATCGTCGAGCTCATTTTTTTATGCGCCTTATTTAATGCAGCTAATTGAAGCCAATGAAGAAACAAATAGTCAGCTAACGTTTGCTGTGCAGCAAGACATTCCTACCGCACTTAAGCGCTCAATTAAGCAACATGATGTTGGCAGTAACAAATGGCTAAATGTTGCGTATAAGCTTGCAGCTCATGACATTGAAATAGCTAAGCAGTTAGCAACTTATTTGGCGGAGGCTGGGCAGGTCACTGAAGCCGGAAAAATTTGGAAAAACACAGTAACTCACATTTTTTCGCAAGATAAGTTGCATATTGATGCTGAAATAGTTGTTAGCGATTATGCAAACTTTCTCTATCAACAAACCCGATTTCAGGCGTCTCAAACAGTCATCAATACATTACGACATAAGTACGGCAGTCTCTCTGAGCGCAACGCCGAGCTTTCTCTTAAAAATGCCTTAGCATTAGGCGATAAAACACTTATTGAAGGCGCGATAGCTGATATTGTTGCGTTTGCTCCTTCAGGTGAAGTTGCCAGTAACCTCATTTTATTTGGCATTGCGGAAGCGAGCCCAACGCTGATAGCACCTAGCTCAAGGCTAAACACACCTCACAAAACGCAGACAAAAAGCGGTAATAGTTGTCACTACTCGATTACTTTGATGGCAAGCTATTATGAAGACTTAGCACAGTGGCAAGATATCGTCGCCGAATATCGCCAGGCCGATATGGCGAACTATCTTTGCGTTGATGCTATTCGTTATATTCGAGCACAAGCTTTAGATTGCCAAGCGTTGGCTGAACAACCTATTTTGTGCAACGAGCTAGCGATGGAAAGTGATGTGAGATCAATCGGCAGCGATTACCTCGCAATAATGCTGCCTGAAGGTAAGGCGAATGTGTACTACGGCATTATGCATTTAGACAGAGGAGATGATACCAATGTCTTTATGCATGAAGCCGCTCATTTATTGGGGTTTATCGATGAGTACGCGTTAAGGGAGTCGCATCAACTTTGTCAAAGTACTGGAAACTTGGGGTTTAACGTTGCCAACATAGATGTTGCTGAAATTAAAAACATTGATGAACGGAGGGTGTTACCGGTCTCAATTGTTAAAACATTACCTTGGTTTAGCTTATTTGCTGACGCTAATGCCATGAGAGCAAGTGTAATAGAAAAAAATGGTGACGAGTATTGGCCAATGGACGTTGCTTTTGGTAATTCAGGGGCTGGGATTTTTCTCTCTGAAACTTGTCAGCGACAGAGTGATTTAGTGTCAGTGAAACCGTTTAGCACACGAAACAAAATGAGAAATCATAATCTTGAAATGCCCAATGCATTTTATTCGTTATTCTCAGCATCGCCAGAGCAATTTAGTCGACCGAGTTTTCATTACAACCTTGCACGAGCTCATTATCTAGAGGGCAATATTAATGCAGCTAAACGCTGGCTTGAAAGCTCAGCAAGGCTGGTTATGAGCGATGAGAAACAATTCAAAATATTAACAGGTGGGTTTTAGCGACAACTGGTATTATGTATTAGGTTGTGGCATTCGAAACCCTAGGCGAACTTCTGCCGATTAGCTTCCTTTCACTAACTGTTCTTTTATTTGATTTATCTGCTTTTTATCTGCGGCAGAAATTCGCTTTAAGTCGCTAATTCTGGGCTGTGCGTCGCTATCTATTAGGCTCTTTCTTACGTGGGCTGTAGGCCACATTGACTGGTTGAGTTGATCTTTAATTTTAGCATCTCTCGAGTGAGTTTGTTGACCAGAGGCATCATGGAACCATGAGAATAAGGACATGTTCGTCTCCCTAATATTGCTGTCTCTTAGTTATAGAACAAAAAAAAGATATTAACAATATATTAACATTTATTTTGGTTAACGGGACGATATACTAGGGTATAATTATGGAATAAATATGGCTTTTTTATGTCAATTAATTGATGAAAATATTTAATCCCGCATCGTTTGCTAAGTTTTTCCCCTTTTATGAGGAATCAGCAAGCTCGAATCGCCCAGTATATTTTGATAACGCGGCAACGACCCAGAAACATAAGCATGTGATTGAAGTCACGAGCAACTTCTATCAAGCAGAGAATGCCAATGTGCACAGAGCTGCGCACAAGTTAAGTGCTGAGGCTACGGTTAAGTTTGAGCAAGCACGAGAAACTGCTCGCAAATTTGTTAATGCCAAGTCGACCAAAGAAATTATTTGGACCAAAGGCACAACGGAAGGGATAAACCTAATTGCTCAGTGCTTTGCTCAGACAACGCTGGCAAAAGGCGATGAAATCGTACTTTCGTATGCTGAACATCACGCGAACATCGTTCCTTGGCAACAAGTAACGCAAGCAACCGGCGCCATAATTAAAGTACTACCGCTAGATAATGAAGGGCGAATTGATAAATCCGCTATATCAGGTGTGTTCAGTGAAAATACTAAGCTTGTCTCGCTAGTGATGATTTCCAACGTTGTCGGAAAACTAAACCCGATAGAAGATATCGTAAAAGCTGCTCGTGCTGTAGGTGCTACTGTGGTTGTTGATGCAGCACAAGCAGTCGCTCATCAAAGTATCGATGTTCAAGCAATTGATTGCGACTTCTTAGTGTTTTCTGCTCATAAGATGTTTGGCCCAACAGGTATTGGCTTAGTCTATGGTAAAGAAGCTCTGCTCGATGCTATGCCGCCTTATCAGTTTGGTGGTGAGATGATTAGAAAAGTGAGCTTTTCTGGAACAAGTTTTGGCGAATTGCCATTTAAATTTGAAGCGGGCACACCTAATATCGTCGGCGTTATTGGTTTTGCTGAAGCGATGAAGTTTGTGTCGAGTCTTGATTTACGTGCAGTCGCTGATTATGAAGAATCAATCATTAGCTATACGCATAAGAAATTATCAGACATTCCGGGCTTAACATTTTTATTTAAGGGTAAGCCGGATGTTCCTCTTTTCTCATTTAATCTCACAGACCATGCCAAAGACGTCGCCAGTTTTTTAGACGCGCATAATTTTGCCGTAAGAGCAGGGCACCATTGTGCAATGCCACTCTTTGAATATCTTGAACAAGGTGGTTGTGTAAGGGCATCTCTAGCGCCGTACAATACACAAACGGAAGTTGATAGCTTTATTGCTTTACTCCACCAATTTGTTAAGTCTGGAATAGAAGCTGAAGGAGAAGTTGAAGCAAGTGATGTCTCGGTAACCACAGCACCAAGTTTAACTCCTGACGAAGCGAGCATTGACGATACCACTGTTGACGACGCGACAATTGAAGTAATTGAACGCTTTGATAAAGCAAAGGGTTGGGATGGAAAACACCGCGAAATCATGTTGTTAAGTAAGTTACTAGAGCGAATGTCTAAAACGGAGAGAAATGAGAGTAGCTTAGTTAAGGGCTGTGAAAGTGACGTATGGTTAAAGGCTCATCTCGATGATGATAAGCACTGGCATTTTAGTGCAGATAGCGACGCAAAAGTCATTCGTGGTCTATTGGTAATTGTGCTTGCCGCGTATCAAAATAAAAGTTGCGAACATATACAAGCTTTTGATATTGAAACTTACTTTGAAAGGTTAGGGCTTTTACAACATTTAAGCCCATCTAGAGGTAATGGTGTAAGAGCTATCGTTGAAAATATTAGGAAAGTGTCGAGATAAATTACGCTAGTCAGCACGCATTCATCTAGATTTGCGATTTAAATTTGGACACCAGTATTCGAATCAAACTACCAAGTTTAAATCGCGGCTGTCTTTATTTGAGGCTATTTTTTCTTATCTTACTTTTATCTATTTCTCAGTCTTAGCCAAAGCTACAGCTCAACGCCTAGGCCTTAGACTTCTTCCTAATCAGCTTCTCTATTGCTTTGCCGACTGCAAAGAAAGCGAAGCTTGCCGTTACGTGAGTTGCTGCGCCAAACCCGCCACTACAATCCAAGCGCATTGCGCCGTCACCTGATTGCTTCGCATGACAGACATTGCCGTCAGCATCAGGGTAGACCAACTGTTGAGTTGAGAACACAGCATCGATGCTGAATTTACGCTTTGTATTTCGTGAGAAATTGTACTCGCGGCGTAATTGATTGCGTACTTTCGCCAATAATGGATCTTGATACGTTTGACTTAAGTCACTAATTGCAATCTGTGTTGGATCGGTTTGTCCACCAGCACCGCCAATTGTAATCATCGGTATTTTTTGGCGTTTACAATGCGCGATAATTGCCGATTTAACAGGGACTGAGTCGATAGCATCAATAACATAATCAAACGAGTTGTTAATAAGGTCTCTCACATTGTCTAGTGTGACGAAATCTTCTATTTCGGTGACTTGGCAATCAGGGTTAATAGCCTTGATACGCTCTGTCATGACTTCTGTTTTACTTTCACCGACAGTGTCAGTTGTTGCGTGAATTTGGCGGTTGACGTTGGTTGTACAAATATCGTCTAGATCGATCAGAGTCATATGCCCGACACCTGTTCTAGCCAGTGCTTCTGCTACCCAAGAACCCACGCCACCAATACCGATGACACAAATATTTGCTTGCTGAATAATCTCAGCACCTTGAATACCGTAGAGTCGAGCAATTCCACCAAAACGTAACTGATAATCTGACATATACTTCATGCCTTGCGGCTAAACCCAAAAAAATAAGGCGCGCATTATCCTGCAAAACGACTATTTATTTCAATGAAAAATCGCAACACTGGTGAATAAATATACAAACTAGCCATAGCGTATGATGTGAATACTAGTTTTTTTAGAAAGACTTATTAGACATTAGTCTGATAAAACGGAGGAAACTGACTATTTTGTAGGAGTAGTTCATCTGATTAAAGCGATTAGCGACCGTTAATCATTAGAAAGTCAGGCAATAAAAAGCAGCCATAAGACTGCTTTTTATTCAGATATTAACTAATTCTAGTCGATTATCTATCTTTAAGCGGTGTGAATTCACGGTTGATTTCGCCAGTGTATTTCTGACGAGGACGACCGATTTTCTGACCTGGTTGTGATAACATCTCGTCCCAGTGAGAAATCCAACCAACAGTACGTGACATTGCGAAAATTACAGTGAACATGCTTGTTGGGATACCAATCGCTTTTAAGATGATACCTGAGTAGAAATCAACGTTAGGGTATAATTTCTTCTCGATGAAGTAAGGGTCTTCTAACGCTACTTTTTCTAATGCCATTGCTACGTCAAGTAGCGGATCGTTAACACCTAGCTCTTGTAAAACTTCATGACAAGTTTCGCGCATTACTGTCGCACGTGGGTCGAAGTTTTTGTATACGCGGTGACCGAAGCCCATAAGACGGAACGGGTCGTTCTTGTCTTTCGCTTTAGCAACGAATTCGTCAACGCGTGAAACGTCACCGATTTCTTCAAGCATAGTTAAACATGCTTCGTTAGCACCACCGTGAGCCGGACCCCAAAGAGACGCAACACCAGCAGCGATACATGCATAAGGGTTAGCACCAGATGAACCAGCTAAACGTACTGTTGATGTAGAAGCGTTTTGCTCGTGATCAGCGTGAAGTGTAAAGATACGGTCCATTGCTTTTGCAAGCGTCGGGCTAACTTTGTACTCTTCGGCTGGAACAGAGAACATCATGTGTAAGAAGTTTTCTGCGTAAGATAAATCGTTACGTGGGTAAACGAATGGTTGACCGATGCTGTACTTGTAAGCCATTGCCGCAATTGTTGGCATTTTAGCTACAAGACGGTGTGCACAGCGCATACGCTGTTCTGCATCAGTGATGTCTAAGTCGCTGTGGTAGAAAGAAGACATCGCACCAACAACACCACAAAGCATTGCCATTGGATGAGCGTCAGGTAAGAAACCTTGGAAGAAGTGCGCTAACTTCTCGTGAACCATTGTATGGTTAGTGATGATCGTTTTGAATTCATCATATTGCGCTTTAGTAGGCGCTTCACCGTTTAGTAAGATGTAACAAACTTCAAGGTAGTCTGCTTCTTTTGCTAGTGAATCGATTGGGTAACCACGGTGCTGTAAAACACCTTTACCACCATCGATGAAGGTAATTGCTGATTCGCAGGAAGCTGTCGCTAGGAAACCAGGGTCATAGGTGAAGTAGCCTGATGCACCTAAGGTGCGGATGTCGATTACGTCATTGCCTGCAGTACCAGAAACTACTGGTAATTCGGCAACTTCTTTACCATCAATACTTAGAGAGGCTTTTAAGTCAGCCATATGTTATATCCCCTATATTTTTTGCTTACTGACTAAAAAATGATTAGTTAGTCAGTTTTTCTGAATACAAAATTGCATGTATTCTACTCCAAACTATCCCTATAAAGTCAATTCAAATGTGCGTTTGAATTGACTAAAGTCTAATATTAGTAGTGTTTTTGCTCAAAAAAAAGCCACAACTCTTTAAAATCGCACGAAAATTGTAATTCCTAAAGTTCAAATATATAATCAATCTGACCTTCGTTTGTTTAAGTTTGCATTCGTATGTAAGTATTAAGCAAGTGTAGTGCATTGGGGGGTTGCTCATTTAAAACATTTCATGAGTAACAATAAAAAAAGTTGAAGGCTCACTAGAGCTCTTTAGGCATCAATCGTGAAAAAAGAACGTCCTGTAAACTTAGACCTGACTACAATTAAGATGCATCCTGCTGCAAATGCTTCAATTATGCACCGTATCTCCGGTGTAGCAATGATCTTTGCTATTGGGATCTTATTGTGGACTCTATCTTTATCCTTATCTTCTGCTGAAGGATTTGCCCAAGTTCAAGCTATGCTCGATGGCTTTTTCTTTAAATTCATTATTTGGGGTATCTCTGTCGCTATCACTTATCACTTGCTAGGTGGTATTCGTCATTTGCTCATGGATTTAGGCCATTTTGAAGAGAAAGCATCTGGTAATGCCAGCGCTAAAGTTATCATTGCGCTTTGGGTTGTATTATCTGTCGCAGTGGGAGTGTGGTTATGGTAAGTAACGTAGCAACTGTAGGCCGTAGCGGCGTACATGATTTCATTTTAATTCGCGCAAGCGCATTATTTTTAGCAGCATATGTACTCTTTTTTGCTGGCTATTTCGTATTCACCCCTGAGGTAACATACGAATCCTGGAAAAGCTTGTTCTCCAGCTTATCCATGAAAGTATTTACTTTAGTTTCATTGTTTGGATTGTTAATCCACGGTTGGATTGGTGTATGGCAGGTATTATCTGACTACGTGAAACCAACTTTCCTTCGTGGTTCATTACAATTCATTTTATCAGTTACTTTGCTTACTTATTTTGTAGCAGGGTTTCTAATTGTGTGGGGTGTATAAGTGAGCGTTTCAGTTCGTGAATTCGACGCCATTGTAATTGGCGCAGGCGGCGCAGGTATGCGCGCAGCATTAGCAATTTCTGAATCAGGCCAGTCTTGTGCTTTGATTTCAAAAGTTTTCCCTACTCGTTCTCATACAGTATCAGCCCAAGGTGGTATTACTGTAGCGTTAGGTAACGCGCACGAAGATAACTGGGAATACCACATGTACGATACCGTAAAAGGTTCTGATTTCATCGGTGACCAAGACGCTATCGAATACATGTGTAAAACGGGTCCAGAAGCGATCATTGAATTAGAGAATATGGGTTTACCTTTCTCTCGCTTCGAAAACGGTAAAGTTTACCAACGTCCTTTCGGCGGTCAGTCAAAGAACTTTGGTGGCGAGCAAGCTGCTCGTACAGCAGCGGCAGCTGACCGTACAGGTCACGCGCTTCTTCACTGTCTATACCAACAAAACGTTAAAAACAAAACTAACGTTTTCTCTGAGTGGTATGCATTAGATATCGTTAAGAACAGTGAAGGCACAGTAGTTGGTGCTACAGCAATTGATATCGAAAGTGGTGAAGTATGTTACTTCAAGGCTCGTGCAACAGTATTAGCGACTGGTGGTGCTGGTCGTATCTACGCATCAACAACGAATGCACACATTAACACTGGTGATGGTGTTGGTATGTCACTTCGTGCTGGTGTTCAAATGCAAGACATGGAAATGTGGCAGTTCCACCCAACGGGTATCGCTGGTGCAGGTGTACTTGTAACTGAAGGTTGTCGTGGTGAAGGTGGTTACCTTCTTAACAAAGACGGCGAACGCTTCATGGAGCGCTACGCACCAAATGCTAAAGATTTAGCGGGTCGTGACGTTGTTGCTCGTTCAATGATGACAGAAATCCGTGAAGGTCGTGGTTGTGATCACCCACAATACGGTCCACACATCAAACTTAAGCTAGACCACTTAGGTCGTGAAACGTTAAACCAACGTCTACCGGGCGTTTGTGACTTATCTGAGACATTTGCTCACGTACATCCTGCGGAAGAGCCAATTCCAGTAATCCCTACGTGTCACTACCAAATGGGTGGTGTACCTTGTAACGTTAACGGTCAAGCAATCAACTTCAACCCAGAAACGGGTGAAAACACTATCATTGAAGGTTTATTCGCTGTTGGTGAAATTGCAAACGTATCCGTTCATGGTGCAAACCGCTTAGGTGGTAACTCATTACTTGATTTAGTTGTATTCGGTCGTGCGGCAGGTAACTTCTTAGGTGAGTACCTAGCACAGACGCAAACTGCGAAGGAAGCAACTGAATCAGATCTTGAAAGTTCTTTAGCAAGGTATAACCGTTGGGAATCTTCTACTGGTGGTGAAGACCCAGTTCAAATCCGCAAAGACTTACAACAGTGTATGCAGCTTAACTTCTCTGTATTCCGCGAAGGTGAAGCGATGGCGGAGGGCATGAAGGAACTTACTGAGATCCGTGAACGTCTTAAGAATGCTCATCTTGCAGACAAGTCTCGTGAATTCAATACTGATCGTATCGAATGTCTAGAGCTTGATAACCTGATGGAAACAGCATACTGTACGGCTAAATCCGCTAACTACCGTACAGAGTCTCGTGGTGCTCACTCTCGTGAAGACTACTTAGACCGTGATGATGAGAACTGGTTATGTCATACGATTTACACGCCACAGACAGAAGAAATGTCGAAGCGTGACGTAAACATGAAACCAGTTCACCGTGAAGCTTTCCCACCGAAAGTTAGAACTTACTAAGGAGAATAACGATGAAACAAATTTTCTCGATTTACCGTTACAATCCTGATGTGGACAACGCTCCATACATGAAGGACTATGAGCTGGAAATTCCAGAAGGCTCAGATATGATGGTACTTGATGCATTAATCTTGTTGAAAGAACAAGATCCAACACTATCTTTCCGTCGCTCCTGTCGTGAAGGTGTTTGTGGTTCTGACGGCTTGAACATGAATGGTAAGAATGGCTTAGCATGTATTACGCCTTTATCTGCTGTTAAAGCAAGTAAAATCGTTTTACGTCCGCTACCAGGCTTACCGGTAGTACGTGACTTAGTTATTGATATGACTCAGTTCTATAATCAATATGAAAAGATTAAGCCGTACTTAATTAACGATGGTAAAGAGCAACCAGCGCGTGAACACTTGCAATCAATCGAAGAGCGTGAGCACTTAGATGGCTTATACGAGTGTATCCTTTGTGCATGTTGTTCAACATCGTGTCCATCTTTCTGGTGGAACCCTGATAAATTTATCGGCCCAGCTGGTTTGCTACACGCTTATCGTTTCCTTATCGATAGCCGTGATACAGCAACTGACGAACGCCTTGATGATTTGCAAGATGCCTACAGCGTATTCCGTTGTCACGGCATCATGAACTGTGTTGACGTTTGTCCGAAAGGATTAAACCCAACCAAAGCAATTGGCCATATTAAGTCAATGCTTTTACAAAGAGCCGTTTAGTCGTATAGGGTGGGGCAGGAGCCTCACCCTGATTAAACACATTTATTGGTTGCTTTTACCTGGTAAAGGAACAGCTAATGCCCGAAGGTGTAATGAAGGCTTGGTTAGAGTCTTCCCATTTAAACGGTGCTAACGCCGCTTATATTGAAGAACTGTACGAATCATATTTAGAAAACTCCCAATCTGTTTCAGATGAATGGCGCACTGTATTTGATTCTCTCCCAAAAATTGAAGGTGCTGATGTTGAATACAAACACTCAGCTATCCGCGAAGAATTCAAAGAACTAGCAAAACAAACAGCTAAACAAGTTGTTGTTTCTGGTGGTTCAGATGCAAGACAAGTTAAAGTCCTGCAACTCATTAACGCTTACCGTTTCCGTGGTCATCAAAACGCAAGTATTGATCCATTAGATTTATGGCAGCGTGACAAAGTTAGAGACCTTCAATTATCTCATCACGATTTATCTGAAAACGATTTCGACAAAGAATTTAACGTAGGTTCATTTGCGATTGGTCAAGATACCATGAAGCTAGGTGACCTCTACAAAGCGCTACATAAAACTTACTGTGGTTCAATTGGTGCAGAATACATGCACATGACCTCAACAGAAGAAAAACGTTGGATTCAAGATCGTTTAGAATCAGT
This sequence comes from Thalassotalea sp., assembly GCA_022448425.1. Classification (GTDB taxonomy): domain Bacteria; phylum Pseudomonadota; class Gammaproteobacteria; order Enterobacterales; family Alteromonadaceae; genus Thalassotalea_F. The sequence goes on along the minus strand of JAKVCY010000155.1, from coordinate 3,698 downwards.
GCAGTCTCAAGGTCAGTTCTCAACCGAGCAAAAAGAAGAAATTCTTAAGGGCTTAATTGCTGCTGATGGCCTAGAAAAATACCTAGGTGCTAAATTCCCGGGTGCAAAACGTTTCTCACTTGAAGGTGGTGATGCGCTAATCCCAATGCTAAAAGAGCTTATTACACGCGCTGGTAACCACGGCACTAAAGAAGTGGTTATTGGTATGGCTCACCGTGGTCGCTTAAACGTTCTTGTTAATGTGATGGGTAAGAACCCGTCAAAATTATTTGACGAATTTGCGGGTAAAACTGACGAAGCATTAGGCTCTGGTGACGTTAAGTATCACCAAGGTTACTCGTCAGATTTCGTTACACCAGGTGGTAATGTTCATTTAGCGCTAGCGTTTAACCCATCTCACTTAGAGATTGTTAACCCAGTAGTTATGGGTTCTGTACGTGCTCGTTTAGACCGTCGCGACTGTGATGCTGGTGACTTAGTGTTACCTATTACTATCCATGGTGACTCAGCTATTGCGGGTCAGGGTGTTGTACAAGAAACGTTTAACATGTCACAAGCACGTGCCTTCAAGGTAGGTGGTAGTGTACGTATCGTTGTAAATAACCAAGTTGGTTTTACAACGTCTAAGCAAGATGACACACGTAGTGGTGAGTACTGTACAGATATCGCTAAGATGGTGAATGCACCAATCCTACACGTTAACTCTGACGATCCAGAAGCTGTTGTGTTAGCTACTCAAATCGCTCTTGATTTCCGTAACAAGTTCAAGCGCGACGTTGTAATCGACTTAGTATGTTACCGTCGTCACGGTCACAACGAAGCGGATGAGCCAAATGCGACTCAGCCATTGATGTACCAAGTAATCAAGAAGCACCCGACACCGCGTCAAATTTACGCAGACAAGTTGAACGCTGAAAACTCGATTGCCAAGACTAAGTCAGACGAATTAACGGCTTACTACCGTAAACTATTAGACGAAGGTCAATGTACGGTAGAACAATGGCGCCCAATGACTGAGCACTCAGTGGACTGGACTCCATATTTAGGTCACGATTGGGATGATGCGTACGACGCGTCAATGCCAATTGAGAAACTTAAAGAATTAGCAGATTCAATTTCATCATACCCAGAGTCTCACCCGGTGCATTCTCGTGTTAAGAAAGTTTACGACGACCGCAAGAAAATGGCGGCAGGTGAAAAATTATTAGACTGGGGTTTTGCAGAGAGCTTAGCTTACGCTGCTATCGTTGATGATGGTCGCCGTGTACGTATTACTGGTCAAGATGCTGGTCGAGGTACTTTCTTCCACCGCCATGCTGTTCTACATAACCAAGAAGATGCTAGCACCTATTTGCCACTGCAGAACGTTCGCGATGGTCAAGGTCAATTTGACGTACATGATTCAGTGCTATCTGAAGTATCTGTACTTGCATTTGAATACGGTTACACAACCGCTGAGCCAAACAGCTTAACCATTTGGGAAGCGCAATTTGGTGACTTCGCTAACTGTGCGCAAGTGGTATTCGACCAGTTTATTTCATCGGGTGAGCAAAAGTGGGGCCGTTTATGTGGCCTAACCATGTTGCTACCTCACGGTTATGAAGGTCAAGGTCCTGAGCATTCATCTGCACGCCTAGAGCGTTACTTGCAGTTATGTGCTGACCACAACATGCAGGTTTGTATTCCTTCAACACCAGCACAAGTATTTAACATGCTACGTCGTCAAGTGGTACGTCCAATGCGTCGTCCGCTTATCGTTATGTCGCCTAAGTCATTATTACGTCACCCATTAGCGGTATCTTCGTTAGAAGAATTATCAAGCGGTGTATACCATAATATCATCGGTGAAGTTGATGAAGACATTAAAGCAGAAAACGTAGAACGCGTTGTATTTTGTAGCGGTAAGGTTTACTACGAGCTACTTGAACAACGCCGTAAGAGTGAGCAAAAGAACGTTGCTATCATTCGTGTTGAACAGTTATACCCATTCCCCGAGAAAGAGCTTGCTGCTGAACTAGAACAGTACAGCCATGTTAAGCAATTTGTTTGGTGTCAGGAAGAACCGCAAAACCAAGGTGCTTGGTATTGCTCGCAACACCATTTCCGTGCGGCGATCCCTGAAGGTACTTATTTGACTTATGCCGGTCGTAAAGCGTCAGCAGCGCCAGCGGTGGGTTATATGTCTGTGCACGTAAAAGAACAACAAGCGCTAGTCCATGACGCGCTAAATGTAGAATAGACCCTCTTTTTATAAAGAGATTAGAAAAGAGCGTAAGGAATAATTGAATGACAACCGAAATTAAGGTTCCTGTATTACCAGAATCAGTTGCTGACGCGACAGTCGCAACTTGGCATGTGCAAGTAGGCGACTCAGTAGCTCGCGATCAAGTGCTTGTTGATATTGAAACAGACAAAGCAGTACTTGAAGTACCTGCAACAGTAGATGGCGTGATCACTGAAATCAAAGAAGCTGAAGGCGCAACAGTATTAGGCGAGCAAGTAATTGCTATCCTTTCTGAAGGTGCTACGGCATCTGCGCCAGCAGCTCAAGCAGCGCCAGCGGCGGCACCAGCAAGTGCACAAGTTATCGACATCGTAGTTCCAGTGTTACCTGAATCAGTTGCTGACGCAACGGTAGCAACATGGCACGTTGCCGAAGGTGATGCAGTGTCTCGTGACCAACAACTAGTTGATATTGAAACTGACAAAGTTGTATTAGAAGTTGTAGCGCAAGAAGATGGTGTGATTGGTAAAATCATCCACGCTGAAGGCGACACAGTATTAGGCGAGCAGAAAATCGGTGAATTAAACGTAGGTGCGGGCGCAGCAGCAGCTCCAGCGGCGGCACCAGCGGCTGAAGAAGCGGCAGGTGACAGTGTTGCATCTCCATCAGTACGTCGTTTACTAACAGAAAAAGGCTTAACTGAAGCTGACGTTAAAGGTACTGGCAAAGGTGGTCGCATCACTAAAGAAGATGTTGAAGCAGCCAGCAAACCAGCAGCGGCAGCAGCTCCAGCGGAGGCAAGCGCATCAGCAGGTGCAGCATCAGCGTTAGGCGAGCGCAGCCAGAAACGTGTACCAATGACGCGTTTACGTAAAACAATCGCTAACCGTTTATTAGAAGCGAAAAACTCAACGGCTATGTTAACAACGTTCAACGAAGTTAACATGAAGCCAATTATGGATCTTCGTAAGCAATACAAAGACGTATTTGAGGAGCGTCACGGTACGCGCTTAGGTTTCATGTCTTTCTACGTGAAAGCTGTAACTGAAGCACTTAAGCGCTTCCCAGCGGTTAACGCGTCAATCGACGGTGACGACATCGTTTACCACAACTTCTTCGATATCTCTATCGCAGTATCTACGCCACGTGGTCTTGTAACACCTGTATTACGTGACTCAGATCAGTTAAGCATGGCTGGTATTGAGAGTGGTATCAAAGACTTAGCTATCAAAGGTCGTGACGGCAAGTTAACGATGGACGATATGCAAGGTGGCAACTTCACAATCACTAACGGTGGTGTGTTTGGTTCATTAATTTCAACACCAATCATCAACTTACCGCAAACGGCTATCTTAGGAATGCACAAAATCCAAGAGCGTCCAATGGCGGTAAATGGTAAAGTTGAAATCTTACCTATGATGTACCTAGCGTTATCTTACGACCACCGTTTAATCGATGGTAAAGAATCTGTAGG
>JAKVCY010000154.1 GCA_022448425.1 Thalassotalea sp. | reverse complement strand
ACCGTAATGTATTTTACCAATATGCCCTTACCAGATTGTTTTGAAGGTGTCTTACATCTCCATGACAACGCAACGGCTATGCTAAATGAATATTCAAACGGTGAGTCACCAATATCTTCTTGCAAAGAAGGTACTAGCAGTGCGACTTCACCAAATGATAAGGAGGGTGAGTAAGTGAATAACGCAGAACGTCGCTTTTTAGACAATATAACTTCATTGCCTTCTTTGAATGTGCCCAAACTTCATCGTGTTATTACTGGCATTATTATTTTCTTAGTGTTAGCTGCTGCGCTAATTTTGTATTTTACCCCTTGGATCCAAACGGCCTACGGAACAGGCATGGTTGACTCTCTTGACCCTAAAGATAGAACTCAGCCAATTAACGCATTGGTTGATGGACAGGTAAAGCAGTGGCATGTAAGAGAAGGGCAGCAAGTAAAAGCGGGAGAGCCTATTGTTACCCTAATTGATATTGATGCGCAGCGCCTTGAGAAGTTGCGTTCTCAACTCTCAGCAGCCAACTTGAAAAATCAAGCGAACGAAACAGCAGTAAGAAATGCCGAAAACAATTTGGCGCGCCAAAAGTCGCTACAGGAACAGGGGTTGGTTTCCCGAAAGGAAGTTGAGCAAGCTGAAATTAAAGTACAGGAGCTAAGAGCAAAAGCTGCAGCCTCAGTTTCAGAAATTAATGAAGTAAGCATGATCTTATCTCGTCAGTCTACGCAAACTAAGTACGCTCCCGTTGATGGAACCGTTGTTCGATTGCTCTCTGGTGGTGTTTCTACCTTCGTAAAATCGGGAGATATTCTTGGGCAGTTTATTCCAGCAGATGCGAAGCGTAGTGTACGTGTTACCGTAAGAGGGTTAGATGCTCCGCTGGTTAAGCCAGGCGCAAAAGCGCGCTTGCAGTTTGATGGGTGGCCGGTTTTCCAATTTAGCGGGTGGCCTGGCAGTGCAATAGGTACCTTCGGTGGAGAAGTGGTATACGTAGAACCTGTGGCGAATGCTACGGGCGACTTTAACGTTTGGATAAAACCAGACGAGTCAGATATTCCTTGGCCGGCGGAAAGCTCTGCGCGTTTAGGAAGCCGGGTAAAAGCGTGGGTGCTATTGGAAGAGGTACGTTTGGGTTATGAAATGTGGCGACAGTTAAATAACTTCCCGCCGCTACCAACGCAAGAGCCTACCACTGGCGGAGCCAAAGGTTCTGGAGCGTCAATATGGTAGTGCGAACGATGATAAAATCGCTGCTAGCAACGGTTGTGTTTGCTAGCGCTAACGTGTCAGTCGCGGCTACGCAAGCTGAAGCTTCCAGGCAAGCACCATCAATCGATGCTCTAATACAAAGTATGGTGAATTATCACCCTTACGTATTGGCAATCAATGAGGGAAATTATCAAGCTGCAGCCGAACTTGAAATAGCAAGAAGTAGCTTTGATCCGTTCATAGAGCAGAAAACCAGTAGCCGCGTCAGTGGATATTACGACGGTACTAATTTAACGCAGCGCTTTTCCAATCCGTTCGAAGACTTTAACGGTTCGGTTTACACAGAGTATCGTATATCAGACGGTGATTTTCCTGTGTACGAAGCCGACTACGAAACATTGTCTGGTGGCGAGGCGAGTGTCGGCATCGCTATTTCGCTACTTAAAAACAGAGAATTGGATAAGCGCAGAACAGAATTGGCTAATGCTGGGCTAGCCACTTCACAATGGCAGGCGTTAGCAACCAGCTTAATCAATGACTTTGTTTATAAAGGCGTTAGCGAATATATCGCGTGGTACGAAAGTGCATTACAGGTTAAAGCTGTCACAGAACTGCTAAATACAGCCGCGGAACGTGAAAAAGCGTTGGTAACGCGTGTAGAGAAAGGCGACCTTGCGAGTGTGGTATTAACCGAATTCAAAGCCAACATTTTGCAGCAGCGCCTTTTACTCGCAGAACTCAAACAAAAACGAGACGCCCATGCCCAGATGCTTTCTTTTTACTGGCGCTCACCCCAAGGCGATATGCTGGCTTTAGATCAGGCAAACCCACCTAACGATATTAATTGGCCTTTCTGGGTTGGAAACGGTCAATTAATGACCCTTCGAAATGCTCTTCGCAGTCACCCTGAGCTTGATGTTATGAAATTAGAGCAGCAGGTGGTAAAGAATAAGGCTGCACTAGCAAGTAACGCGTTATTGCCCAAATTAGATTTAAATGCCTCGGTTGCAAGAGATATAGGTTCTGGTCCGTCGAATCTAGAGGGAACAGAAACAAAAGTGGGTTTGTCATTTTCTTACCCGTTAGGAAACAGAAAGGCAAAAGCTGAACAAGCCCAACTGCAATCAAAACAAAGAGAGCTGGAACACAAGTTAAGCTCAACTGAGCAGGCCATAGCTCAGCGCTTTGAACAAGCTCTAGTTTACTGGGGGCAGGCGAAAGACATTGTTGAACTGCAAAGTGAAAATGCGGCGTTAGCGAAAACTCTTTCTAAGGTCGAGAAAACACGCTTCGATGCGGGTGACAGTGACATGTTTGTATTGAACGCACGTGCTCAAAATGAAATTAAGGCACAGATAAAAGAAATAAAGGCGAGAGTAGATTTATTGAAGGCAGAGCTAACCCTTTATAAAGAAGCCGCCATGTTGTACTCATTCAACAATTAACTTTCATTGAACATATAAGTCTAGGTGCGGTGTGTGACTGATCACTATTGCTTGGAGTCAGTCGTTAGAAAGCTGATAACCTTTGTAGAAAATAATAAGGCAATAAAAAACGGCGTATTGAACAAATCAATACGCCGTTTTTTAAATCAGTCTAAAAGTAATTAATTGCCCAATGCGCTATTAAAGTCTTCTTCGCTTAGTCCAGCTGACATCGCGTATTCTTTTAACTTGTCCTGAGACACACCTGCATGTTGCGCAGTATTTAAAATACGCATGACTTGTTCACGCTGCTGCGCCGACTCTCTTACTGCTGTTTCAACTACCGTTTCCGCTTCGTTAGGAAACACGGCCAAAAGCGCATCCACTACATACTCTCCAACAAAAGGTACAGCGTTCAATGCACTTGTCATGATATCGACAATCTTATTTGGATGTTCTTGCGACAATGTCTGAACAATACTGTCTGCCGCGTCCGGTTGAGTAAGAACGGCAACGCGTACAATCTCATCTAGCTCTTCAGGTGTTGATACCGCAGCAGCCTGTACAACAAAGTCGACATAAGTAGGCTCTGCTTTTATTGCTAACTGAACAATGTTAGGGCAACTGCTTACTTCTTTCTTAATAGCCAGCTGTACAATCTCTTCAGTAGAAGCGGGTTGCGCAGAGATAGCAGCAAAAATGATTTCCCTGTATTTGTCAGGGTAAGTATCTAAAGCAATATCTACAATAGACACTATTTCTTGCGGATAATGACCAGCAATTGAACTAATTGCTCTGCCAACAGACATTGTCTGGTCGACCTGGCGTCGTAAAAAAGCAGTTTGGAAATGGTTTGAATCGTCAACGACTTCAACACTCGTTGAAACAGGGGGCTGAATGGCTTCATCTGAAGAAGCGTCTTGTGCCAATGCTGAATAACTAACCTGGGTAGTTAGTAATGCCACTGACAACAGTGTAAGAGTTTTTAACATAAACCCACCTTTATAATTATTGCGTAGTCAATTTCTGACACTACCAGTATTAATGCACTTACAAAGAACGCAAAGCGTGGATTGATTACGCTTATATACATTCTTATACGCATTCCCTTACGCAAGCTTGAATATCTATATCTGATATTAAGCATTAATATAATAACGGCAGGATCAAATACTACTTTAAGAACTACTACTTTATAGGATCTGAATTCCTATCCTATTAGTAATTAGTCCATATTGTCTACTAATTATCACATTTGAGCGAAAAATAGACGGTTA
>JAKVCY010000153.1 GCA_022448425.1 Thalassotalea sp. | reverse complement strand
AGCAAATCCATACTTTGTTCTTCGGCACCTATAAACTTAGCGATCTGCATTGTAGATTTCTCATCATGAAAATCATAAAGATAGAGTCGAAAATCAGACTCTTCTGTATCAATGCTCTCTATACAGTAATACCAATGCAGGTTAGCAGCTTCAATAAGACTTCTAGATATCGAGCAGAAAGATGGAAAATCGAATAGTTCTTTTGCATCGGTAAACCTAGAGCCAGGAAGCACTCTTAATAGCGATATGCATTCCGGAACAACTTTGGCCAAATAGTGTGTTGATATTTTCTTCCTTCTGTCTTCTGTTTGAACACCATCAAATTGCTGAGACAAGTCGTATGCAATCTCAGTTATAGAATCGAAATCATCCATTAACTCTTGAAGGTTACTCATTATTCAGATGACACCTAACGCTAAGCTAGGGAGCGCGAATGTGCGGCGATAATGGCGAAGCCGCCGCGCGTTTGCGTCCTAGCGAACGAAGTGAGTGGCTTAAGCGTTTTGTTATATGCCATGTTGAGAAGTACTACGCATTAGATTGCTGTTTCAATGGGGCCAATAGCAAATAGAAGACCCACGCAAACCAAGAGATGAAGATGACTGCTAGTATCCATGCAACTTTTTCTCCTCCATGGGTTCTGTCTGATTTAGCAATCATTATGAGGGGGATGACCCAAAATAAAGCGAGTATTAGAAAAGAAAATAAAACAGATATACCCATGACTCTTCCTTGTTCTACTGTGTAAATCTTCGATTTCCACTTAGCATAAAATTAAATCTAAAAAATGTCATTTATCTTTGACTATATAGAGGCATATAACTTTTAAATAAGGGGCGCAGGCATGTGGGGCATAATGGCGAAGCCGCCCCGCATGTATGCGTCCCAGCCCGCGCAGCGGGCGTACTTAATTTTTTTGTTATGTGCCAGCACACTCTCTACTGCCGCCATAACTTTACTGTGCCCAATAAATAAAACGTACCATAAATACAGCAAATAATTGAGCTGACTAACCAAAAGGTTATTGAATTTTGGTGTACCACAGGGTCTGAAGTTAGAAAGGGACCAGCTAAGCCTGCGATACCACGCAACAAATAGATGGCAGTAATTAAAGTTAAACAGGTTTTTAGTAGTGGCAACTTGAAGATGATACCTGCACCAGAAAATGCATATAAGCCCCAGCCAGTAAGAATTGAAGCAATTGCTAAAGTTACAATTGTTGGGTACGGGTCGCCCTGAGCTGCGAGTTGAGCCATACGTTGACCAGCACCAAAAAAGAGATACCAATCAGGGCCGCCGAATATACAACCAATATGAAGTAATGCAGCCAGGATACTTAAACTGCCAGCGATTATTAGTTGATTATTCTTGTGCATTCAAATTCCTTTTGGCACATAACTTTTAAATAAGGGGCGCAGACATGTGGGCTAAAATCCGAACGAAGTGAGCAGCCCACATGTTTGCGTCCCAGCCCGCGCAGCGGGCGAACTTGATTTTTTTGTTATACATTCGGTTGCCTACATTCGCTGCCAATGAGTCGGGTACTGACTTTTGAAAACAATATTAAAATAATCATCTGCCCCTAGGTTGCCGTTCTTAACCATGGGATAAAAGTAAACTGCTGCGCAAAGTGAACAAAGTAAATATATACAGCAAAATAGTAAGAGAATGCCAAAAGCAAAAACCGAGTACACTATTTGATCGCTATATTCCTTTAATGGAATATCAAGGTCTACACCGAACATTGGTAGGGCTTTCATAAACAATAAATAAGCTATGACTCCTCCCAAAATACACCCGGTAGTACCAACTTTCGCTGACTTTTTATAAAAGTACGGTTTCAGGTTAAGTTGGCTCTTTATCGCTTTAATTAAAATAACCTATTCCTTGAGAATGTATAACTTTCCAATAACGGGCGCACGCACGTAGGGCATAATGGCGAAGCCGCCCTGCGTGTATGCGTCCCAGCGAACGTAGTGAGTGCGTTTATTGGCTTGTTAGCTGCCAACTCCAGGTTAGCTAAGCAGCATAGTGCAAGTATCATTTTTTTCGACGTCAATAAGTAAAACCCCTTCAGTTTCATTGTCTAGCTCTGCTAACTTTTGTCCTGCAGAATTCCATGCAGCTGAATTTCCGGCACTTACAAAATCATCACACTTACCGACAGAGTTAGATAGAAGAACAGTAAAACCATATTCTTGCGCAATACGAGGAAAATGACTTATTGCTTTTTTAATTCCATTATGAGATTTGGCTACACTTGCTAAATAAATATCTGCATTTAAAGTCGATGCTTTTCTAGCGTGATCATGAAGTACAGATTCATAGCAAATCGCTGGCGCAATATTATATCCTTCTATATTTATAACTACTTGTTTAGTCCCAGGTACAAAATAGGGAGTTTCATCTTCATGTAATGTCTGTTTGGCATAGGTTGTCATAGGTCTATTTTTTTGAAAAATATACATTGCTATTTGAATTCCAGTTTCGATTTTTAAAGGCGCACCAATGCCGATAACTAAATCATTTTCATCACTAAGTTTCTGAAAAGTGCTGAGCTTAGATTCGGCATTAAAAGTGTCAATCGAATTATTAATCAATTCTGGCTCATATCCAGTGATTGATAACTCTGGAAAGAATATCGCTTTAGCATTTTTTTGCACTGCAAGCTTTATCATATCTATATGTCTATTAACGTTATGTTCGACATTTCCCGCTAATGGAGTAATTTGTGCTATTCCAATCTTCAAAAGCCTCTCCTTAATTTTCGTTTAACCTTGATGTAACAATGCAGCTAACACTAAGCTTTGGGGCGCTAACATGGGGCTATAATCGCGAAGGGGCCCCGTGTTTGCGTCCCAGCGACCGGAGGGAGTGCCAACAGCGTTTTGTTAGGCGTACAACTTAGAGTACGCAGCTTTGCTGCCACCACTAGCCGATAAGGCCACTTATTTAAATTGTTGAAATTAAGATAAAACAACCATGTGCGAAATACCAGATGTTAACGACAATTCGGGATAAATGAGTGAGCTTAGAAGACTGGTGATGTTGAATGTTGGCTTTTCGGTGTTGATAAAAAGCGCGTTGCTAAAGCCGTTGAAACTACCGAAAAAGCAAGCTGCAAAGACAACCTAGCGAAACAACCTTGATGCCGGAAAGTCACAATTTAACCCACATTTTAATGCTGTAAGTAAATGACGCCTAACTTTTCAATAACGGGCGCAGGCACGTAGGGCACAATGGCGAAGCCGCCCTGCGTGTATGCGTCCCAGCGAACGTAGTGAGTGAGTTTATTGGCTTGTTATGTGGCATGCTTATTCGAAGAGAGAATGCTAGCAGTAGCCAATACACTACCAATAAAGATACCGGCGATACAGAATGCTAGCCCGGCTTCTTGACCAGATAAAACACCAGACTGTAATTGCGAGTAAACAGATGAC
>JAKVCY010000152.1 GCA_022448425.1 Thalassotalea sp. | reverse complement strand
TGCCAATGTTGGTTCCAAAACATCACGTCGCCGTTGGGTTGTACTTGCCAACTCAGTGATACAGTGTGTGCACTAGCGGTTGACACCATGCTGATGTTTGCAGCCACCATCAAGAAAAAAGCTAAAATTAGTTTTTTCATTCTATTATTCCTTCAATAATTAATAAGCGGTCAACCTAGCTTAAGCATAATTTAAGCCATTTATTTATTTCATTAAAATCATTTGCTTACATTTCTATTGAACGGTTTTGTATAAAATCCCGACACTCTAGCCTATGGCGTCTAACTTGCTTTTTAAATCACGGACGTCATTGTAATTTAGTTTACTTTCATTTCTCCTCAATAGTCTTTTGGCCTGCTCTAAATTACCGAAATCTGCTAATCTCTCAATGTAATTCTTAATAATTAAGACGTTATTTGGCTGTAACCTCAACGCTTTCTCCGATACAGAGATCGACTTTTCTAAATCATTTTTCTTCCAGTAGAATAAAGCAACAGTATCTAATCCCTCAGCAAAAGAGCCGTGCTCAGTCTCTAGTCTTTTCACATAAGGCTTTGCTGTTACAATTTTTGACTGAACTAGTAATATGTGTGCAAGGTTGTTCAAAGCGATTCTATTATTTTCGTCTAGGGCAAGAACCTGTTGATATAGCCCAATAGCCTTATTAATGTCTTTTACTTCTACTCTTACCGCCAACATCAAAATGGCGGGTATATCATTTTCAAATTGTGATACGTGCTCAGTAAGTAACGAATTGATTTCATCGCTTTTACCCAGCCTTTCCAATACTTGTCCGTATAAAAAAAGATTCCGAAGGTTTGGCGAAGCATCATAAGCTCGAGAAGCTAGCGTGGCCGCAAGTTTTACTTGATCATTGAAAAGAGCATTACTTGCCAGAGCATATAGACCAACGTGAGTGTTTTTTAAGTCTTTTGGTAGTTCATCCAGAATATGTTTGGCTTCAAGGTTACGAGATAAAAGAGTTAAGAAGTAAGCTTGATAAACTTTTACGTTGTCATCTTTTACTAATGCAAGATATCTTTCAATGTGCCCTAACGCCTCCAAAAATTCGTTAGTTGCATCAAGGTTATTTATAACACCATAAAGCGCTGAAGTATTACGAGGATACGTACTAAGCCAATCAAGAAAAAATGCCTTAGACTTTTGGTGAGCGCCAATATTAGCTAAAGAGCGACCATAAAGTGAGGAGACCAGACCATTCTCCCAATTCTTCTCATAGCCTTGCTCACGCACCATTGCGATTACTTCATTATAATTTTTATATTTATAAAGCGTGGTAATTAGCAATGTTTGAAGTTGCTGATTTTTTGGGGTTGAAGTAATTGCCGTTTGGATAAGGCTTTGCGCATAAGCTCGATGTTCATCGCTCGCGGCTAGATCTGCATAAAGTGTTAACATGGAAGCATTGCTTGGATATTGCTGTAACTTGTTATCTAACAACACCCTTGCTTTATCAATATTTCCCTCTTTAACCAACACAAAAGCTTTTAATAACGTTAGTTCAGGAGCATCCGAATCTATTTTGCTAGCGCTGTTTAACAGGTTTTTAGCACTAGGAATATCATGTTTTGCGAGCTCGTATTGTGAGCACAATAGTAACCCTACAAACTTACTATTAGCTTTTGATGACATGTTTCGACAAGCACTTTTAAGAGCTTCTGTTTGATTTGATTCTATTTGAAACATTCCCCAAGCAATCCATTGGTTAGCGTTCCAGATATCTTCCTGAAATGAGTTTTGTGCTCTATTTATCAATGAAGATGGTAAAGAAGGGGCGTTATCAGCAATCAATTCGTTTGCAACTAAGGAGTGTACTAGGCCTGTAAAGCCTGATGAGATGGCTTTTTGCAAAGATTGCATTTTAAGCAGTTTATATTCTTCACTCTCACTACTGCCTTGTTGTAAAAGTTGATAAGAGCTAGCTGCGTCGCCTTTCAAAAAGTAGATTTGAGCGAGAACTAGTTTAAAGTTATCGTCCGATGGTAATTCACTAGTAACAAATTCTAGAAAGTGTTGTGCATCCTCAAATTTTTCTAATTTGAAAGCAGAAATACCTGCTATCGCATTTTGCTCAATGGTATTTAGTCCTGATGCAATTGTATTTTTTGCACTTTCATAAGCTGTTGAATATTTGTGACTATAAAATGCTGTTACAGCTCTCCACCTTGAAATTTCTCTAGAGCGTAGCCATTCGTGTTCTATCGGCTTCAGTACATCATTTGCTTTTTCAAACTGCTTGAGGAATACATAAAGAGAGACGAGCTCAATTCGAATGCTGTAGTTCGAAGGCTCTCTAATTAATCGACTTTCAATTGTCGTAATTAGTAAATCAACATTATCTAGTTGTCTTGCTACTTTTGCTAATAAGTCCAGAGATTCATCTTCCGTCTCTAAATCAAAATTTTGTTTATTTTCTAAAATCGTTTTCGCGGTGCTCCATTCACTTCTCATCATCAAGTTCAGCGCTTGCGCTAGCTTTTCATAGGGCATGTTCGTGAATCTATTTTCGAATAGATCAAAAGCCTTTCGAAAACCGTCGCGGTCATCGGTCATGTAGAATGCTTTTAGTTTTAAGTATAGAGGAAGGGGGTCTGTATCCGCTATTGAATTGAATTTGAGAGCTATTTGGTCATCATATTTGATAAGTCTGTCGTATACTAAAGACTGGAGTCTTATTAAGTCTTGGCCTGAGTAGCCGAACTCTGAAGCCCTACTTAATTCTTTTTCAGCACCTTCCCAATCCTTGTTCTTGATGTATATTTGTGCAAGTAAGAAACGATATTCAGCGCTTGTTGGAGCCAAACGAATTGCGTTCTTGATTTGAATTGAAGCATCTTCAAGTTTTCCTTGTTCATAATTTTGAAGAGCTAACGTGTGAAACTCTTGAGGAGTTTGGTTATCGCATCCAGCTAGCAGAGAAGTAAATGCCAGAAGTATGCATAAAACAACACGTCGTTTCACGCTGTATGAATTGGTGGGAGTTTTCAAATCACGGTCCATAATGAATACACGACTCAATCAGTTGAGCTCAAAG
>JAKVCY010000151.1 GCA_022448425.1 Thalassotalea sp. | reverse complement strand
CGCTTTGCGATGAACTTAGCCCGCTTAAGCCCTATTAAAGACAGCATAAAAGGAAAGCTTAAGCAGGCTGCTTGGTGTGATGACGTACGAGAAAAGCTAGTTTTTGGCTAAAAAGCATTCAAGTATGATTTTGCCCTGATTAATGTTGTAAATAGTGACTTTTTCTTTGAAGGTGCTATTGCATTCCCAATATAATCCTTGAAGTCAAAATTTTAAGTAAAGCAAAAAACAACGAGCGAAGTATTGAAAAAGTTTCATATTCAGGCAAGACAACACTGGGAGGCATTCACACATGAAGGTGAAGAATATTGCCTGAGGCACCTAAGCTGCCATGAAGTAGTCTTTGAAGGTCAAAAAGATACCTATAAGTTCGTTGTGTCTTATGGCTTACATTGTTTTGCAAAAAACGATCAAGAGCATAGCATCGAGTTAACTTATTCAGATGACTTTGAAACTCGGCAAATCAATTTGGAGCGATATCACTTATCCAAATACCTAAGAGGTATGATTGAAGAGCTAGACAAGCACAAGCTACTTTACGAAACAACTAAAGAGAAATACTTCACCTTTGAACATGTGAATGATTTAACGGGTGAATTAGAACAATGCAAAATTTGCTTGTGCATTTTTAAAGAAAATCGTTTATTGCGCATCCATGTAACCAGCGCATTCTTTGTAAGAGAAGAAGAAAATATATCAACAAGCGGGTTTTCAATATTCAAAATTGCTTTAGATACAAAAAGAAAGCCTAAAAGACACGATATACCGAAGGAAGCGAGTAGAGGGTAAAGGCGACCTCGCATCGAAGTGCGAGGTCTCAGCCGCCATATTTGCGGGGCAGGACGTTGTTTCCTAGTCATGGACTAACCTTTCGGCAACGGGGTGCGACATTTTGACATGCCCCTGTAACCACCCAAATCATGTTCATAAAGAACATAACGTAATTATGAACCTATTTGCGCCAAGGATCAAATCTTTTGCTATTTAAAGCAAAATCCATCCTACAGCGCATTTAAATCTTACTTTTCAACTTAAACCTGAGCTTGTTTTTGTTTAGTTGAATGAAAGAACTTCATCATCGCCTCTGATAAGGAAGACATTGCCGATGGATGAGAGGCGTTATAAACCTTATGTAATTTTTTCTTGCTCACATGGGTATAAATTTGCGTAGTTGATATGTCGGCATGGCCCAGAAATTCTTGGATATAACGAAGGTCGGCATTTTCTTCTAGCATATGGGTTGCTGCGCTATGACGTAGCGTACCGCAACTGCCACTAGTTGCTACACCAGATTGCAAAATATACTTAGTGACAAGCTCTGACATACGGCACTTTTTAAACGCTCTGCCGCTGTTGTTCAAAAAGACAGTTGTCCCTGACGCTAGCGTGGCGAATTTTGGGCGAATGTAATCAATATAAAACTTGAGGCATAGACTAGCACGTTCTGATATCGGCACTATCCTGTCAATATTCCCTTTGCCTTGCTCAACACGTAATTCCATTTTATCAAAATCAATTTCATGTAATTGAAGTTGAATAAGCTCTTTACGCCTGAGCGCACATGAATAAAAGACTTCAATTATCGCTCTGTCTCTTAATCCCGTATCTCCATGCAATAACGACATTTCGAATACTCGCTCAATTTCATCAGGCGACAATATATTTTTAGGGACTCTTCTTGGTTTCTTAGGTAGCTCTAATCGACCCAGCGGATCATGTTCTAGTATTTCGCAAAAGTACATACGCTTAATAAATACTTTAACCGCAGTGATAATATTTCTCAGCGATTCAGACTGAATAAGCTCGCCTTTTTTGCCTTTGTAATTCTTACGGGCATAAAGGCGATACTCTTCAACCACTGGCAACGTTATTTCATCAATGTATTGGATATCATTCAGTGAACACCACAGGATAAAACGGTTAAGCAAGCACCTTTTACCCGTAATGGTGGCTTCACTTTCGTCATGCGACAAACAATAATCCAAATAGTAATCCAGACAATCAACTAAACACCTAAACTGAGTAATATCCCGCATTTAATGTCCACCGTATAATTGCGCCTGACGTAATCGTTGTCGCATTGTTTTACCCGATGGGTCATATAGGGTTAGTACGTTGATATCCTGCCAATCGTTAAGCTCTACTACCTTACAGCGTATACGGTATTTATTAAGTAATTGAGCAATCGCTGATATTTTGTGTAAGTAATAGGTTGATTGATTAAAGGCTACTTTAACGACTTTAACTTTATGGCTTTTTAAAAGCTTTGCATGTGATTCATTAAAATCACAGTAACCAACAAGTGAGATAATATTCTCAATACCTTGCCCAACAGCAGACAATGCTTCCAATGGACTTTTACATAAAACAACACTGTTAGGCTGTTCAGTTAGGCATTCTGTATTAAACAGCGCACTCTCATCAATCAAATGAAATGGGTATGGTGTTGAAGTATGGCGCACTACGTCAGATATTCTGCGCCCCATACCTCCAACAACATGACCATGTTGCTTCACCGGAAATATTACTGAGCCTAAAAAGATATGGTGTCCTTTGGAGCCAACTATACCTGTACGCTTTAATAGTCCTGTTAATGCTTCTGGATTATCAACCGCTTTAAAATCCTTACAGATGGGTAAGCTGGCATACCCAAGCGAGAACTGATTGATTATTTCGCGTTTAATACCCCGGTCATTAATCAAGTAGCTCAGTGCTTTACTGTTTGCGCTTAGGTGTTCTTTAAACATCGAGTAAGTCATATTGACGTGCTGCTGCTCTGTCATGTCAATCACTGTAGGCAGTAAACTAGGCGGCATGGCTTCATATTGATTACGGTGAATATGTGAACTCAACATGCACTACTCCTTACGCCTGATATCGCTCGTTATAAGTACCGCTGGCATGTAAAGCAGCCGAAAGGCGCTTATCAAATAACTGCCATTGATAAATATCCCACAAACCAAAATTAGACAGTGCAAACGGTAGCTTTACTTCACACAAGCGAATGCAGTAATAATTCGATAACTCTTGAGCACGACTTACATCAAAATCAGCACCATAGGCGTCAGTAAAATAAACCAGTACTTCAGCCCCTAAACGGTGCAAGCGATCTAATGTCAGCTCACTAACACTGCCTGATAAATCACAAAAACTGTTTTGATAACCGTGCTTTTGCAAAGCTAATACATCCAGTTGGCTTACGCAGCGCAAGACGCTTTTGGAAAAGTGAAATGGCTCAGTGACAAGACTTGGGCTTAGCAGGTGATTGTTGGGAGCATTGTCGCTTTTTGCATTGAATAACTCGCCTTGAATGCCCACGGTTTCACCATCGTGGTCAATAGGGACAGTGATACAGCCTCGAAGCTCTTCAAATGACTGGTAAGCAATCTCATGAGCGTTGTGGTAAGTCTCAGAAAATAAGGGCAATGCTACATCAAAATAGCAGATGGTATGTTCGCAGATTGTCTGTAAATCAATTTCTCGTTTAACCGCTAAATGTTGAATAACACTGGGGCAAGTTAGTAGTGCTTTATGGCACGCCTGAGTAAACTCAGTTAAATGAGATGCTGCGGTTTTGTGCTCATAAATTTCGGTGTCTGTGGCTGCATGAGCAAGGTTAAAATGAGCAATATTCATATTTATTCTCCTAATGGTTAAAGAATTAGTGCACTGATTTGTTTTTAGGCTCAGATACCTGCCAGAAATGGCTGTATTGTCTGAGTTGGGTAGAGATAGATAGCGGCAACGGATGTTTTTCTAAATCCTTTTTCCACTCAGCTTTACTTAAATTTGACGCAATTAATAACGGTGATTTACGGCCTTCAACTAGCAAGGTTAATAAAGGAATATCGTCAATGCGTAGTGACTGTATTTGCCAGTCATACACAACCAACATCGGATATTGATTCAACGTTTTCAATGCATCAGTAAACTTGTCTTTACCCAGCGCAATTTGTAAGTCGAACATCAACTTTTTCAGTGGCACAGCTTTAACACGCACGCCTTTATTCAAGTGACTATTGCCAATCACACTAGCCATTTTTAATTTAGTCTCACCAGCTTCTCCTAGGAAAACCTGATGGTGCTTACGCTTATTCCACGCAGATGACATCAAGGACTCAAAATCATCTTTAGAAATGTTAGGTTGCGCTCTAAAGTCAATATCTGAAAGCTCGGCAAAGGGGCACGGCAAATCGGCATCTAGTCGATGTTTTGCTACTGTTCTAGCTAGCTTTCTGTCCTCAACCGTATCAATAATAAAGTTGAGTACCCCAGTAGTTGACAGGGACTCTGCACCTTTTTTGGTGGTGAGTTGCGATATTGCATCAGCAACAACAGGTAGCCGAGCGCTTCTGTATCGCTGAATAAGGTCTTGCTCAATGTACATAGTTATCTCCTTGGTTATTCATTTCATCACGTTCAATTTGGTCGAACATGTCCATACAGCGAAGTCCAGTCTTGACATGTGCAGCGTTTGAATTCAGCACACTTTCAAGGTCTTCAAAGCTCAACTGGCCATACACCTCCACAAAATCGCACGCATCAATAAAGGCTTTTTCTTTACCTTCAATACACAGCTCTTGAATCATCAGACACTCTTCTCGGCCCGAATAATCCGGAGTAGATACTCCGTTAAATTGTGCTTCAACAAGCGTGACAACTGATGGGGATAATTTGCGTGCCCACTCAACAAAATACGCTTTGTCTTCAATGTAATATTGTTGGTATTTTTCATCTAAGTGAGCTGGATCTATTTTATGTATTTCACCGGGCTTTAAGCGCTTGTGAACAACAAGACTTTTGGTGCCCGACTTAACTTCAACTTCATCTTGATGAATCAACAAAGTAACTTTGGTCACGCCCGGAGTGCGCGGAATGGGGTACGCTACGCCATCTTGTTTGAAGTTCCACGTTTTAGGCACTTTGATGTCTCGAACCTTTAGCGGAAATGGAAAATCTTTTTCAGGGTATGGCAGCATAGCGGGAACTTCTTCACCATAGAACTTATCATGACGAGATCTGTTCTCCCCAGTGAGCTTTCTACGATTTATCTTGTCTGTTAGCTTGGCAATATAAGCATTTAGTTCTTCTTTGGTATCAAACTTACGCTTTCGCAGCTTAGGTAATATCTCGTTTTCAAATATTTTGACCGCATTTTCTGCTAAAGCGTTAAATGTAGGGCTATAGACAGGCGTAGGACAGGGCTTAAACTTAAACCACCGTGCCATAAGTTGATAAACTTTATTGAGTTTTAAGTTTTGGTTACGGGTTTTAGGGGTAGTGACAAGTGCTTTGGTGTTGTCGTGAACGACACGAATGGTGACACCGTTTGCCTGCTTAAAACGTGACTGGATATGAGAGCACCAATCATAAGTTTTCTGATAATCCGTGACTTCATATCCCAGATATTTAGAGTAACCAAAACAACTTGCAATGAAATTAGCCGTAAACTCATCGTTAGGACCATATTTCTCTGTAGGCCCAACAAAATCAGTAAAGAGCACTTCGCCCGGATAATAGTACTGTGGCAGGCATATGTCATCTTTGTTATTTTTGAAATGATCTTTAATTTTCTTGTAATAGCCTGAGCGACAGTCCGCATCTTTACCGTGTTCTTTCACGTTTTCTTCATGGTAATGACTGATATTTTCAGTCCCCTTTTTACCCTTATTTTTCTTAATAACGGCAGAAACTTCGTCAAAACTTATCGGTGCTTTTTTTGATTGACGATAAGGGTAATTAGGGTGGAAAAACTGTTGAGTCTCTAGCTCATCAAGGTGATCTAAAAGCGATGACGATACACCAAGACTGATAACTTTCTTCCGGTAATTTCCCACTGTTACACGGGTGACGCCCACAACTTCAGCAATCTTGGCGTTTGAGTGCGTTGTGTGTTGAATGAGGTGAACAATTTCTTTGATCTGATCACCGGGAATTACTGCTGGCATAGTACCCTCCAATAAAATATTGAAGGCGCAATTAACAAGTCATCAAAAAAATTTTTGATTTTTCGTCAACATAAACTAAGCTTGAATAGTCGAGCCGAAATTCGATATTCAATGTCAGCCTTGGGTGTTACAGCACTCAAGGCTTTCTTATTTTTGCGCCATTACTTTTCCTGTTCAGTCATGGTGTCTTTCACACTTGCTTGTCGAGCCAAAAACTTTGCTACTTCAACAGATAAGGCAAATTTTCCGCGCCTGTTGGGTAAGTTAAACAAGGGAATTGGCATAGTGTTTCTCGATACTGCTTGCCGCACAGCACTAATACTTTTGTAATTAAGTGCCTTGGTCAGATCGTGCATGGTCAATACGTGCGATCCGAAGGTTTCCCTCAACTCAGCATCTAGTCGAGCAGCCAATGCTGCTTCTTCATCTTCACTCATAACATTTCCTCGTTTAACGCTGTGAGACTTTAAAAGCTAGATCTAAACTTTGTGGTTAGCAAAGGGTGTATGTTTTCAGTATTTTGAGGGGTATTATGATGACCGATTTATGCTAGTCTATTGATTAATATCGACTTGATAATTTGCAGCGTTAAAAATCTTCAAGGTGAATTTTTTAAAATCGGCTTAATTGTTAAAAAAATTTTCTCATGGAATTAACTGAAAACATTGAATTTTCACATTACAAAGCTTTGCCAAAACGGATAAAAATTTTGGCGACTCAGACGGCAGTGTGGGATTTTATGTTTAAGTACAATGTCAAAACGCTCGCGCAACTAAACAAGCACATCAAACATAAATTTCCTTCCGATGACGTTATTGTAAAAAGCGTTGGATATAACACTTGGCGAAGAAAATTAAGAGGAGAAGTGATTAAGAACACCAATGGTTTTAAGCTATTTTCGGCAGTGCTAGGCCAATCAGCTAAGCTTTTAAACCATCCATTCTGGACACTCTTAGCAACACGCAAATACGATGCTATGGTGATTGATGGTTTAATGAAACGATTACCTTACAAGATTAGGGGCATCATTCGCAGCTCAAACCGCAGAACCAAAAGTTTCCCGTTAAAGCAATCATACGCTTCACAAAAGCAGTGTCTATTTGAAGAAGGTACGCTTGACTCATTGACTGCGCTATTGCTGATCACTATTACCGAGATTAAGCGATACAAGAAAGATCGATGTAACCAAGCCGAGCAATTGGCGTTTACTCTATTTTTCCAGCTATTCACTCACCAGTACCCAATCAATGATCGGGATGGCCTTGCTATTGAGGTTGATAAATTACTCTGCCATGTAGCTAATGAATTTCATGTGCCATTTGTTGAATACGAAAAAGATGAAGCGGTTGAAGTCGCAAAATCAATTAATCCAATTTTCTTCGGCACCCTATATACAAAAAATATTGCCAACGGCATGTTCAAAATTGTTGAAACTAGATCAGAAATGTTTACTTAGCTGATCACCAACAACTCCTAAAAAGCCTCTACATTAATTACAACAAAATTAAATTTAAGCATCAAACACAACAAACTGACTGGCAACCATCACCGAAATAAAAAAGTCTAAATTAATACTTGCGGAAGTCACTCTGTTCCAGTCAGAAATATTTTTACTTTTATTTATTAATGGTAAAACTTAAATGGATTTTGGAATAAGAAACAACCTTCATTTACCAGTAAAACACCTCTGGAATAACCGTAAAACAGGATTGGATTTTACACTTGTAGAATCCACTGAGGTCTTTCTATGGGTCTAATTAGCCGTTACCAAAAATCCAAATAAGTTTTTCACCGTGATTAAATAAAGCTGAAAATATAACGTCAGTACATCAAGCTACAGAGAAAATAATAAACCAAAGTATTATTGAATTTTCGCCTTAAAAAATAGATGTAAAAATTTATATTTTCTTCTTCATCATTTACGCTAAATCACGCTTAATAAATATTTATCACAAATTTAAAGACATCATTACCAGTGACTTAATTTGGTTTGGTAAGTAAATACTTCCGGCAATATCTATTCATAATAAAAGTAACCAATGGCAGGTTACTTTCAAGAGGGTTACTACATTGTACCCGCTCAAGGGTTACTATATTGCTAGGTGCAGTCTCTCTTACTTAGCAATTCTAATATTTGAGTCGTCGTAATAGTCGAATCGGTTAATGCTCTTTCTAGCAGAACTTTAATGTCCTTGGATGGTTCCCGTAACTCTAACCTATTATTGGCTAAAGCTTGTCGGAGTGTATTAGGTTTAGTAATGCGCATAATGTCGAACTGAAGTTGCAAAAGACATAATTTATTATAGCAACAACAATTTTCAGCTTAGCTAACTTCGAACCTTTTGTTGAGAATAATTTGCTTCCTGTTCACCTTTTTTGACACCGAAACTTAATGCGAATTGTGGCCAGCTAGCACACAATTAGTAAATATTAGACTCTGGAATATCTAGCTCGCTGAAGTCTTCTATTTGCGAATAAAAAGGATGTGTCTCGAATGTATAAGTTTTATCATCGCCAGCGCTATTGCCTATCAGAGAACTCTCATCAGGTTTTACAATGTCGCCGATAGATTCGATAACTTTTTCTATGTCTGGGTATTTGATTGCTGGCTTCTCATTCATGATAATCGGTTTCAGTTCTAGTCACTTACCTAAAGGATAGGAAGAAATCAAAGGATAATCTAGTCCCTCAAAGTCATTCTGCTTTCTCGTAGAAGCCTTAAAATAACCAGTAACAAGTTACTTTAGAGAAGATCAAAAACAGTAGCCTGCTGAAAGGTTAATATTTCCTTTTTACAAATTAGTCGCGTATTAGCCATACCCCAAGTAAGGGGTTTAGTCTGATAAATCTTAATTGTGATTAGAATAGCCGCTTTAATCTAATCAAAAACAGAGCATTTTTGATTAGAATAGGCTCTGCTTCCCAGCCCACCTCTTTTGGCACCAAAGCAGCCACCAAAACTAAGAAATAAATTGTTATTTTATATTTGAGACTGAAAAACAAATAAAGGCAATTGCAACAGCGAAGACTACCCAGATCACTGTTTTAATTGTTTTAGCGTCATCCTCAGCCTTTTTGAGAAGTTGAGTTAATTCTTTGTTTGTTGTTTTAGCTTGTTTTCTTATCTCAGCATTTTCGTTGAGATTATCATACCGTTTAAAGTCAGATTTAACCTGTTTCTTAATATGGTTAAATGTTGCCAAGTGAACATTGAGCGCACGATGAACTATAAATGAAGTAATTAAAACACCTATAGCTACAGCAAGACCATCTGACCAGTGATCAATTTTCATAATTGCACCGATGGCAATTAACGCACCGGGTAATGCTAATGCCTTATTTTGCGCACCTGAGATAATTTCATTAATTTTTGAAGTGTATTTTAAGTCTTGTTCATTAATTTCATGAAGAATCTTATTAACACTAAACCGTTTAACAAACAGCTCATGATGTTCTTCATATTTATTTAAAAACTCTCTTGCTGACTTAAGAATAGTCGGGAAGATTGCATCAGTGGAGTGACAAGTACTGATTAAATCATTCAATGCTGAGCGCATTACTGAGCGTCTTTCGCTATCTTGCTTGTCTCCAACAGACAAGAAACCTTCTAGTTTAATGACAGCCTCGATACTTTCAGTAGCATCAGGCAACGCTGAGACAAAAGGCCAATCTACTTTTGGTTTAAATTCATGCTTACACGCATTATTCTCAGTATCTACTATAAACAGTAACTTTTGAGAGCCTTTTGCTACTCCCTTATCAGGCACGCAGTGATCCGATAAGGCTGCAAGTAATTGACGAACTCGGCAGAATAGCTCAATTTGTTTTGCTTGAGTGCATCCATCAAGACTAGATTGTTCACTTTCAATAATGTAGAAACTATCAGGAATTGAAGATGATCTAACAGCATATTCATACAAATCTTGCCACGAGCGCCATAGCACCGAATCACCATTCCAGTACTCTGCATTTAACGATATGTTCAGCTTACCTTTTCGATAAGTTCTTACATCATCAAAATCATAACCAATATCACTTAAAGTTTGCTCTACTGACTGAGCATCAGGAGCTGTTGAAAAACTAACAACTACCTCATCGTCAATTATCGAAACTGATCCAGATCGAATTAACTCTACAAACTTATTAAAGTTAGAATTAGCCATCACTATTCGCTTCTACAAGCTTTTCAAACTCTTGCTTAACCTTTTCATCAGTCAAATTTAAGATAATTTGACCGTCATGATATTCAATTGATTTTCCTGAGCCTTTGCCGCCTACTTTCTTACGAACAATTTCAGCCGAGAAGCTTTTATCACTTGCTTCTACGCTAATAGATTTACCCTTTTTAGCACTAGTGAGGGTAGGCTCAATATGCTGATTTATTTGATATTCATTTTCATTAACAAATACACCAAACGTACCTTTAACATGGGAATCATCAGGAATATGTTGCTCTACAGCATCAAATAACTTTGTTAAAGGAATAGATTCTTTATTTTTGGCTGCTTTCTCAATAATTGAGTCAACACTCTTACGTGCTTCATTATAGAAGTGACTAGAAAAAGAATATTTTTCTTGAAAGTCAGCAATAGCCTCTCGAATTTGTTCAATGGACTCTGCATTGTCGGCATTGTTTTCATCGCACCCAAATGCCTTTTTGAAAAATGCGCCAGTAGAGTTACCTTTGATAAACTTTAGGTATGTTTCTGAGTCGGGTATGGCGGGATATATTTCATCAAATAATGTAAGATCAAAAAGTGCTGCCTGTCGCAAAGCATCAAGGTTGATATGCGAAGAATCTTTTGGAACTAGATTAGTTTCATCAAAGTCAAAACCATCTTTTTTAGTCACCATAATCGCTAAAAAGCGACCAATATCATCTTCTTCATGTCCTTTATAATGCATGAAGACAATGTTACCACCAGCAACTTTGTATGCCCCAGCATCTCTAGCTGCACTTAATAATTCACCCATGAATAATGTTACCAGCGTTTTAAATTCGATATTTTTACAAATATAGCTTTGTAAGCGAGAGGGAACCGAAACTGAATTATTGCTTTCTAATAGGTAACTATGAAACTTGTTCTTTCTTTTAAACTTTCTTTCAACTTCTGTTATCAGCTTAAAACAAACATCATCGTTCTCAGGCCAAAGCTCACCAATTTTACTATCTAATCTAGAGCTACCAGCTTGAGTAATAAATTGAGCTGTTATAGCTGCTACAGCCACAAGTTCTGGCCTATCTTGCGAAAGCTCTATACATCTAGGACACTCTTCATATTGTTTTTCATCATATGAAAACTCGCATTCTACACAATCAAGCATGACCTCTCCTTACATCTTTATAATCAAGCCTACTTAACTGAGTAGTAGACATATTCACACAAGATACTGTATAAGTAAACAGTGCTTTTTTTTCTAGTTGATAACTTCTAGATTAGCTATCTGTAATTTTTAAATATTTCCACGTTCCATGACGAAGCTTTTTAGCCCAGCACTTAGCAAGATCTCTAGTATCGAATGAAGGTATGCCAAAGCTGCTCAATGCATTTACGGCTTGTTCAGCATTTTCAATTTCAGGAAAAGGTGTGTAGTTACCGTTATAGCTACCAAAACTCGTGTCGGATGGCTTCCATTTCACCGTATTCACATCATGTAGCTGATAGTCATCGCCATAGAAAAGTTGTGTAGGAAATTCCCTTTTTCCTATTACATACCACTTTTTTAATTTAGCCATTAAAATTCCTTTTTAATGAAAACCAGCTCCCGCTGGCTTTCGTTTGCTTGGCTTTGGTTGCTCCCAAACTAAATCGAGGGCAAAGGGCCGGGTGATTGGAAATTAACTGACCCAATTCCGATGATTTAACTTCATCATATTTTTATACTAATTTAGCGGTAGCTGTCCTTGACAGTTTTTTACATAGTGGCGCACTTCGCCCATAACCTTGTTATTCAAATAAGAATTGAGAATCCTCAATTGTTCTTCATCTTTGTTTAAAGCGAACTCTAGAATAGGGGCGTTCATTAAATTATTCTTTTGATAGATTGAAACCCCCTTATCAAGTAGTACCTTTACCGCTTTATTATTTTTTTTAACAATAGCCTGATTAAGCAAATAAAGTGAATGTGATTCAATTACCGCATCTAACTTAGATTTCGTAATAGTAGAACTTCCAATTTCATCAAGAATAGCTCCAAGCTTTCCATACTTTTCATTGAAAGTAATAGACATCTCTAAATATGATCCTTGCATTATTACTTCAGATGAGTTTTTTGACCACTTTTCAATAAACCTTTCACACTGATTTTTAGCCGTACAACTAATTGAAAGTAATACGCAAGATAGTAAAGCTATATATTTCAATTTTTATCTCCTTACAAAGCCAACATCAATTTTACTTCTAGTATAAATAAACTGGTGCTTCATTATTGGCGGTGGAGAAGGTAAAAATGCACCTACCAGTGATTCCAGTATATTTTTAGGGCTTCTATCAAACGCTATACTTGTTCCAACCGTTAAAGCTTTTTCAGCTCCAGTAGCTAATGGAGCAACTGTTACTGACGCTACATTACCCAACATCTGTGTCCTGAACTCTTGAACATAGTTATCCACATATAAACTCATTTGATTATCAGAAACTGAAGATAAAGCTGAATATTCAGACCGAACAGCATCCCAATTTTCATCAGCTTGCCATTTTAAAAGTTGCTTAGCTCTAGATTCTGCATCATCGTATATCTCCGATGCAATTGTATTTCTATCTGAATCAGAGGTATCAGACGGTAAGCTTCTAGAAACAGCATCATCATTCAAGACTCTAGAAAATGCGCCAGTAATAGCTCCATTTGCAAATTTTCCACCAGTAATAGCTGAAGCAGTGCCGCCTATAGCTGCGGCTTTGATAGCATTTCCTAACCTATCACCATCTACAAAAACATCTCCACCTTGACTGACAGCTTGAGTAAATCCAGCAGCAACGAATCCGTGCCCAAACTTACCTCCAGCTAGCACGCTACCTATTCCTCCTGCCATGCCATGAAGCAACGTTTTTCCGACTTTCATTCCTGTTGTCATTACTTTGCCAGCAAAGCCATCGTGAATCCCTCCAAACATTGCTCCAGTAAAAGCACCAACCAATGCTCCTTTTAAGGAGCCTGTGGCTACACCTCCTGCGACAAAGCCTGTAATAGCACCTGATGCTACAGGACCAAAACCGCTCATAAAAGAAGCTCCCGGTAAGTAAACTGCGATAGCAATAGAAGCTATTGTTCGCCAATGTTTCTTAATGAACTTACCCAGCTTCTTAAAGAAATATCCACTCGGATCGGTATAACTCAACGGATTATTTAGTACATAAGAATAACGGTTATAGTTCTGGCTATTCGTTGGTGCTTGAATATGAGGGTCAGCCTGTAGGAATCGACCCAAGGTTGGATCGTAAATCCTACCGTTCATATGGATAATACCTGCATGGTCAACAGACTCGTGTCCGGTGTAACCTCGCGTGGTGATATCTAACAATTGATGTAATGTCAGTTGAGCATATTGCTCGGTAATAATATTAACATTACCTAAGTCTACTTGGTGCTTTTTGCCCCATGCGTCGAAGTAGACTTTTTGTTTAACATAGCCATTTTCATTCACAATGGTATCTATACTGCCCAAATGGTCTTTCAGTAAGAAGTTAACTTCGGATGTGCCATTACTTCTGACAAGTTCTATCGCTCCCGGTAAAGCGCGGCGAGTTGTAATGACATTCGAATTAGATTGGCTAACAACTTCAATATTCCCAATATAATAGGTGGTCGTTGTCACTTCTTCATTGTCAACGACTTCGGTTGTCACACGTTTATAGCGACTTCTGTTTGTACCGTAATTAAAGCTCGTAACGCTATTATCAGCATTATTGGTAATTAGCACCGCTTTATCAAAATGGCTATAGTCTATAGTTCTATTTAGCCCCTGTGTCATATTACCGTTATTATCATATTGGTAATCTTGCTCGGTACAATCTTCATCTCCAAGGCCACTAACAGCATGAGGCCGAGCGTCATTATAACAATAATAGCCGACGTCAGATTTATACTTAATATTTCCGTTTTGTGCGTATTTAACGGTTAGCGAATCTCTAGTTCCTGTCTCGTCAATAACGTCAGTTAAACGGTTTACCGTATCATATTTGAATGTTTCACTATAACCCCTGCCAACAGTTGCTAAAGTATTATTAGTGCGAGTACGTAAGTTACCTAACTGGTCGAATTGGTAACTATTCGATTGAATAGTTCCATTATTAGCACTGATGCTTTCGAGCAAACCTGTCACATTGTTGAACGCTTTTATTGTACTAATTTCACCAGTCGTTCCCTGATTTTGTACAAACTGTGTAACGTTACCAAATGAGTCTTTCGCGTTAACTTGCATGTAAACGCGGCCATTGGCTCCCTCTCTTGCTTCAGTCTGTTTAAACAGATGACCATTTTTATAATGATGCTGAACACCACGGCAGTGGCCAACAACATTTTGAGAGGCGTCGAAACACCCAACAATGCTGGTACTGTCTGCATCAAACTGTTGGAATATACGGCCAAATTCGTCAAATGTTACTTGCTGGCCATAAGTCGTGTTATCAATTTCTGTTTGCGTTAAATTTACGCGTCCTAAATCGTCATAGAAGTAAGATATTGACTGCTCGTCATTAGATTCGCTTACTAACTGATGACCTTCGCCGTTGTTGCTAAATGAGTATTTGACGTTGTCATTAACACCAGAACCTGTTGTATGTTTACTAACGGTACGACCAAATTTATCTCGATATATTTTAGTAACATAGCCATTGGCAGATGTCTGAGTGCTTAGCTCTCCAAGCGCATTATAGGTATATGACCAAAGCCACTTGCTAGTGTCATTGGTACTCAATTTGTGACCATAACTAGAGTAGCTATTAACGATTTCAACGTTGTCGATGCCAATAACCTTAGTTAAATCCCCAACAGCATTGTAATAGTATCGAATGCTAGAGCCGGCAAGCGCAGCAGCATTATCAACAACACTTACTGTTTCTCCCAACACATTCGTTGTTTCAGCTTTTGTTTGAATGTCAGCCCAGCCGTCATTGGGAGTTACTACTGTCGTAGTTAAAAACCCTTCATATGTAATATCGCTAGTTACACCGTTCGCTTGGATAGTTTTTGTTAAGCGGCCAAAGTCGTCGTAGAACATATCATTCCAATCTTGATTTGCTCCCTGATATGGAATGGATTCTCGAATTACTCTACCAAGTTGGTCATAGTGGCTTTCTCGATAAATATACTTACCATCAATGTTTTGTGTTGCTGATGCTATCTGTTGTCCAAGTGCATTAAAGTAAGCTCTAGTGGTTGGCTTTCCTGCACTTTCAACCGTTTCTACGTACATACTGCCATCAAAACTACTATCCGTAGCTCGGCTTATAGTTGTCTTTAACCCACCGTCTGTATTAACGAAATACTGACGACCAAATGCATCGTAGTTGATGTAAGTATTGACGTTATTCACATCCGACGTTTGAGTAGGCTGACCCAATGCATTTCGACTAAGAATTGTTTGGCGCACATTTACACCATCAGTGACTCGAGTTAAGTAGCGTCCATCATTCGAATCACCAAATATGCTGCGCTTAGTTCGGTAAACTTTGTCCAAGTCACTTGATGTGCTCACCAAAGCGTCGCCACAATCGAGTACAGAAGTTAACCCAGCATAGGTAGTAGTTTCTATCTCTCGACCATATGTTGCCTCATAACAATGAAGGGTTGTTAAGCCGTTAATATGCTCCGTCTTTAACATACCGTTTTCGTGGTAGCTAAATGACGATGAACGAGAGATGTGTGATTGTGCGTCAGGGAAAGCGTTTGGACGCTCTTGTAAAACCGTTGAACCACTTATTCTGCCTATTCGCCACTTAGACTCATCGTCATCATCATAGCTATTCGTAGTTGTTATAGTGTTAAAGGCTGTAGTTTCGTATCCCTGGTATGTTTCAACCTCGACTGACGTCAGGTTCGTATAACTATCATCGAACGGCTCATAAACATTTGTCGTGACGGTTGTAGTGAGTAACTCACTTGGTGAATCAATGTCGTTACTTCGCTCTGTGCTCTGATGGAGGTAAGGAGAATTTATCACCCCATCATTGAGAAGGTAAACTTCCCAGTGGTTAACTGCCTCAGAAATTGTTTGCCCGACATCATTACTCGTTACCGTTTTAATTGGCATGCCGATAAAAGGAAAATCCTGATGATAGCTTGTTGTCGTTACAAATCTAGTTTGCATATCGGTTGTGCTAAGGCGTTCAAAACCAAGCGAGCCTCGACCACCAGACTGTATTCTCAACCCTTCATAATGATAACTAACTGCCACGGTATTAGTGCTAGAAAACACACCCGGAGCGCTATAACTTGGTACATCCGAAGTTACTTGACTAACAACATACTGCGGCGCAATGACATCAAAGATAGGTGAGCTATTGCCATATGCCAAGTCTTCAGCATCATTTCCTTTAGTGTACACTGTGCTGTCAGTAAGCTGTTTGTAGTCAATAACCGTGTCTAAACCGAAGCCATTGATAATAGTATGAATTGTATTGGCAGGTACATTGACTCCGTTATTTACGTTGTCTGCGGTGTAAATAAGCCTCTGATTGTTTGTCTCAACTCGAGCGAGGCCGATATTACCATCGCCATCCCAATCGCCAATGAATACGAAATCGGTATCTTTGTTAAACGACGTATCGTATTTCAATGTCTCGGAATCAGAGAACCCATCAAGGGTCTGATAGTTTACTTGCCAAGCCTCTTTATCTTCATTGAAATAGAATGCATCTGCCTGTCCATTTCCGTCAACATCGATAAACTGCAATGACTGGATATCGTTAACTGAAATCGAGTCACCTGCGGCATCAAGCATAAAAATGGTTTTGCTAACTTCAAAGCCTTCACCTGTTGAAAGATAAAGACTCCAATTCGAGGCACTGCTCGCTACACTTCGAGAAACAACATCACCTAATCCGTCGCCATTGGCGTCAGTTACAAATAAACGATTCTCAGTCGAATAGTCGATTTCATGGTCACTATTGGGTACTTTTGCAATAAATTCATAGCGGTAAGCACCGTCAACTTCAAGCAGGGCAAAAGCTGCCCAATAGAGTCGAATCTCGGTTTGTCGGTAGTCTAATTTCGGTTTATATACGTCTGCTACTTTTAACAATAAGTCAGCGACACCATCACCATTAAAGTCTACTGGAGGTAAGTCTGTTTCCAGCGTTCGAACCTCAGTACTACATAGGTAATCGCCACAAATAGCCTGTCTAGCATTGAAGCCACCGTTTGCACGCCCTTGGACACCTTGTTTAGCCTGCCCTTGTGGTTCAATCCCGTATTTTTCTATTGCCTCATCTAGTGGTAAAGACTCGATATACTCGGCATCCTCTTCTAACCTTGCCCATGAAGATGAGCTTTTTGATGCAAAGCTAGCAGCACTCGATGAGTAAGAGGTATGCTCTCCAGCATTTGGCAGTTCAATATCAACAGCGATTGCGTTGTCAAAACCACCTTGACGATTGTTCAACGCCACATAATTTTCGTTATTTTGGCGATAAACCATATCAGGATAAGCATCGGCGTTGACATCATGGAACATAACGCCTGTACCTGTAGTCTGGGTATCGATGTTAAGATAACGAATGTAGTTATCTTCTGTGATGATTAAGCCTGTGCATTCATCTTGAATAGTTTCAATGGTGCCATCATCTAAATCGTAAGACACCCACTCGTTTTTACCTGCGTAGCTCTTATAAAAAACAATTTCCATATGGCTATCGCCATCAATGTCCAGCGGTACAAGTTTAACTGGTTCATCATCATCGATAGCAAAACTCGCAAGCTTAATTGGTGAGGCTAACGAACCTTCCGAGTTATAACTAACATATAGCGAATAGTGGCCAGAGCTTTTCATAACATATGCAATATCACTGAAGCCATTACCGTCTAAATCAAAGCTTTGCTGAGCCTGGATGGTGCCACTACCTAAATCAATATCGTCACTAGTGTAGGCAAAACTAGGTAATTCTTGGTTATGCCATGCAAATGAAGTTGCAGGTAAGCAAACACTGTTAAGGCCACACTCTTGTATGTCTGATATTCGCTCTGTATTTGTTGTTGAGTCTTGTTCGTAATCAAGGTGATAGCTTCTAACCACAATCTCGTCATGGTTTGCAACACTAACATTGTCTAACAATGCGTTTGCCTGAACAGGTATTCCATGAACAAACAGTTTCGTTAAGTCAGACCTAGCACTTACATCATAATAATTGAAGTAAACGTTGTTACCACTGTAGCTTACTTGGCTAATAACTTGCTCATTTAACCCAATATTGGTGCTGCTTTCAGAGCCTGTTTCATAGTAAAAATATATAGAATTCTGAGTATTGCGATAGTTGTCACTAATACTTGAAACATTCCAAGTAATTAAGGTTTCATCAGCTAAGGCAAAACTACTGTCTGTTCTTGTCGTATCGATATCTTGATTACCGTAATAGCTGATAGAACCATCTGCTTTTTCAACTGTAAAGTAAGCAGGTCCATTACCTGCACTGCCATAGGAGAAAACACGCGTCTGGCTATCAATTTCCGTTCGGTACTCTGTACCTGCCTCTCCGTAAAGGCCCGACACCGCAATTAACTTTTGACCATCTAAGCAAAATCTGTCGTTGTTTGTTAGTGTCAGTGGTTGATTATCACCATCCGTTTCATCTGTTTGTCTACATCTTGAAATAGCGGATAGCCCACCGACACTCCAACCTTTGCCAAGCGGCCCATTTGGCGCACTTGAATGATAGTTAAGCGACAACGAAGGCGTTACACCAGCTATACCTTCTGGTAACGAGAGTGGAATTGAGTATGCGGCTGCACCTGACTCATCCACTTTGAATTGACCAGCCGTGAGCCCTATTTCTTCTCCTCTGGCTTCGCTTGGAGAAAAGCCTGCCGTTTCAGGCTCAACCGGTGTATCTGGTGAGGCCTCAGAGTTACTGATTACACTGTCGTAGACGCCATTATTGCGGCCTAGTGTTAGCACGGTATTTCCATCAGAGCTAGTAAGGCGAATATCTTGCTCTTCATTACCAGAATAGTCGTCGAATTCAACGCTATAGTCAGTCGCGATAAGTGTTAACGCATCCCACTCTGTTTGCGTTAACTCAGCGATCTCCCAAGTACCATTTGTATTTGTAAGGTGAACAAATTTGTTCCCTACATCTATGTACAAATTGTTGTCGTCGGTTTTAAATACGGTTGGAAGCGGCTGTATCACCAGTTTATGTCTCTGATAATTACCGCATTCATTAGCGCTTGTGCATGCAGACACTCTGAATATAACTTCACCGTATGCAGCGATTTCATCTTCAGCAGTAAATGTGAAATTACAACCAACTAGGGCACTTCCATTCACGTTTAGATTAGATACGTTGCAACTACGCTGCTGCCATACACCAATATCAACTTGTTGCTCTAACAAGTAGGTTGAGGCTCCGTTCATAGAACTCCAACCTAAATTGTAGTTATTAAAGCTTTCATAAGTTGGTTCAGAATCCATCTTTGGTGGGGCTTCAAATGCAATATGATCTACAACGACACAGGCTGTTTCTGTCTCAGCACTTTCACCATTACTGTAATTGGCTTTGATTCTGTAACAATACTCTCTACCCTCAGGTAAAGGAGGTCTCGTAATCTTATCTAGGTGTTGAATATCCTTGTCAAAGTCACCAATAGAGCCTGTGAGAAACTCACTTCTAAGCTCCCCTATTACAGAGTACCCAACAACTCCACTATGCTGAGGTTGACACCAGCTAACATTGATGTTTTCGCCAGCGGCAACTTGACTAGGAACCGCCAAGCAAGAAGGAGCCATGTGCGCTGGCAGCGGCGAATCTATGTAATCGCCATCGGTCATTATTGAATAGTACACTCGCGTGTGATTACCACATACCCCATCCTCACGGCACGCAGAAACCCTAAAACCAAAGTGTCCTACAGAGTTAAAGATGTCTTTGTGATAATCAGAGAACTGCAACGAGTGGGAAGTTTCTGCGTTATACTCTATCGCTTGCCATAGGTTTGTATAAGGTTCTCCACGGGTCTGAAGTTCAAGTAAATACTTAGAAGCGCCCTCGACCGGATCCCAGGAAATGCTATATTCTTGTGCCGAAGTTTTTGTAAAACTGAATGAGTTTACGGCAGGGAATGTACTTTCGCCGACCGTAGTACATTCTGTACCAGTAAAGTCCCCTTTAGTACCGTTGGTAAACCACGCTCGCGCTTTATAGCAATATTGTCTGCCTTCTGATTCTGCATTGCGAATCAGGTGATAGTAACCATCGCTATCCGGTACTAATGTAGAGTCTTTGTAAAATGCACCTTTTAACTCCCCTTGCACTTCGTATTTATCAACTGTGCCTGACAATGGTGCTTTCCAACTAATATCTACTTTACCATTTGGCTTCGTATACTCAGGTACAGAGAAAAATTGCGGAACAGTTACAGGGTTTGCCCCCAGAGTGAATGTAGCAACACCCTGCAATTCAACAGAGTTGGCACAAAACCCTTCATCAATACAGGCAGAAACAGAGAATTTATATTC
Source organism: Thalassotalea sp. (assembly GCA_022448425.1). Lineage (GTDB taxonomy): Bacteria > Pseudomonadota > Gammaproteobacteria > Enterobacterales > Alteromonadaceae > Thalassotalea_F. The sequence goes on along the minus strand of JAKVCY010000151.1, from coordinate 41,536 downwards.
ACCAGCAAGGGAAATGCCTTTGATAAATTCGTTACCCTGAATATTAGGGAATAAGCGTTCCCAACTAGAACCGATTCGCCACATTTTTACCGTATAAGTATCCGCGTGCTCTACCTCCGTCCAATTCAACTTAACAGTGCTTGCATCAACTTCAGTAGCCGAAATATTGGATGTTTTTGCAGCTACAGCATTTCCCGCTGGTACAGTGTAAAAAGCACTTACTGTTTCAGTACAGTTGTTTTGATTGTCACAAGCGCTAATGCGGTATCGTTGTTCGCCATTTAGATCAAATGTATCTAATTTGTGAGTCTGTTTTAAGCTATTATCGGCTTGTTCTGATATGCTCTGCCAAGCGAGTTTTCCTGTCGTCCCATTTTGGCTAACTAACTGGCCATCGCCCACAGTTCCGTTGAGTGCTGTACCTTTAGCCCGAGCTACACTTTGTTGCTTAAGTGCTTCTGCGCTAGAAGACGCGGTAAACGTTTCACGCTCTACTTTATAACTTTCGGCATATGGAATATCAGGCCAGCTTAGCTCATACTCACCAGCAGCTAATTCAGTAACCGTAACGGTTTCAATTTGATCTAACGTACGTGTGCCAACTGTTGTACATACACTGTTTGAATAGCTGCTAACGACGTCATCTTGATTAATAACACGGATTCTAAAGCAGTATGACCCGTCTGCTAACGACTGGCTTCTGTATTCTGCTAGCTCACCACCGTTTAATCCATCGCCTGAATAAACTAAGCCGTATTCAGCATCGTTGTTTGCACTTAGTTCAACTTCATAGATTTTGGCATTGTCGATTCGTGACCAATACACAGAAAACGGTTCGCCTGACACAATAAATTTAGGAACAGAAAATACTGAAGGCAAAGACGAGTTATTGTCGATATTGATTGCTAGCTCATTCGAAAAATCGTCACACGCACCTGCTGACACACAACCAATAACGCGATATTCGATCGAGCCTGTTTGGTCAGTTGGCAATGTGTATGAAGTAGTTGAATTCTCGACAGAGATCCATTGACCATCGCCATAATGGTATTGGACAAGATAGCTACTGATACCCTCTTGCTCAGTCCAATTGAGTGTCACCCCGTTTTCGCTATTAGACGCGTAAAGCGAATAATCATCCCATACAGGTCTAGTGTTTGGTGGAACAACGGGGGATTCTGGCGAGTCATCCAGTAAATTGTAAACAACTACTGGTAGCCAAGCATTGTCAGATGAGGCTTTTACTGATTTACTCGGTAAAAGGCAGACTAAAGCTGAAATAAAAACACTATATACTATTCGCACAATCTAATTCCATTTTGATAGCATGTTGGAAATGAATAACTTAGCTTATTCAACTGCTGCTACGCATTTGAAGTAATAGCTAGCAGAGTTATTACCACCTTGAGTTACAGTTTTAGCCGAACCATTAGTACATTGACACGATGTTCCATTTGGCTGATCGTTTGCTACTAAATAGTAATTTCCTTCACTGTTCTTACTATTGATATGAATAGTGCAGCTTTGTGAGCCCTGATAATAGTGTCGATATCCATAGGCTACATCCTGTAATTTAGGCGTGTAAACTTCAATACTGCTTGCGCCCAGTTCAACACTACTTGCACGCTCAAATCCTGCTGCATTTGAGCAATCTTCAGCGCTATCAATAGAAATTTGGCGGTTATCAGCCGCCGCTGTGACGAGCAGTGCATAAATAGCTTTGCCGGACGCGCTTTCTAGTGAAACAGTCCAAAACGCAGAATTTTCCGGAGTCACACAACTTGGAGAGCTATTTAACTTCGCTTCATCAGTTGAAAAATAAACTGTATTCTGATCGACTTTTAGGCTGACTATGCTGCCAGAAGCAATTGATTTAAAACTAAGAGAGAAAAGAGTTATCAGTATTATTTTTTTAAACATTTTTATTCCTTTATTTCACCCAACCCCAAAAGCTTGCGTCACCAGTTTATGACCCGCTTGCAGCCCAATGAGTGCCTTAAGCATTTTTATAACCTAGTCGATTACTCATAACCGATGTATTCACTATTTAATCAGGTACAAAAAAAGCCCCTGCGAAGCGCCCGCTAAATTCCCCAAGCCTCTAGCTGTACTAGTATTCGATTGGCCGCCAAATTAACCCTGCCAATTTATTGTTGTGGTAACACGCATTGGAATTGGTAGTCTGAGCCATTCTTTGCTTTTGTTTGTATTTTTTTCGATCCCTCTAAACAATCACAACGAGAATACCCTAATTAAGTGGTATAAAGATTTAGGTACGATATTCCATTTTCGCTTTTACTATTCAGGCTGCTATAACATCCTCCTCCCAAAAATGATCCGTAGGCAACGATCTCAAATTTCGAAGTAGCTTCAGTCGTTACGTTTTTAAAGACAGCTCCTAATTCAATACTTTGAGCACGTTCTATACCCGAATCGTCTACGCAATCATTGGCAGTGCTAACATTCACACCTCTATTTGAAGCAATTGCAGTTACCAACATGGAGTACATAGCCTTTCCTGAAGCACTATCTAATGAAAAGCCCCAAAGATGTGTAGTTTCTTCAGTTACACAGGCAAGTACAGGTTCACTAGTGCCTGTACCTGCTGTAAAAGTCACTAGGTTGCCATCGACTTTTAAATTTTGTACTTCATCGTTGGCATTTGATGCTGCCATTGTGATCAATAAAAATAAAAAATTAACGTATTTCATAAAGTAAGTTTTCTCTTATCAAGAGGGTTAGATGCCACTAAAAGCCAGTACTAGCCTTCCTTGATAACACATAGATTTTCACCGCATAGGGGGTGTTCAGCTTTTTGTAGCACTTCGTTGTAACGTCTGCTGGTACTATGAGAGCCACATTCACCATTTGTTCTCATCACAGACTTAGTGGAAATGTAACTACTCGATTGCTTGCCCACTAAGTGAAAGGCTCCATTATCGTAGCCAATGTTTCTAAAAACACTAGACTCTGCCAGCTGCACTAACGGCTCTCCGGTGCAGTCTGCTGAACGATAATATATTGGTTTGCCATTGTCATGGTTATAGTAATGAAGAGCCCTTACACCAACGGAATGACCAGCTTCGTCAACTGGGATGTAATAAAACTGGTCGAGCCTATATTGGTCAAATACTCGACCCACCTTCGTTTTTGCATCTGCTTTGTATAGATAGATACCTGTCGGCAAAGTCTCTTGCTTACTCGCATCAACAGTCACTTTATGGGCCCTCTCAACACTGCCAACACCTGCACAGTCTAAAGAAGACTCGACGGTAATTGCTCTATTGCCCGACATCGCAGCGATTAACAACGAGTAAATCGCTTTACCGCTGGCTGTATCTAAGGAAACAGCCCACTCCTGCTTTCGGCTTTGATCAACACAGCTTGGAATTTCGTGCGTTTTTGCTTCCGCAGTCGTAAATAGGGCGACGTCCCCATCGACATTTAGCGTTGCTAAGCTCGTGCTAGCAAGCGCAGTGATCTGCGTCAACAATGTAAGAAGAGGGATAAATATCCTTTTCATTATCATTCCTTGATTAGTAATGTATTTAACTTGTTATATTAAAGAGACTCGTTTTTAAAACGCCGTCGAAATAGATAGGGGTCGCTGAATGCCTGCAACATCGGCGCAATCGCCAGCACCTTTTACGGTTACGTCTTTACCAGCGCTATTAGCAAAAATCAGGGCCCTGTAAAGGTGTTTGCCATTAGCCGAATTCAAAGAAAATCCGAAGTAGGTTTCGTTACCTGTCGTTACACAAGCAGGCATATTTTCTGCGGAAGTCTGATTAAGTGAAAAAACAACTTGTTCGTCATCAATCTTGAGTGATGAAATTGATGCAGCAATACTATTCAGGCTGCATAGAAAAGAAAGTGCACCGACCATGATCGGCATTATGTTGCGAGTCAAGATGTTGCTCCGAGCAATTAATGTTATTCCATGAAAACAATACGATAGCTATTATTAGCTCTGTGTTCAATACGAAAATATAAAAAAGATTGATTTAACATACAGCCAACAATTAGTTTACAAGCTAGAGAGCGTTGTGTAGAAATCAGTGATGCTACGAAGAGTAACAAGCAACTCTGGCACTCTATTCATCACTATTTTAGCGTTAACTCGGCACGTTTAACGCGACGATAGTAACTGGCAATACTAACTGCTCTTTGCCACGAAACAGGTGCATGTTAAGTGTCGTTCCTGGTGTGGTTTCTGCAATAATATCAAGTGCCTGCTCTATACCAACCACCTTATTGTCATCAATTTGATAAACAAAGTCGCCAGCTTGCAATCCAGCGATTTGTGCTGGGCTTCCCGGAGTTACAGCACCAATTACAAAGCCATTGGTATTAGAAAGCTCTGAGCGGGTTTGAACACCGAGCCAACCACGAACCACACGTCCGTTCTCAATAATTTTGCGCATAATACGATGGGCTAGTTGGTATGGCACAGCGAAGAAGATACCTTGCACGTTAATTTGTGGGTTACGTTCTCTGAATTTACGAGAGTTAATTCCCACTAATTCACCGTTAGTATTAATCAAGGCACCACCAGAATTACCTTCATTAATCGCAGCATCCATTTGCAAGAAGTGGGTGTAGTTCATGCTGCTTAAACCGTTGCGACCTGTCGCACTAATAATGCCTTGCGTTACCGTTTGCCCCAGATTGAGTGGGTTACCAATAGCTAGCACCACATCCCCAGAAAGCGACTCTAAATCTGCTCTTTGTGGGATAACAGGCAAGTTAACGGCATCAACTTTCAATACTGCTAAATCGGTGACAACATCATAGCCGATAACAACGGCATGATACTTCTGACCGCTTTGCAGCCAAACTTCAACAAGGTCTGCATTTTCAATAACGTGATAGTTAGTAATGATGTAGCCATCACTGTCCATGATCACGCCAGAGCCTAAGTTAGTAATATTCTGAACTTTACGACCGTAGCCACCTACTGTCTCATCTACTGAATAGATATTAACAACAGCAGGGCCCGCTCTGTTAACGGCTTTGTTATAAGAAAGCGGAGCGGTTTCTTCCGCTTCACCTTTAATGAAGGTAGAATTAGCTAGCTGAGTGCGTAAACCAGGCACTAAAAGAATTAAAATAACTGCTGCAAGTACACCATAACTTGCTGACTGAACGATATATTTTATAAGGGCAATTAGTTTCAAGGCGATTAACTCAGGTATTGGCTGCTATTATTTTCGTTATGCTTTAAATGTACCACAATTATCGGAAGTTTTTGATATTTGCGCAAAATATCCAAATTAGACAAAAAACATAGAAGAAAAAAGCCAGCAACTATAGTGCTGGCTTTAATGAGTTCATATGATAATTTTGGAGAAACAAAAGCTTATTGCGTACCACCAATAGTCATCTCATCTACTTTCAAGGTTGGCTGACCGACACCTACAGGAACGCTTTGACCATCTTTGCCACAAACACCAACACCAGCATCTAACGCTAAATCGTTACCCACCATGCTGACTTTCTGCATTGATTCAGGGCCACTACCGATGAGTGTTGCACCTTTAACAGGTGAGGTAATTTTACCATCTTCAATAAGGTAAGCTTCCGCACTGGTAAATACGAATTTTCCCGATGTTATATCGACTTGGCCACCCGCAAAGTTTGGCGCATAAAGGCCTTTTTTGACCGACTTAATAATATCTTCTGGTGGGCTTTCACCTGCTAACATGTAGGTATTTGTCATACGCGGCATAGGTAAATGCGCATATGATTCACGACGACCATTCCCCGTCGGCGCAACGCCCATTAGACCTGCGTTGTGCTTATCCTGCATGTAGCCTTTTAAGATGCCGTCTTCAATAAGTACATTGTATTGACCAGGCGTGCCTTCATCATCGATATTCAATGAACCACGACGATTAGCTATTGTGCCATCATCAACGATTGTGCAAAGCTCAGAGGCTACACGCTCGCCTACCTTGCCGGAAAATGCCGAAGAGCCTTTACGGTTAAAGTCACCTTCAAGGCCATGTCCTACGGCTTCGTGTAGAAGAACACCCGGCCAACCTGCCCCTAAAACTACTGGTAAAGTGCCTGCTGGTGCTTCAATAGCATCTAAGTTAACTACTGCTTGTCGAACTGCTTCTTCTGCGTAGAACTTGTAACGTGGTTTGTCACCTTGCGCTTCAAAGAAGTAACTGTAATCTGTGCGTGCACCGCCACCTGAACTACCGCGTTCGCGCTTACCATTTGCTTCCACTAACACCGAACAATTAAGTCGCACCAATGGACGAATATCCGTAGCGAAAGTACCATCAGTTGCTGCGACAAGTATCTTTTCGTAAACGCCTGACAAACTCACAATAACTTGACTAACACGCTTGTCTGCTTGTCTTGCATGCGCTTCAACTTCGTGCATCAACGCAATTTTCTTTTCTTGGCTAAGGCTAGCAAGTGGATCAAGTGAGTGGTAAATCGCTTCAGCATTTACATCGCTAAATACTTGAACTATACCGTGCTCTCCTTTACTGGCGATACCTCGAGCGGCACTCGCTGCTTTTTCTAATGCCTGTGCGGAAATATCATCAGAGTATGCGAAACCTGTCTTCTCACCAGAGATGGCACGAATACCAACACCGCGCTCAATGTTGTAAGAACCTTCTTTAACGATGCCATCTTCTAACATCCAAGATTCATGACTAGAAGATTGAAAATATAAATCAGCAAAATCAATATGATGTTGATGAATATGCGTCAACGTATCGGTTAAGGCTGTTCTGTCTAAATTACTATCAACAAGCAGGGCTTGTTCTACACTATTCGTCATGAATTAACTCTGTTTTAAAGCGATTGTGAGCAGCAACAGGCATACTTTTCCTTATCTGCTGCACTAAATTATCATCGTAGTCAGCACTAATACTGCCAACACCTGCTGGCAACTGTGCCAGAATTTCACCCCAGGGACTGATGATCATACTGTGTCCCCAAGTTTCTCTGCCATTGGCATGTATTCCTTCTTGGCCGCTGGCAATGATATAAGCTTGATTTTCTATAGCTCTAGCTTGTAACAACGCTTGCCAATGCGCAACACCTGTTGGTCTTGTAAATGCTGCTGGTACGGTAATGATGCTTGCCCCTGCTTGCGCCAGTTGGCGATATAGCTCAGGAAAGCGCAAATCGTAACATATACTCAATCCAACACCAGCAAAAGGTAGTTGAGCTGTTTGAATCCGTTGCCCTGCCTGTGTGTAGGTAGACTCGCAATACGACTTTTCGTTATCGTCCACCTCAACATCGAATAAATGCAATTTTTCGTACTGAGCAACTATCTCACCCTCAGGAGAAAACATTACGCTAGCGTTAACAAAGCGATCGCTCTCAGTACTTGGCATTAAAGGTAAACTACCCGCCACTAAATAACACTGATAACGTTTGGCAATATCCACTAAACCACTAAGCATAAGTTCGACTTGTTCAGCGTTTTGAGCGAGTTCCAATTGCTGTTTATCTTTGCCACCAAAAAACAAACAACATTCGGGAAGTACCACTAAGTGATGTTTTGCCCCACCGTCGTTAGAAAAAGCATTGCTAGAATTAACATCGCTAGCTTTTGATAATTGCTCATCAATTTGCGCTAAGTTTTCGCTTACATTAGGTACGGAGCAAAGTTGAATTGCGGTCAACTTTACCGCTGAAGCATCATGGCTTAAAGATTCAGTCATAGTCTACAACAATCGACCATCAACACCGTTCCCCTCATTTAATTCAATAGGCGAAGGTGGGGTTAGGTTTTTCTTTTTATCGGAATTTAATGCGGGTGAAGGTGCCGTGGTATTTTCAACAAACTGAGGTGGCTTGGAACTACCAACACTCACGTCACGACTCTTGCGGTTCACTTCTTTGAAGTTAGGATCATTAATACTGCCAGTTAACTCAAAGTTTAACTCTGAGACCACCGATGAAGTAATCACTTCATCAATTGCCAAACCAGCTAAAAAGGTCACCGGATTCAACGTCGCAATCCAAGCAAGCACAGGTAAGCTCGACGTCAGGTTCGGCTTGTAGCTCATGCGATAATCAAGCAAGCCTTCTGACAGTTTAGTATTGCCTTTAACTACCAAATCACCAGCGGTACCTTTCATTTCTGTTTTATCAGTATATAGGACGCCGTCTTTAATTTGTCCTCGACTGCGAATCGAGCTGTAAAACATACCATCAGCGAAAATATCACGAAAATCTAGCGTCAGTTTACGTACCAGTGACTGAAGGCTTAGTACCGAGAAAATACGAACACCTTTATCACTCACATCAGCGAGATAACCATCGTCAATATCCAGTTTAAAATCACCGTTTAAGCGTGGCAATGCAAACTCTTGTGGAGCTCCGTTCCAGTTTATCTGATACTCACCTTTCATACCGCTATCTTTGATAATCGACGCGTAACCAAGGTTTTCAAATTCACGTTCCAGACTGCTGACCCTCAATTCACCTTCAATTGATGTTTGAGATTTCTCTGGTGTTAATAGCCACTCACCACTTAAGTTAGCCCTTGTTTTGCCGCGCTTAGCCACAAAGTTGTTGAGCAATAAGCGCTGATCGTCATGTGTTATTGTGAAGCTCACTTCACCCAAATCAATGCTGCCTACTTTGCAGCTATCACACACCAACTCTACTTTAGGCACGCTGGAGAATATCTCTAGGCTTTGCTGGTAATCTAACAGTTGCGGCAATGGTTCGGTCTGCACTTGGCTTTGTGCTTCGGCGCTTGCTTCTGACTTATTTTTTGCATCCGAATCTGCATTAGCACCACCATCGCCAGCTTCACTCATATTGCTTGCGAAGTGAATAAAGTCTGCGTCGATAGAAATGCCTTGTTCTAGCCAGTTAGGGAAAAACTTAATCTCGCTTCGTGCTTCTTTGGCAGTCAGTCGAAGTAACCACCAATCAGTTTGGTCGAGCAAGTTGAATGAAACATTCGATAGGCTATGCCCAAAAAGATCTACTGTATCAATGTTCCCTCTGATACGTTCAGGCGACGGAAACAATGCGACATCACTTTGTTGTGAATCTTGACTGAGACTGGCTAAAATATCTTGAATCAAGGGCTCCCAATCTAAGATATCTGCTTGACGTAGTTTTGTTGTGATATGAAAACCGTCCATTGGCAACAGCATAGCTTCATTGCCAAGTACGAGGTGAGAACGTTGAAATTGCGTCGATTTGTGATCTAGCACGCCATAGAAGCTTAGTTGATCACCAATTTGTGCAGTAATGGTCGATTTGTCCAGCTGACCAGAGACTTCGGCTAAGACATTTTCACTTTCTTCCGCAGCTTTTTCATATGGCTTAGGCAAACTGAAACGTGTACCAACAAGGTCACTTTCAACTTTGGCTTGATAAGAGAAGCCGCCACCTTTGTGCATGTTTAAGGCAATATTGCCTTGCCAGTTAACATCGCCACTAGCATAGTCTTTTAAAGACTCCGGTAGCTGCTGTTGCCACTGACCTTGCTGCCACTTAGCATCAATATCAATGTTGGTAAGGTAATAGTCGTCTTTATCATTACCCGATACCTTGAGGCTTAACGGCATCCCTCGCCACGTTAACGCGATATCATTGGTGGTAATGACTTCGTTTTCAAAATTCAGTTGCCCATTTATCTTCGTAAACGACATATCAGGTGTAGCTAATTCAAGCTGATTGTCGACAAATGCAATTTCACCATAAGCTACTGTGTCATTAGCATGCTTTAATGGTACATCTATCTGCATTTTACCCGTGACATCGCCAATGATGGTCAATTGGTCCAACGTAGCTCCAACACTATTTTGCAACGGGCTTTGATTCAACAGTTGATGAATACGACGTGGTGACTCTTTATTAAACGCAGCATTGATAACGAGTAACTGTTCTTGCTTTAAATCATCTATGACAGCAGTTGTGCCGCCGACGGCTAATTGCCCTAGATAACCACCGCGAGCAGTAATTGCCATCGAATTGTTAATAAAGCTCAAATTTGCAGCCATCTGGGAAATACTTGGCCATGCTTTCTCAAACTCGAATTCAGCATCGACAAGCTCTGCATCAACTACAAAAATGCCTTCATTGTTGTTAAACGGAAAGTCCTTAAACTGTCCGTTAAACAAAACTCGACCTTGTGCAATACGTCCAGATTTCAGCGACCGATTGAGGTAGTCAACTAAATCGCCCCCCATGTACTGATTTGGGTAATACTGGTTAGCTAGCTTAACGTCGCGTTGCACTAAATCAGCGAAGAGTGCCATAGAAGGAGGAGCGTCATTGGGGATTACAACACTCGCTTGAGCGCTTAAATCAAGATCGGCGCTAGAGAAGGTCGTGTTGTCAACATCTACCGTTAAATCGCTATCCTGCCAAGTAACGTTCACATCCGCTGACAACGCATCATACGCTAGTGGATCATTAAACAAACCACCAAAATCAAGCGCAGCTTCTTTTGAGGCTACTTTCGCAAATAGCTGATTTCCCTTTAACATCAATTCAGCATTGATATTTTTTAAGCCAGGAACACTGCCAACACTTGTTTGTTGATAGTCCTCAAGCTCCGCAGTTGCAGCAAACATAGTAGGCGTTTTCCACAAGTGAATATCCGCTAGCTGCCCTTCAGGGTTTAATTGGTGAAGTTTAGCTAGACTCTCTGGCTCTTTAGTCAGCAGTGGGGCAAGCTTGGCAATGTCACCAAGGTCAATTTGAGAAATGTAAGTATCTAAGGTACTTCCCATAACAGTACCGTTAACAAATACTGGCTGCCAAGTATGGTCGTTAACAACGAATGATAAGCCCGAAGAGTGCCACTGAGTGACAATGTCGCCAAAACGGCCGTAGAAACTACCTTTGGTTAGTTTAAATTCTTGTGAATCGCCGTTTTGTTGCCAACCCATGACACTGTCGGATAACTCTACTTGCATATCAACCAAGTCACCTTGGTCTACGTTTAGCCACACATCAGCATTTACCGTAGAGTAGGTATCTTTGTCGTCCAGCAATAACCAGTCATCAAGCCATGGGTGAATACTTACTTGAGTCGCATTCACATAAACCTGACCTGTCATATTATCGATAGCGCCACCTTGCATATCGAGTTGTAAATTCACGCTATTTTCTGTGACGTTTACATCGATAATACTACCGCTGGCTCTGTGCCGGTTACCTTGGTTAAGCCAATTCAAATGATCGATCGAAATCTCTTTATCGCCGTGTGCTGAACGCACAATCAGTTGGCTATCAGCGAGCGAGAATTTGTTCACCTGCAATAAAAATAAATCAGAGATACGACGATAAATGGCTTGGTTTGAATTCGCGCCCGCATTTTGCGCTAATAAGGTCTGGTCGACAAATATCTTAGCTCCATCGAGTGTAAAGCCCTGTGTGATAAATGTGCGGTGGCGTAAGCTCAGCCAAAAGTTAACTTTGATATCGACATTATCGATAAACACAGCAACCGCATCTGTACTTAACAAACTGACATTGTTAGCGACGAGGACAGGACCAAACTTTTGCCAATCCATCGACAGAGAGCCAATTTCAATATTAGTCTGGTAATTATTGTTTACGTAGTTTTGCAGGTCTGTTTTGTAGTGATAAGCATAAGGGAGTAACAAACGAAAGCCGCTAATAATCACGGCAAACAGCACTAAAAGTATTGCGATACTTTTATATACTCTGTTTAACCATTTATTTGACCACGCGGTAATATTCAAACGATAACCTTTACTACTGATAGACAGTCAATTTGCCAAGCACGGCAGTTAATTGGCGCTGTTACATCATAACAACGTCAAACTGCTCCTGATTATACATAGACTCTGTCTGCACTTTAATTAATTTTCCAATAAACACTTCAAGCTCTGCTAAGTTGTGATACTCATCATTAAGTAATGACTCACTAACGGCCTTAGAGGCATAAACTATGAACTGATCTGCATCATAGGCGCGATTAACACGGACGATTTCACGCAGAATTTCAAAACATACAGTCTCTACGGTTTTCAACGAGCCCTTGCCATCACAAACCGGACATTCGTCACAGAGAATATGTTCTAAGCTTTCTCTTGTCCGCTTACGCGTCATTTCAACAAGCCCGAGCGATGAAAAACCGTGAATACTAAATTTAACTTTATCTTTCGCCATCGCCATTTCAAGGCTATGTAAGACACGCTTTTTATGGTCTTCATTGTCCATATCGATAAAGTCGACAATGATTATACCACCTAGGTTCCTTAACCTAAGCTGACGGGCAATGGCTTGTGTTGCTTCTATATTGGTACTAAAGATGGTTTCTTCTAAATTGCGGTGGCCAACAAAGGCACCTGTATTGATATCAATAGTGGTCATTGCTTCAGTTTGATCAATAATGAGGTAACCGCCTGATTTAAGTGTTATTTTCCTATCGAGTGCGCGCTGAATTTCGGCTTCAACATCAAACAAATCAAAGATTGGCCGCTCACCAGGATAGTATTCAATGACCGATGCTAAGTTAGGTACAAACTCTTGCGTAAATTCACATAGCTGATCGTAAGTTAATTTTGAATCAATGCGAATACGTTCTAGTTCTGTGCCAAAGAAGTCACGAATAACGCGAAACGCCAGAGACAAGTCTTGATATATAGGCGCTTTAGTTTGCTTTCGTTCTTTACGTTCGCGCACCTTGTTCCATACACGTCGCAAAAACTCTGCATCATGAGCAAGCTCTAATTCACCAGCCCCTTCTGCGGCAGTGCGAACGATAAAGCCATGAGTATCATCACAATAAGGCACAACAATATCACGTAAACGATTTCTCTCACCTACATCTTCTATCCGTTGGGAGATTCCTGCATGACTAGCGTTCGGCATAAGCACAAGATAACGAGAAGCGATGGTGATATCAGTAGTCAAACGAGCGCCTTTGGTGCCAAGTGGATCTTTTACCACCTGCACCATGATGTACTGCCCTTCATGAACCAAAGTGCGGATGTCTGGCACTTGTTCCGCTTCTTTAACTTCTTTTCCGTCTTCGTTGATCATTAATTTAGAGTGGATATCAGACGCGTGAAGAAATGCCGCTTTATCTAGGTTGATATCGACAAAGGCAGCCTGCATTCCTGGCAAGACTCGGATTACTTTACCTAAATAGATATTGCCGACGAGGCCTCGTTTGGCCTCTCGTTCAACATGAAGTTCCTGCAACACACCGTTTTCGATTAACGCTACACGTGTCTCACTTGGAGTAACATTGATTAATAACTCACCACTCATTTCGCTACTTTACTCCTTGTTTTACTTAAACTTTATTCGATTACCGCTAGTTTGCGGCTAACACCGACTAATCTAAAATACCTTTGCCTATAACTTTTGCTCTTACCTTGATTTAATTGGCACTTTTAAGTTGCTAGCTGTCTTAATTTACAGTCAGCATCTGATTAAGCAATTGATTTGTCTCGTATAATGGTAGTCCGACTATGGCAGAGTAGCTACCATTAATCTTAGTAACAAACTTCCCTGCAATACCTTGAATACCGTAGCCACCCGCTTTGTCTTGCGGCTCACCTGTTTCCCAGTACGCTTTTATGTCTTGTTCAGTTAATGAGGCAAAGTAAACATCGGCAACGATAACTTGTGTTTCACTAGTTTGATTCGTAACAACTGAGATTGCCGTCATGACTTGATGGCAATTACCAGACAGCAAGTTCATCATATCTGCGAAATCATTGAAGTCTTCTGGTTTACCGAGAATTCTACCGTCTATGACAACTGAAGTATCGCTGCCCAATACCGCAAAAGGTGTTTTGTCTTCGGTTAAATCTGCAATTATCGAATCGGCAATATTGGTAGCTTTTTCAAACGACAACCTGGCGACATAATCAGCAGGTTGTTCGCCAACTTTAGGCGTTTCATCGATATTGGCGGGCATGCAGCTAAACTCATAGCCTAACTGTGTAAGCAAAGATTTTCGTCTTGGTGATTGCGACGCTAAAATTAAGTTAGTCATGAATGAATATTACCTTTTCTATATCAGGCCTTTTCACACAAACACATTCAAGTAAGCTAAGTAAAAGCCTTCCAGATCGTATTCGTTTGCTATGAAATTTTAAAATGGCGACGCACTTTTCTCAGTAATAAAAATACCCAAGGCCAAATCACCATCGCAGTTACGACCGGATACAAGTAGCTTGGTAAAAATACAATGTCCGTCAAGATGCGCTGCATCCAAAACACTAACAAATGATAGAGCGCTGCAATCACGCCTATGATAAGTGATTGTTGCCACACAGAGAAGTTACGAATCTTCTGGAAATTTACTGCTGAGATGTACACCGAAATCGCCATCGCTGCGGCATGAACACCCAACACTGAGCCCAACAAGACATCAAGCAGCAATCCCATCACCCAGGCAGTTAACACGCTAACGCGATTAGGCAACGCCAAGCTCCAGTAAACCAATACAATCAGTACCCAATCAGGGCGAAAAGCATCCACTTTAAGTGGCATCGGCATAATGCTAGCAACCAGTGCGATTAAAAGACTAAACAGGATAATAATGCCGTTATTGGCTAGCATTGTCATTCTCCTGTGTTGGGCGCGTTTGTGGCTTCGGCGCAAACATGCTCGACGGCGCACTTGGCCACAATAAAAGTAAGTATCTTAACTTATCGATATCAGCAACAGGCTTAGATAACACTTGCGCAAAAGGACGTGACTCGTCTTTACGCACTAATATCACAGTTGAAACTGGGTAACCCTCTGGATATTTGCCACCAAGGCCAGAGGTTACAAGCAAATCACCGGATTGGATATCTGCAGAGTGAGACACATGGGTATGAGATAACCTTTCTACTCTGCCTGTGCCAGAAGCTATCAAGCGTGTGCCGTTGCGCATTACCCGCACAGGGACAGCGTGAGATAAATCAGTGATAAGAATGACACGGCTCGTGGTCGTACCCACATGCAGAATTTGGCCGACAATACCGTTCTCATCGAGCACTGGCTGCCCTTCATAAACGCCATCATTGGCGCCGCGGTTAATCACGATCTGGTGAGAATATGGATCGCTATCTACCGCGAGAATCTCAGCAACCATTTTCTTGTGCTCGGAGCGCAGTGGAGAAGCAAGTAAAGAGCGCAGACGCTCATTTTCTTGTTTTACGATTTCAAGCTCAATCAATTGTTCTTTGAGCAGTAACTCATTCACTTTCAACGCTTGATTATCTTCCATTAGCGTTTTACGTGTAACTAGGTTTTCTGCCGCCCAAATGGTCATTTGTTTAGGTGTATTGGCGATATATTGCAACGGGCTAACCACCGATTGTAAGTAGCCTCTTACACCTTCAAAGCTCGCCATTTTGTGATCAAAAAATACCAGCAAGCCAGATAGCATCAAAACTATCACTAAACGGTGCTGGGCTGACGGGCCATGTTTGAATATTGGATTCATATAAAAGAAAAGTGCCAGCTAAGCTGGCACTATTTAGGTTATTCGTAAGAGAATAAATCGCCGCCGTGCATATCAATCATTTCGATTGCTTTACCACCGCCGCGTGCAACACAAGTTAGAGGATCTTCAGCAACCACAACAGGGATGCCAGTTTCTTCCATTAATAAACGGTCTAGATCTTTAAGTAATGCACCACCACCGGTTAATACCATACCGCGCTCAGAAATATCCGATGCTAGCTCAGGTGGCGATTGTTCTAATGCAACCATGATGGCACTTACGATACCCGTTAATGGCTCTTGTAATGCTTCTAAAATCTCGTTGCTATTTAGCGTAAAGCTACGTGGTACACCTTCCGCTAAGTTACGACCGCGTACTTCAATTTCTACAAGCTCTTCACCAGGGTAAGCTGAACCAATTTCGTGCTTAATCCGCTCTGCAGTTGCTTCACCAATA
Organism: Thalassotalea sp.; assembly: GCA_022448425.1. Classification (GTDB taxonomy): domain Bacteria; phylum Pseudomonadota; class Gammaproteobacteria; order Enterobacterales; family Alteromonadaceae; genus Thalassotalea_F. Next base: position 25,653 of record JAKVCY010000151.1, on the reverse strand, counting down.
AGTGAACCAAAGTTGCGGCGTACATAGTTGATTATCGCTTCATCAAACTTGTCACCACCGATGCGTACAGATGATGAGTAAACAACACCGTTAAGTGAAATGATACCGACTTCCGTTGTACCACCACCGATATCTACTACCATTGAACCTGTCGCTTCAGATACCGGTAAACCAGCACCAATTGCTGCTGCCATCGGCTCGTCGATTAAGTACACTTCACGTGCGCCAGCACCAAGTGCTGATTCACGAATTGCACGACGTTCTACTTGTGTTGAACCACAAGGAACACAGATAAGTACACGAGGACTTGGACGTAAAAAGTTATTGCTATGCACTTGCTTGATGAAGTGCTGAAGCATTTTTTCTGTGACAAAGAAGTTGGCAATTACACCATCTTTCATCGGACGAATAGCTTCGATGTTGCCCGGCGTTCTACCAAGCATTTGTTTCGCAGCCAAACCAACCGCTGCAACGCTTTTTGAACCGCCCGCTTTGTCTTGTCGAATGGCGACAACTGAGGGCTCGTTTAACACAATCCCTTGTTCTTTAACATAAATTAATGTGTTCGCTGTTCCTAAATCGATTGATAAATCGTTAGAAAACATTCCGCGCAATTTCTTAAACATATTAACGAAATACCCTATAACTGTTGCAGGTTAGCGAGAGGAACTTATTTATTCTTCTAAATTAACGCATAATGATCGAGTTATCATAACCCAGTATTACTGGCTTGTGTGCACACTTTAAGAAAAAAATGTGGGAAAAGCGAAGTTTTTTCCAGTTTTGGATCGAAACGGTGAAAAAACCAACATAAATGTAAGTTTATCTGTCAGATATCCTCAATTTCGCGCTGCAAAAAACTCGGCATTTCAATTTTACATGCTAATGACTTAATCAGTTATTAACTTCACGCCAATAAATAATTCTATCGTTGCCGCGATAACGTCCAAATGTCGCCACCGCATTTGCATTATTGTCATAGACCCCATCGCCATTCCAATCGAACTTCAACCAATCAAGGGTAGAGTATTCAACATTCACACTGCCTTGTTCATTATTGGTGCTACGTAGTGAAATGCCATCAAATTCGCCCAAGAGCATTGTGCCATCACTACCGTCTCTGCTAATATCACTCGCTGTTAGCCCTTCACTATTATCATTGTCGGTAATTATCCAATTGGCATTATCTGCCGAGATGGGTGAGCAGCTGTCATCAGTGTTGTTAGTAAACGACATTGTTGCTGCGTTGGTTAAGTATTGCGTTTTAAACGTTTGAGCCAGTGCACTTGTTTCGGGACCGTAGGCGTTTTCAAGCAACAGACGTCCAAAACGAATCTGGGTATTTCCTCTGATTTCAACATTATTAAGGATAGTTGCGATTACTCCGTCAGAATCTGTAATACTATCGACAGCGATATCAAATTGCGCATTAAATGGCGTAACAACAGCGTTAAGAACCCGCGTATAAACATAGTGATCACCGGTACTGAATGTGTAAGTGAACTCACCACTGACGACTGCGTTAGATTGATCGAGCTTTTGCGTCAACATCCCTTCAAATAAGGTACCTGAAAGTAATAAAGGCTTAGATTCAGCCCCTAATGCGATATCTTCTGTTGGCGGTATAACCGTAACACTACTATTGCTGAGAAAGCTGTGATTATCACCACCGCCAAAATTTCGGTAGTTAAGCGTTGTATCGCCATCTGCGTTTTTAGCAACAATCAATAGTGTCGGGGCTACGCCGTAACCAATTGTACCATTGCCGTCAGTTTTTAATTGCCCAGAGTATGCCCAAGCGCCACATTGCCCTGTAATTTGGCCATGCTCAATCACCGTCTGTTCGAAATATTTAGGCGTAAAGCGCCCGAGAACGATGGCATCAGCATCGACAACTAAGCCGAGCCCTGCATAATTATTATCGCGCACATCCAATGAAACACTGCCAACTTCCGAATAGGCACCGGTGCTGAGGGTAGCAATACCGATGTCCTGAAAATCAAAGTTAACATTGCTGAAGCTTTCACTGGAGGCCACGACTTGCCCACCCAAAGCGTCATCAAAGGTGAAAGTGCCATTAGTGGCATCATTTGATGTTGGCGTAACTCTTACTACTGAAGCTTGTACACTACTACTGGGGCGATAGTTGCTGGTAGTATTACCTTGGCGATTAACCGCATTAATTTCATAGTTAAAATCGTCGCCAGCTGCATGAGTACCACTCGCCCCTGCCAATGGGCTTGTAAGAATAAAGCTATCCGGTCTCACCCAAAAGCTATTACTACTGCCAGCTAAAGCAACTTCCACTTGATTACCCGAAGCCGGAATCACTTTATATGCTGACAAGGATATTTGGCCTGCGTCGTAGTAGATATTCTCTGGTAATGTTGCAACACCGGAAGCATTAAAATTCAGGTCGATATCGGTATAGGTGATTGGTGCAACCGTGCTTTTATTGATGCTCGTTCCGCCAATCGTGTACGTATTACTGGTTGTCGTATTAGGCGCTAAGTAACGTATCGCCAAGCCAACCTGTGTAGGACTCGTAAAGAGTGCACTACAAGCACCAGTTTCATTCGCTTCAATTGCAGTGATAGTAATGCCATCGTAGCCAACACCTGCGATTTGGTTACCGATAGTGCTAAACACAAAGCCTGCATCACTGAAGTTAAGGCCACAATCAGCATCCGTTTGACCTAAACTGTTGCTAAGCGATGTATTGGTACACAAATAGTCAGCAGAAGATGACAAAATTGCTGGCGTTGATGTATCGGTATAATTAAATGCCGTAGCTCCTACACCATTAACAATATCGACCGTTATTGAATCGCCATTACTGACAACCAAGTCGATGCTGGTATTAACCGACGTATCTGTCGAAGTACAAGTCGCATTACTACAAGCAATTACGTTAACCGGATCTGATTGGCAAGTGATGCCATTGCCATCGTGAGTAAATTGGAATAGCGGATTACTATCACAATCAGTGCCTTGCATATCAGCTTCTATTTGCGATTGACTAATAACAGTATTGTAAATTTTAACTTCGTCAAAACGTCCATGTGACGATAGCGGCGAGGCAAGACTGCTATCACCGTTGCCCGTATATCCAGAGGAATTGTCACCAAAGACTAAGTTACCGAGATCTTCAATTCTATTGTTTAAATTGTTTACCGACCTCGAGAACCTCTGAACACCATCGACATAGAGCTGAAAGTTGTTGCTTTGAAAATCCCAAGTGGTAGTGATGTAATACCAAGTATCGGCATCTCGTGCAGAAATTGACGGTTCTGTGAGGCTAAAATCACGATCACTGGCATCCTCAAAATTGAATTTTAAACGCCCATCGCTGCGAATCTCTAATGTGAAATACTTGTCACTCGTACGACAATTGTTCGGATTATCACACATTGACGCATCAAATAGTACGCGCTCTTGCTCGTCGTTCCAGTCAATGTCACTGTTGAACCAGAAACTTATAGTACCGCGAACACCAATGTCAGCATCCACATCAATGGGCGTAATAAACGCATTTGATGTAGTATCAGAATTGTTGTCACCATTAGATTCAAAGCCACGGCAATATTGACTATCGTTATCAAGTGCACCGCCAAGATTAGTAGCGGTAAATGCGTTGCTGGTTGAATCTTCGATACCAGATAAGAAGTTATCTTGTTCGAACTGATAAAACGCGATGGCTTCTAAAACACAATCAACGGGTTCTCTGTTGCTACCGTCAAAGTTATTGCCAGCTAGTTCATTATTGTAAATCGTTTGAACATCATTGCTGGACAGCGCGACATCAAACAATTTGAACTCATCTAACAGACCTTCGAAATTCTGTGATGTACTAAAATTCCCACCAAACGCATCTTGTTCTTGGCCGATGACCACAGCATTAGCGTTAGGTACAGATAGTGGACCAGTGTTTTGGTCGTCATCACAGTCTTGAAGTGCGCTATTAATGTACAAACAAACATCTTCACCAGAACGTGTAATGACCATGTGATACCAGCGATTATCGTCAAAATCGATGCTGCTTGATAACGTGGTGCTATCGTCTTTAGTTTTTACGATTACGTCGTCATCGCCTTGCAAATAAACTTCAAACTCATCATCGCCAGTGCTACTGCCTAGTGCTTGGAAGATTTCTTGTTGGCTCTTATTCTCGTCTGTTTTAAACCACACAGATAGCGACAATGCGTCTAAACCATCAATGCCATTGCTGGGTACTTGCACCCAGTCACTCGTTCCATCTGCGCTGAGATCTAAGGCGCTATTGAGGACAGCGTCAACAGATGGCGACGTTAAGCCATTTGAAGTACCACTAAAGTTATTAGTTTGGTCTAAGACATCGCCAGATATGCCAGTATAACTACATTCGTCAAACCGGTAATTAAGGATTGGCGTGACTTCACAGGTTATTTCCGTTGGCGTATTGCTGGCTAATGCACTTATCTCGCTTGAGGATAAAACTCCCTGATACAGCCTAAAATCCTCTAAATCGCCGCTAAAATGGTCATCGGACGTGCGCCAACTACTACCACCAATAAATAACGTTGATGCTGATTGAGTAGTTAGAGATGTGTTACCAGAGTTTTCCAACACACCATTTTTATAGACTGCCCAATCCCCAGTAGTGGCATCTGACATAAATGCGAAATGTATCCACTGATTGAGCTCTGTTACGGCACTAGAAGTTCGAATTGTGCCATTGCTGCCAGGACGGTTTACATCCCAATAAATGCGTCTATCACTTCTTTCCCAGCGAGCTTCCCAGCCGTCACCAAAGCCAAATATTCTCTGCCGCGCATTGGTTAAAGAAGATGCTCGCATCCAGAACGCAACAGTGCCTTGTGATGGAGGAGTAAACGCATCGACTTCAAGGTGCTGGTTACTCGAGCGATTAAAGTTCATGAAATGCCCTGACGCTTCACACAGCCAAGTAGGATCACGACTATCTATACTATTGCTATTTCCCAATATCACTGAGCGATTATAGCTACTCAGATCTGCTGTTGTTTGACCTGTACCTTCATCTAGTGGCAAGTGCAACAATAGTTCCGGACCAGAATCACAAAAGCCGTGACCATTAAGCCCATCGACATCAGCACTATCGAAAGTGAAGTCAACATTGTTACCAACCACAATAGGCCCTGCGCTAGATAAAGCACCATTAAATTCTGTATTTTGTTCTATCGTCGTTGCCCCTGCGACATAAACATGTGCGTTTATATCTACGCCCTGTCTAATAGTTAGCGAGCCATAAACCACGATTAAAACATTCGATGGAGAGCCGTTATCATTAATCTTAGTGTTATTGGAAATGTCAACACTACCATTAAAGTATATGACTGCTGTACCCGAACCATTGAAGTTGACGTTCTGACCATTCCCCATTCCCCAGCCGGTGTGCTCGTATACGCCATCTGATAAATTGTTGTTATTAAAAAGTGTAGTGGGGGTAATTGTCGGAAGCGGAATAACTTGTTCGAAGCTAGGGATAGGTTGACAACTTCCGCCGTCACAATTGACATCGCTCCCCAATACAGCGCCAGCAGGAGATGCCAGTGAATTACTACCAGGGAATATTGCACTGCATTGCGTTGCATAAGCAAATGCGGGTGAAAGAGCAAAAAAACAGATTATCCATGTAAAAATAGTGCGCATAGTTAACATCATAAACTGCGTGCCTCAACTTCAACAACACGAGAGACGGTATCATCGCCGACGCCACATTGCCCTGTCGACGTCAGGCGATAATAAACCACATCATCAACCTTAAAGTCGGTGCATTGCATTTCAACGACCTGACAAGTATTTAAACCTGTCACAGTACTAATGGATGTCAAGTAGTCGTTATTTATGACAATGGCATTACCGTCAGGATCAACACCAGCGATATCATCTCCGTTACAATAGTTAGCCGTTTCATTTAATGGAAATAGCTCAGTAAGCCTGCGCTGTAAACCAATATTGGCAACCTGATAAGCTCTAGCACCGACCACTTCATAAGCAATTGTTTCACCGCTCGTAGACAGTACCCGTGTGAGTGCTACCCCCAATAACAACATAACCACCAAAATAAAAATAGCAATCACCAGCGAACTACCTCGCTGCCCAGCCCGAGTTCCTGACGCCAATCGCTTGTTTTGGAAAGAGGGGTTAAGGAACATTAATCACCTGCACTTCATTATTAAATGTAACGCGCTCACCATCTCGTTCAAACACCAACAATGCGGTTACCACAGCATTTCTCAAATGGGTTGCCTCATTAACTTCAAACCTTGATGCCAAACTTAAATCTTCTGCCATTAAGACATTATTGCGGGTTAACGTGCTACCAATAATGCAAAATTCAACAGAATTCCTCTCTATAAAGAATAGGCGGCTGGTTGGTGAGTCATCAGCAAATAACATACTCCCCGCTAAGACAAGTTCCCATTCATTGGTCGTGGTTTCATTTAAGCCTTGTAAGCTTGCCGTTTTGTTATTTCCAGCGACATAAACATCTTCAGGATATAGTGGATAAACGACAACGTCATAATTTTCAGGTGTTGTATAAGCAGGCGAGGTTTGATCGAATCGAATAATATCTATTGTATTGCGACTGGCCTCTGGTCCAACGGGCACATCTTGGTATATCGCACTACCAACCGTTGGCACAAATTCAATACAAGTACCACCACTGGTTTCTTTTACAGAATTAGGCAAAGCGGCGCGAATTTCGCGATTCAATCGCTCTACAGCAAATCGACCACTCGCAATTAATTCATCTCGGGCAGTTACATCGACATAAGCTTGCGTGCCGAACCTCAGTAGACTCGTCACTCCAAGTGAAACAATGCCGAGTAAAATAATAACGGTAACCATCTCGACCAGCGTAAAGCCCTGAGAGTATTTGACTTTGGTATGCAGTGGCAGCTTGCGACGTTTCATCATCAGAAGTTCGCCTTATAGGTCGCAAACTGGACAGTTTCACCACTCGGTGTAGTAACAGTGATATCGATGCGCTTAACTAACGAACCTGTGTCACTTCCGTTGAATGTATCATCATACGCAACGGCGACTTGAACGCGGTAGCCCGAATATAAACCTACAAGTGAGTTATCGCCTGAAACACCCTGAATGTTGTCACCGCTTTCATTCAAGTTATGATAGTCATCAACATCGTCAAAACTAGCCCTTGTTTCAGCACCATCTGGCCCAAAACTGGAACTTATGGTGCAGGCATTTAAACCAGTTTCACCACAGCGAACTGCACCTCCTACGAGGTCAGACTGCTCATCAAAAGCTTTAGCTAAAATCTCATTCATCAAAGATTGCCCCAACTCTGCGGCACGTATTTGATGGATCTGGTTGGCACTTTGCTCTGATTGAGGGACGATAAAACTAGTGATAACAGAAAAAGAAATAGCCAACACCACTATGCCGATGACGAGTTCAAGTAATGTAAAGCCTTTAGCTTTTTTATTCGCGCGAGAGAAACTAGCTTGCAAGAAACTAGAGCGCATGAATGTAGCCCTCAGACTCAACCCTTAAAATTAACGTGTCTTGACCATTAATTTCAATATCGCAACCGCCCGCACAATCTTCATCCGGTCGCCCCATTTGATCAAAACCAATAGTAAATTCACTCGCACTACTCCCTGTGAGTGAAAAACTGACTTGGTGTCTATTATCAACTTGTAATTCAGCAAACCTTGTTAAATCATCACTATCGCCATAGTTACTTGAGAAGCTGGCGTTTGCGGCGCAAGGGTTTTGATCAGGAATACCTAAATGTGTGGCGTCGACCAAAATATCGTGGCAGCCACCAACAGATTGTTGCATAGCTTTGGTTTGAACATTGCGAAGTATCGCAATTGCTTGGGCGCGGTAAGTGTATTCTTCGTATCCTTGAGTGCCAGTAAAGCGCGGCAAGATAGTCACGGCAAGAATGCCAATAATTATCATAGTGACAACTAGCTCAATAAGCGTAAAGCCCTTTAAAGCTGTTCTCTGAAATCGATAAGATGACTGAAAATACCCTGCTATCACGTACGGAAACCACAAGAAATGGAAAGCTAATAGTCTGATTAGTATACGTTAAGCTTGTAGGAATCCAAAATTGTAATGGATATTTTAGAACAGCTAGTGCTTTGTTTATTCATATAAAATCATAAATACAAAAAAAGAGGATTCAAGTCCTCTTTTTCTATGCGTTTATCATTCACAAAGAATTATAAACAATCAACCACCTCGATGGCTGGCGTACCGCCGACAGCACTAACTTCTGTGTAGTAAGCGAAACAGTTGTTAGTAGTTGAGCTAGTCGTACCTTTAGGTGCGGTATTTCCCGCTGGATAAACGTAAATTGTGCCGCCTATTTCATCAATAGTGAACACCGCCGTATCTAAATCTAGCAGGTTATCTTTCCATGATGTTTCAGCGGCAGCATTATTTGAGCGAGGGTAGCCATAAGCAATCAATACATTAACACCATTTACGGCAACGTCGACTGTTCCACCCGGTGCTGTATCTTGATTGCCTTCAATTAATGACTTGCTGTTCACCAAAGTCGCTGCACTTTGCATTGAAGCTTTAACAGCATTTAACGTTGCTGTGCGAGCGTCGTCTTGCAAATTAATAAATCTAGGTGCAGCCGTTGCTGCAAGAATCCCTAAAATTACAATTACTACGACGAGTTCAATTAAAGTAAAACCACTATTTTTGTTTAACGTTTTCATAATCACACTCTTAAAAGTACTAAACTAATTGTTGATATAAACGACCACAGAACTGTTTGATGGATCGTAAGTGAATAAGTTTCCTGTTGACGTTGCTGCAGCTGACGTTGGCGCAATAAAGTTACCATTTGAGTCTTTTGCTAACGACTCTTTTAAGTAATATGCACAAACTGCATTATTAGCATTACCCAAGCCTGCAATGCTTGTTGCTAAATAGTCAGACGCACCATTATTGTTTAAATTCGTAATCGTCGATTCTACGACTGGCGGTTGCTGCAAAATATTCTGCCATATCTCTACACAGTTATTCACATCGAAACCACCACCAAGTGATGCACCATCCGTTAAGCCCGTCACATAGCCAGGGCGAACATCAGTTGCTTCAGTGGTCAGCACTAAGTCTACGCCATCATAATTGACTGAATTTTGACCTGAGCTATTCTCAGGTCGACCTTCTGCTTCCCATTGCGCTCGCACTAATGATACTGCGGTTGCGTAACCGCCAGCCATGCCTTCAATGTTTGCTTGCTTGGCTTGATCAGTCAAATCTAAAAACTTAGGGATCGCTGTTACGGCTAAAAAACCGAGAATAACAACAACGATAACAAGCTCAATTAGGGTAAAACCTTTTTGTAGTTTCATGCGCACACTTGTTCTAATTCGTAATTGATTTCATTCTAGCAGTGAATCATCAGTTAAGTCACTGACTTTTCAATTAAGTTTCATATTCACTAGAGACAAGCTATCAGCCTATCAGTATTTATTCACAACAACCTTGCCCGAGAGCAACATATAGTCAAAGAATATAAGTTCATTTAACGCGTAGCGACAACTGTGGGTTTGAGAGGTGAGATCCAAGTTATCTTCTCCTACAACTACCTTAGCAACAACTCCGACAGGTTGATTCATAAATGTTAGCGGTATGTCGAGTACACTCTGCCATATCGCCTGGCAACTCTCAGCTGTTACCCAACCTAAGTCGTTTACAACCACAGTTGATTGTCGACCTGAGACTTCCTTAAGAATCAAGCGACTGGGTTTTCCATCCATCATCCATTGACCACGAATGGCCTGAACTTGACTGGCAAAGTTATTAGCCAATGCACTAAATCCTACATCGTTGATTTCTTCTTCTTGTTCTAAGAAAGTACTAATAAAACTAGCCATCAATAGCCCTAAAACAATGACAATAACTAATAGTTCTGTCATTGACTTATCTCGACCTATCGCCTTCGCTTGAACATCCATTATTTGCCTTGGAATGCCGATGCCATGTCCCACATTGGGGTAAAAATACCTAACGCTAGCACTAATACCATCGCTGCTACCACAACCAATAAAATAGGCTCAATGCGAGCGGTTAATGTACTTAAATCATAGTCGACTTCTCGCTCGTAGTAATCTCCTACCTCTTCTAGCAGTTCATCTACGCGCCCTGTCTCTTCCCCCACTGCCACCATTTGTAGCACGAGAGGAGTAAAAAGTTCGCTACTAATTGCGGTTCGGAGTAAGCTTTCACCGCTTTCAATACCTTGGCGCATGCCTACAATCTTTTCTCGCATGTAGTTATTGTCAACTGCATCTGACACTAGGCTTAAACCTGATGTCATCGGCACACCAGCCTTTAATACAATGGCAAAACTGTGAGTGAATCTAGATAAAATAGAACGCTCAATAATACTGCCTACAACTGGTAATTTTAGTTTGCGTTTATCCCAAAAATAACGACCAACTGGTGTTTTGACGTAATAACGAATGCCAAAAATAATACCGACAAGCGCCACCAGCATATGCGGCCAATAATTCATGAAAAATTCTGAACTTGCGATGAGCACTTTAGTCGCAAGTGGCAAATCTGCGCCAAGCTTAGAGAACATATTGGCAAAAGTAGGAATCACGAAAATATTGAGAATAACAATGGCAACTAAAATCGCCGTGATCACAAAACTAGGGTAGCGTAACGCCGATTTAATGCGTTTACGGGTTTCCTGTTCCCGCTCAAAATAACTGGCCAATTTGGCAAACGCACCATCGAGTTGACCGGTATTTTCACCGACATGAACGATAGACACAAACAATGAAGAAAACACTTTAGGGTACTGGTTTAATGCCGAAGAAAGCGCATACCCCCCCTCCAAATGACTACCAACGTCCGCCAATACACCTTGCAGCTTTTTCGACGAAGTCGATTCAGCTAGCCCATTAATTGCTCTAAGTATAGGAACACCTGAGCGCATCAAAGCGTGCATTTGACGACACAATACAATCAAGTCATCCAGTGATACCTGGTTGAATCCTAAAAGCTCACCAATATCAATATTCGCTGCACTTTGTCCTCCGCCTTTTTTCGACTCTTCAATCGCTACGGGGATAATCTGTTGGCGAGACAGCTGTTCAGCGACAATTGCAGCACTCGCAGCCTCAAGTGAGCCAGTTACTTGCTCACCTTTATTGTTGCGTCCCTTGTAGGTAAAAACCGCCATCTATTAGCTCGCCACATCAACCGTTTCAACTAACCTTAGCACTTCTTCAACTGAGGTAATACCGTTTTGCGCGTAATCGAACGCCGCGTTAGCTAACGGTTTAAAAGTAGGATTAGCTTTAGCTAGCTCAGTAAAAGCTTCGGTATCATCACGTTTTAAGGCTGCCATCATAGGTTCATTCATTTCTAGCAATTCGAACACACCTATTCGGCCTTTGTAACCAGTATAGCCACATGATTGGCAACCTTTACCCATCTTAAATTGAATGGCACTAGTATCTAAACCCGTTAAGTTGTTCAGCCACATGCTTTCTTGTGCATCCGGATGATAATCTTGGGTGCAACTATCACATACACGTCGAACAAGACGCTGAGCGACGACGGCTCTGAGTGAACTGCCGACAAGGAAGCCAGCGGCCCCCATATCAATTAGGCGCAGCGCACTAGTTATCGCGTCGTTGGTATGCAGTGTAGATAAAACCAAGTGACCCGTTAACGCGCCTCGTAAGCCTATCTCAACAGTTTCATGATCACGCATCTCACCGACCATAATAATGTCGGGATCCTGACGTAACGCCGTTCGTAAAACACTTGAGAAGGTTAAATCAATTTTGCTGTTTACCTGAACTTGATTGATGCGTGGCAAACGATACTCTACCGGATCTTCAGCGGTAATAATTTTCTTAGACGCTTTGTTAAGTTCACTTAGGGCGGCATAAAGTGTTGTTGTTTTACCGCTACCTGTCGGCCCAGTTACCAAAACCATGCCGTGAGGGCGCGTAATTTGGTGACGAAGACGAGCGACTAGATCTGCCGGCATACCAGTTTCGTCAAACGATAATAGACCTGCCGATTGGTCGAGTAGACGCATAACCACAGATTCACCGTATTGGACGGGCATAGTCGACATACGCACATCGACGCTGTGCCCTTTAATTTGAAGGTTAAAGCGACCATCCTGCGGCAAGCGCTTTTCAGAAATATCTAAGCCAGCCATTAATTTCAAGCGGAGTACAAGCGCTGACGCTATCTTGTTTTCATTTAAGATATTCTCTTGCAGCACGCCGTCAATACGCTGTCGGATACGCAGCTGATTTTCATCCGGCTCAATGTGAATATCAGAGGCGCGCATTTGTACGGCATCCTCAAACACTGATTGCAAGAGTTTACCAACTGTCGCATCACCGCCATCATCAAACGTTGCTGAGATATCAAAATCAGATGTCTGCTCATATTCTTGTTCAAGCTGACTCGCAAACGATTCAATTTCAGCTGTACGGCGATATAGGTTGTCAAACGCTTCAAAAAGTTGCGATTCCATGACAACCGCAATTTCAATGCGTTTAGGCGCCAGCATTTGCTCTAATTGATCAAGGCCACTCAGGTCAGCAGGGTCACTCATACCAATAAGTACACTTTGCCCTTTGTCTTCCATTACCAAGGCACGAAGACGACGCGCGTGCACCTCTGGTAACAAGTTGGCGACTTCTCCTGGCACTCGCAATTGACTGATATCCATGAAGGGCAGATCCAACTGCTGAGCAAGGAATTCAAGGAGTTGGCGCTCACTGATGTAACCCAATTCAATCAGTACATCACCGAGCTTTCGACCTGATGTTTTCTGGCTACTTAGCGCCTGCATAAGTTGGTCGTTACTGATAATATTTTCATGTACCAGCAAATCACCAAGGCGCATTTTTAATTTAGGTGCCGCCATAATCTTAGTCTCCTAACTCTGTCATTCGTTGCTGGGCAAACTGTCTGCTTTGTGGGGAAATATCACCTAACGCAATCGCTGCACGATAAGCCTCAACGGCCTCACCAAACTGGCTATTGCGATCTAATGCGATCGCAAGTCCGAGATGCCACTTCCCTTTTGAAGGTTGCAGTAGCACTAATTGACGATAAGCGTTGATGGATACAGATAGCTCTCCAACTTGCTGCGCAGCCTGCGCAAGCAATGATTGATATTCTATTTGAGGATGCCTTGGCAATGCCATAAGTGACTGGTAAGCGCCTTGTGCATTGCTTTGTTGCAATAGTATTTTCGCTTTCATCAAACGAAAGTCGGCAAAATCAGGCATTACTGCAACCCCTTGGTTCAAGACATTCAATGCGCCTTGAAGCTGACCTTGCGCAAACCATAATGCAGCAAGTTGCTTCCTTGCCTCTGTATTCATGGGGGTTAACAGCACAACGTCTTGAAGTAATTGCTCCGCTTTTTGACCTTCTCCTTCCATCATTGCTTTATCTACTTGCGACATTTTTTGTGCAGCTAACTGCTCTGGCGAAAGTTGCTTTCGGGCTATAGATAATGAAGGCTTGCTCTCGATCTTAGCTGTATCTTCCGAGGCACTAGGCTTTTGAATCTCAGCGACTGGCTCATCCGAAACACTACTTACGCTAGTTTGAACAGGCTCAGCTATATTTGCTTCGGATTCAGTTGATGTCGCTTTTTGAGAGGTAACACGATCATGCGAATTTACTGTATCAACGTTTGCCGTCAGATTAGCTTCCACATTTGCGTTCACATTTTTTTTCAAGCTATTTTCAAACGCTTGTTCACTTGTATCTTGCTCATCTTGTGCTTGATTAACTAGTGCTTGACGATTTACCGGCGAACTAACGGGTAATTCACTAACAGCTTGAGTTGTAGCGCTTTCTCGAATTGCAGGGTTTCCTTGGCTCACAGGTTGGCTAACGTCTTTTTGATTTAATTGAAGCTTTTGATTTTCAAGGTAGAGCCATACAGCACCAGCGATAAGCACCGAAAGAGCAACTGAGACCAACACAATCACTATACTTGATGTACTTTTTGCAGGCTGATTAACAATGATAGGGTTTCCAGCAGATACTTCATTGGCTGGCTGGTTGCGTTCTTCTAAGTCTTTTAGCATTTGATTAATGACGCTCATGCCGTGCCTCCAGACTGCAACCAAATATATGCCGTGGCCACAACAGCGAATAATACTCCCGTACCGGCTATCAATGCAGCAGTTGGTAGGCTAACAGCAGCAGTATCTTCAGTATCTTTTGCTGCCATATTAAGATGTTTATTCGTTAGCATATACTCGCCTTCGCCATAACCTAACATCATCATTTTATGGCATAACACATTAACCAAACGCGGAATACCTTTGCTAACTCTTGTCAATCGTTTGCACACATTGGCAGGAAACAATGCCGCGCCCTTATAACCTGCTACGCTGAGTCGGTGTCGAATGTAGCTTTCTACTTCACTAGACGTCATTGGGCGTAGTTTGTAAGAAAAGGTAATACGCTGTCTAAGCTGTCGAAATTTATCCTGAGCTAAACGCTGATCGAGCTCAGGTTGCGCAAACATAACAACTTGCAGCAATTTTCGGCTTTCCGTTTCAAGGTTGGTAAACAAGCGCAGCGCCTCTAAACTTTCTTCTGGTAATGCCTGTGCTTCATCAACAATAAGTACTACTGAATGCCCTTGACCATGTAATTCTAATAAGCGTGATTGAATTCGCTGTGTTAGCAATTGATTCGACATTCGCTGTGCTTGTTTTACACCAAGTTCTACCGCTACCGCACGACGTAACTCATCAGGGTTTAAATACGGGTTGGGAATATATGCAGTAACAAAGTGTTCGGGAATATCATTGAGTAACTTTCGGCAAAGAAGTGTTTTTCCAGTGCCAACTTCACCGATAACTTTTAAAAAACCTTCGCCAGTTTTCAATGCTGTAAGCAGCACAGCTAGCGCTTCATTATGAGGCGCTAGCCCTAAGTAAAAACTTGTATTTGGGGTCAAAGTGAAAGGTAACTCTCTTAAACCAAAATGATACAAGTACATAATATTGTTGCTGCTCGCGCCGAACTCTGCCGCTACTCAGCTTCAGGGAACCACTGTTTCAACAAAGAGCGCGCTTCTTGCAGTTGGTCTTTCCAAGTGTCTTGACCGATTACTGTCGGTTTTAACATGATCACTAACTCTTTTTTCACAGTCCCTTTGCTTTTGTTTTTAAACAAGTTACCCACTAGTGGAATATCCCCAAGTAGCGGTGTTTTGGATTCTTGATCAATTTTTCTCGTTTCGATTAAACCGCCAATAACCACGATTTCCTCTGACTGAGCACGGATAATCGTATCAGATTCTCGTACGCTGCTTTGTGCTAGCGGTAAAGAGTACTCGTCACTGCCGATGGTAATCACCTTCGTTTGCTCGTCTGTTGTCGTTACTGAAGGATGAACATGAAGAATCACTTCGCCGTTACCATCGATTTGCGGGGTAACATCTAGTGCAATACCTGAGAAAAATGGTGTTAACTCAACTTCTGGCGTCGTTGTTGTTGCCGTGCCTGTAGTAGTTGTGCTTGACACTTCAGTAACAAAGTATTCATCTTCACCGACTTTAATAACGGCTTTTTGGTTGTTCGATGCCGTGATTCTCGGACTTGAAAGTACCTGCACATTACCTTGTGTTTGCAATAGTGAGATAACGCCTGAGAAGTCAGCATTAACGAAGCTCAACGCTGATACGCCACCAATTGTCGCTGAGATTGTATTGCCCGCCAGCGCCATATTGGTGCCGAAAGAGAGATCTGTGCTACCGATATGACCAAGTACTTCATCCCAACGTACACCTTGCTGGTAATCATCACTTAAGGTAACCTCTAAAATCTTGGCTTCGATAATCACCTGGCGACGCAAATGTTCTTGCGTGTTATTTACAAATGTTTTCACCGCTTTAATTTCTGCTGGCAACGCTTTAACGGTAACCAAGCCTGCTTGTGGCGACACAATTACGGAACGACCATCTTCATTGCCAACTAACGTTGTAAGCGTATCCTCTAGCTCTTGCCAAAAATCAGATTCATTGCTGGTGTAAATATTAACGCCACTGTTGGTGTTTTGATTGTTACCGAGGCTATTGTTATTACTGTTATTATTGTTGCGATTGCTATTGCTGTTATTACTGTTTCCACTATTTGGATCGTTCTCGGAAACACCACCAGAGTTAATTTGTGTTGAAGAGGTACCGTAGCGTTTTAAAAATAAGTAATTTAGCGTGATGGTCTCTGTACGCATACCTGACGGGTACACCTGAATAACAGAGCCCGTTTTTTTAATGTCGAAACCATATAGGTCTTGCAAGACATTTAACGCTTCTTCAATAGTGACATCTTTTAAGTTAAGCGAAATACTACCAGCTACATCAGGATGAACAGCTACGCTGTAGGCTGAATCTTCGACAATAGCTGCAAAAAACGCTTTCGCGTCTACATCAACTGCAGCAATATCTAACCTTTTTTCCATCAATAATGTTTGTTTGGCATTTGCGAAGGTTTGCTGCATTAGCTCTTGTTGAACAGCGTCAGGTACTGCTGCAAGCGGCGTTGGTGCCCCAGATTGCGTCGTATCTTCAATAGCTTGTTCTAGCGCTTGATTTACGAAGATTGGCTTGTCTGGCACCGTAGTACAGCCTGATAGCACAACCAATGCGCTAGCTAAAAAGAGACTTATTCGAGACTTTTTCATACCAATTTCTTTTATTTATAATTCACGATAGGTTGCGTAAATAACGTTAGCTTACGTACGTTGTCTTCTAAACGCAGTGTCACACTTCTTTCTTTAATGTTAACAACTTGGTAGCCAAACACCAGTTCTCCTTTTGTCACCAACTGGCCGCTAATTATTGCTTTTATTGGCTGCTCTCCTTGCTGTTTGATAATTGACTGTAATACCAAACTACCGGACGTAGACTGAGCACCAGATGATGCCAACTCGCCTGCTCCCAAAGGTCGGGTTGGATCTGTTGCCGCACTTACCCCCGTACAAACGAGTAACGAACATAAGAGCGAAGTGATGCTAAAAAGTCGACTAAACACCGAGAAACTCCCTTTGCGTACTCAAGCTATAAAGCGTAACTGACAACTCATTATTTGGATATTCAATAACGTTTAATTCAAACTGTTGCCAGAAAAACTTCCATTTTAGCTGTTCAAGGCGCTGAAGATAGGCTTGCAGAGCACCGTAGCTACCTTTCAGTTTAAGCTTTATGCCGTGTTGATAAAGTCCGACCGTAGGTGTCGATAACTGACTTTCGGCTTTCTCTTGTTCAACTCTCTGTTCACCCGTTACAGGCGCGTTAGCGTAAATAATATTTGGTGCTAATACTTCGAACGCTACCAGGGAAACCCCTGATTCTAACGACAATATATCCACCAACGCAGTACGCATTTGAATTGGGTTGATAAGCTCAGAGGTTAATGTCAGTAACTCTTTATCAACTTCAGCTAACGCGGCCTTAGCGCGGCTTATTTGCTCTTTAATGGCAGTATTAGGGTCATCTTTCAATGTATCTTCATACATCACAATGGTACGTTCGGCCGTTTGATTGCTGGCGGATACTGTCACCACTTTAGCTTTATCTCGTTTGATGCTGATAAGGTTGCCTTCAATAACTAGCGTAAACATCATGTATACGGTTAAAACCATAGCAGCACCGAAGATGATGTATTGCTCACGCGGTGTTAACGCAGAAAATTTGTCAGAGTACTCTTGCCACTTACTCATTAGTTGGCCTCCGAATTACTTTCTTCGCCAGTGCTATTAGCTTTAGCACGATTCGCATTTGTGTCTATCGAAAACTCAGGTTTAGTTATGGCACTTCCCGCCACTCCGCTGAGCGTATTGCCTGACGAGCGAACGGTAAACTCGATGAATGGACTATCATCAAGCTCTTTCATTTCCATTTGTTGAAATGCTTTATCTGAAAGCACCGAAGACTGTTCAAAGTGATTTAACCACAGTGGCACAGCACCGGCATTCCTAGCTTGGCCAGAAAACAAAATGGCGCCTTCCTGAATACTAATTTGCTGTAAACTGATATCACTGCGATGTAGCGCTGAAAGTTCACGCATAGCACTAGCAAACCCCGAGATATAGCTTTGTTCCGTGTTAGTTAACTGCTCGAACAACTTGCGTTTGTCCGTCGATAACGCTCTAAGGGTCTCTAGTTCAGCAATAAGCTCTGGGCTGGGTTTATGATTCGCCAGTCGCTGCTGCAGTCGTTCAGTTTGATTGATAAGTTTTGTGTTATCTCGTGTTAATTCTGTCACCTGTTCATGGTAAGACTGGCGCTGAATTTCTGTATAGAAAGCAAGGGCTCCCATTACCACGAAGGTTAGTGCCCATAAAGTCACCACATTTTTTAGCGTGACTAGTGGCTTTTCTGGTTTAAGTTCAGGTTGTAGTAAATTAATGGTCGATTTAATCATGAACAAACCGCTCCATTAAATCTAACTGGGTAGCGCCTATTGCCGCCGCAAACATGGCTTTATCTTTATGACGCTCATCAAAGCTAAAACTCACCACTGGTGTATTCGTATTTTCCCCCAGCTTGCTAACGATGTAGTCCGCTGTTTTGATAGGTAAAATAACTTGAATTTCTTTTATCGGTGCCTGTTTCAATTGACGTTCAAAATAATCAGAAGAGCGCTGAATTTCCAAACTGAGTGAGTCAACCGCGCCAAACGATAACTCTTCCATCGTTTTAGCACCTATTTGTGCGTAACCTCTTAATCGACGATGAAAATAAATACGGCCAAGCTTTACGATCAGAATGACAATTTCTTCATTCGGCTGCTGGCACACTAATATTACCGCTTGCTCTTGAAATGGAACAAGACTGGCAAATGCAAACTCTTCAGTAGAGATAGTTTTAAGCACAATATCGCTATCGTCGAGTGCTTCAACTAACACTTTCAAAGCCGACGTTTGACTGCAAACAACGTTTAGTTTCTCACTACCACCCGCAAGCATAGGTCCAGAAAAATAGTCGAGTATCATATCTTCAGGCGATATCGTAACTAGCTCTTTTACCTGCCACTTCAGCGCGCTCAGCATTTCTTCTTCGGGGACGTCAGGCTTATCAACTTGAACTATTTGGTACTGGGAAGGAGCAATCACTAAGTGGCCTTGCGCTTTAATATTGGGCGTATTGACCAATTCTTTAATCGCTTTTTCCTGATTACCATCAATAATAGGCGTTTGGTGATACTGACATTCACCCTGCTCTGGTAGGTAACAAAACGCCATGGCGTCCTGCCTGAAAGCGACCCCTATTCGGTTTTCAGCTTCCGCTCGAACAAACAGCTTAGAAAAAGTAGATTTTAGCGACATTAGCAGGTTCTTATTATTTCATTGGATAGCGTTCCAGTGCTAACTCATTATCCCCGATTCGATAATTGGCGCAAGTGTTTTAGCAATAAAAACAAGCTTTAAAGTCACCAGTTCAAGGTTCTCATGGAACTGCTTTTAACTGACAAATATCCAAATTTAGTGATAACAAAAGTTCAATTAATGAATGCACAATTCGTCCATTTAATTGTTTCGCGTAAAGACAATAGCTTACAATCCATAAATATGGGCAAATGTACCTTGATTTTTAATCCATCCCTGCAACAATATTGACATTGATAAGTAATCATTACTTAATGTATCTTGCTACCATCTCCCGTACAGCCATTAGAGCACCCACTTTTTCAGCAGCACGGTGTTCGTGTATTTATTAAACGTGACGACCTAATTCACCCAATAATCTCAGGGAATAAATGGCGCAAATTAAAGGGCAACCTCGCACATGCTAAAGCGCTGAAGAAGAAAGGCGTGCTGACCTTCGGTGGTGCCTATTCAAATCATATTCATGCTTTAGCCTACGCTTGTCAGCAGCAAGGATTAGCCTCAATAGGTATTATTCGCGGAGAAGAACACTATCAAAGTAATTACACATTGCGATGGGCAAAACACTGGGGAATGACATTAAGTTTTGTTGATAGGGAGACTTATCGACAACGCTATCAACAAGGTTTTCTCGATGAACTAAGCAAGGCTTATCCTGACTATATAATCGTGCCAGAAGGCGGGAGTAATTCATTGGCTCTTTCTGGCATGGCAGAGATGATGATAGAGCTTAGCGAACAGCAGCAATTTGACACGCTGATGCTGCCTGTTGGCAGTGGCGGCTCGATTGCTGGATTACTGTCAAACACGACGAAGCAAGCTGCTAATGCACAGTCTAGTCAGCGGGTACTAGGCGTGGCGGTACTGAAAAATGCTGAATACCTTGTTAATGAGATTAAACAATTAATGGGCAAAGAGACTAGTAGCTCAAGTAATACTTCATGGCAGTTACTAACCGAACATCACTGCGGAGGCTATGCAAAATACTCGGTAGAAGATGCAAATCGTTTAGCGGACATTATCGAAATTACTGGTGTTCCCTTTGAGCCCGTTTATTCAGGCAAAATGGTACTGGCACTATTTAAACTATTAGAACAAGGCTACTTTGCCAAGGGGCAAACAATTATGCTGCTACACACTGGCGGACTACAAGGCATAGGCGGTCAACTGGAGCGTAACCTGATGCCTGAGCGGCTCACTAAGGCATTACAATCGCATTTGCCATCTGCGCCACCGGCTCAGTAAAGAAATGTCCTTGGCCGCCAGTCACGCCCAAATGAACTAGTGTTTTCCATTCATCTTTACTTTCTACACCAAGGGCGTAAACTTTGACATTGTGCTGAATACAGCGGACTTTTAAGCTCTGAATAAATACCTGGTTTTCAAGCTTTTGGTGAATTTGATAGACAATACTACGATGCAGCTTAATGTAGCGAATTGGACAATCGTTTAAATAATCTGTGCTTACAACATACTGACCCACTTTATCCGCGAGTATTTTCACTCCTAACTCGTCGAGCAACGCGATAACTGGTTTCAATTTATTTAACTGAGTGGCCAGATGGTATTCACTAATCTCAATAATTAGCCGTTTGGCAATCTCCGGTACTTGCGCCAGTCGCTTAAACATAGCCTCTAAAAAGGCTTCATCAAGTAGAGTATCAATTGATAAGTTTAAGCTACAAGCTTCATGCTGCTTACGCTCATACTGCAGAACGCGACAAACTTGCTCAAGCACAAGTAAATCAACGCGTGCACTCAAACCACACTTTTGTGCCATGGGTAAGAAAACTCTAGCGCTAATCAGCTTTCCTTTACCATCTCGTACTTTTGACAACACTTCGTGGTGCAGAATCTGATCGCTTTGGCTTGCGATTACAGGCTGAAAGAAAATCACAAACGCGTTTTTCTCAATGGCATGAGTTAAAAATGTTCGCCATTTTAGAGAGCCCTTCGCCGTTTCATTAGCTACTTCACCAACGTCATACATAAACCACTGTGATGGCCCTTGCAGCTGGGCATTGCGAAGTGCCATATCTGCCTCTGCCATGATTTTATATGCTTGGTTCTCGCCAGCGAAGCAAACGATGCCAGTGTGGATAGACTCTTCTTGTGACACGCCCACAGGTAAAGGCAAGTTTTTCATACTAGATAGTAGTTTGTCGGCGAGCTTTTCACACTCATCTAGATAAATGCCTGGCAACAACAAGGCAAGTTCACTTTCACTGGGGCGAGCAATGAAGTAGCAACTATGATTGACTAAGCGCTTTTTCACCAGGGCGATAAGCTGTTCAATTACGTCAATGGCTGTTTGTAGACCATGTGCTGACTGAATAATGTCATAATCCTTCAAGCAAATGAGCATTGCCGCACCACGCGCATCTTCTTCCTTTAGCAAAGCTTCTAAACGGTTGTTAAAGAATTCACGATTACCCACCCCAGTCTCAGGGTCTAATAATACACGTTCCCGAATTTGAAGCTCTGTTTGGCCTTGACTACTTTTTGATTCCTTTAGCTTTTCAAGCAACTCAGCAATTGATGCGCTAATGGGCTCATCAGCGGTGATAGGTTGAATTTTCCCTCGAATTTTTGATAGAGACGCCCAGTTTTCCAACAGTCTAATGGGCTGAAACTGAGTATCAATAACCCTTACTAAGCTATATCTGACGGAAAGAACGACACCAGCAAAGATGAAATTAAATAGGATGAATAACCAAGAGGTAATGAGTAGATAAACAGGATGAACGAATACAAGATTGTAGTTGCCGC
The DNA here is from genome assembly GCA_022448425.1 of Thalassotalea sp. GTDB lineage: Bacteria > Pseudomonadota > Gammaproteobacteria > Enterobacterales > Alteromonadaceae > Thalassotalea_F. Next base: position 3,459 of record JAKVCY010000151.1, on the reverse strand, counting down.
CAAGAACTTGCCGCTGCGGTAAATACTGACTATTGAGACCCTGATAAATTATCTGGTTACTCTTGATATCAACCACTTGGATAAACTCTGATGGATACCAACGGTTTGCCTGCTGATTGAAACTTTCAGCCATTTCATTCTGAGATTGCCAATGGCTGGTTATCATAAACATCACAAAAATAAGGTAAAGCACGAGTGCTGCGATATCCGTGCGCAGAATGATGGCGTTTAGCGTATTTTTTGTAAGTTGTGGCAAATTGCTGTCCCAAGCATATACAGATGTTATTAGTTATAGAAAATAAGCAGGATTTACACCAGCCTGCACACTTGGTATTTTTTATTTATTGATCTGTCGAATTCCAGATATAAAAAAAGCGCTAAGAACAATGTTCATCAGCGCTTTTTTAACGAAAAATTGCGATTACGCTTCAGCGATAACTACAACTTTAACGTTTACGTCTACATCTGTGTGTAAGTGAATAACGATATCGTATTCACCAGTCTCACGGATAGTACCTAAAGGCATACGTACTTGTGCTTTCGTTACTTCAACACCCGCTTCAGTGATAACGTCAGCGATGTCTTTAGTACCGATTGAACCGAATAGCTTACCTTCGTCACCAGCAGTTGAAGCGATAGTTACTTCAGCTAATTCAGTGATTTTAGCAGCTTGTGCTTCAGCAGCAGCTAAAGCTTCAGCTAATTGCTTCTCTAAGTCAGCGCGACGAGCTTCGAAGTGTTCGATGTTTGCTTTAGATGCAAATACAGCTTTACCTTTTGGTAATAAGTAGTTACGTGCGTAACCAGACTTTACCGTCACCTTGTCACCAAGGCCGCCTAACTTGGCGATTTTATCTAGAAGGATAACTTCCATCTTAATGCCCCTTTAGGTTACTTGTGTAAATCAGTGTATGGTAATAATGCTAAGTAACGAGCACGCTTGATAGCTGTTGCTAATTGGCGTTGGTATTTAGCGCTTGTACCAGTGATACGGCTAGGTACAATTTTACCACTTTCAGTGATGTAGTTTTTTAGTGTTGCGATATCTTTGTAATCGATTTGCGCAGCACCTTCCGCTGAGAAGCGGCAGAACTTACGACGTCTAAAAAAACGTGACATGGGATTTCTCCTAATTAATCATTTCAACCTGCTGAGCATGCAATACAAGAAGCGGATTACCATTTCTTGATTCGTGTCGGTTAATAAAACCAACCACTTTTATTTGCATCCCCTCAGTTAATTCACTTGCTAGTCTTTGCGACCAATGTCCTGTTGCCACCACTTGCATTCTTACGAATGCTTGGCGATTTAATTCATCTTCAACCTGAATCGAGCGATGCTCAATTGAGAACTGACAATGATGAACACCTGCGGGGCTGGTTGATAACTTAGGTGGCTTAGCCACTGAGCCTACAAGAGTGAGACAATTATCTACCATACAGTGAGTCGCAGATTACTTTATTATTCAGCAGCAGCTTCTTCTTTAGCAGGAGCAGCTGGCTTCTCAGTAACCTCTTTCTTAGCTTCGCGACGGTCGTCTTTAGCATTCGCCATTGGAGATGCTTCAGTTACCGCGCCTTTAGTGCGCATGATCATGTTACGTAGAACAACATCGTTGTAACGGAAAGAAGTTTCTAATTCATCAATAACTGACTGAGGCGCTTCAACGTTCATTAAAACGTAGTGTGCCTTGTGTAGTTTGTTGATTGGGTAAGCTAATTGACGGCGACCCCAGTCTTCAAGACGAGTGATTGTGCCTTCAGCAGCTGTGATCATGTCTGAGTAACGCTGGATCATGCCAGGTACTTGTTCACTCTGATCAGGGTGAACCATAAATACGATTTCGTAATGACGCATTACGAGCTCCTTACGGTTGTAGCCTCGTATCTGGCTCAGCCAACACCAGTATTGAGGCAAGGAACAAAACTTGCGGCTGATTTAAGGTCGCGTATTGTAGGGAAAATAACCAGCAAAGGCAAGCGTTAACTGGACGGAGAATAGAATAAATTTACTTGGGCTTTACGTGGGGTTTTGTAAAGTGTAAAGCAGCACAAATTCAAATTCTGTTGCATTTCAATTAAAGAGTTTTTTACTTTTACATCTGATGGCTAAGTACACTGAAAAGAAAAACTCTTTTGTTTTGATTTAAACGCTATGCACTACCATTTTGACGACTACACATTTGATGCCGCAAATTTAGTGCTAAGCAAACACGGCGACTCGATAGATATTCGCAAAAATGAAGCCTTGTTGTTGAAGCTATTGCTGGAGCGCTCCGGCTCCGTTGTGAGCAAAGAGGCTTCATTTGAGCATGATTACTAGCTCAAATTTGCTGAAAGCAGAGACATTTTCATTGTGGTGCCAAAATTATCCAAACTTTTTCCAGCTGAGCTCCTACCTATTTATTACACATTAAGGAGATCATCATGAATTCAGTTAAGAAATACTCAGCACTAATTACTCTTTGCTCGACTCTACTATTGGGAAGTTCAGCTTTTGCACATATCACTTACGTCACATCAGAATATGATAGACACATCAATATTGAAAAGCTGCACAACCAAGAAGAAGCCCGATACCAAGTTAACGGCAAAACCTTTACATGGTCAAACTTAACCAAAGAACAACAGGCTAAACTCGCCCCTATTCAAGCGAAGCTTAAAGCGCTTGAAGAGAAGGTTTCAGTCGATGAAAAAGCTATTCAAGAAGCAGTAGCAGCAATTGAAGTCAAAGCAAAAGAACTCGAGCTAGAAGCGCATAAAATTGAACAAGCAACTGTTAAAGTTGAAAAAGGAACACTCAGCCTTAAAGAAGTGGCCGAGTTAAGCAGAACACTTGCGCAAAAGACACGAGTGAATGAGCAAGCGATTAAAGAGAAGGCGCGCGAATTCAGAAAGCTAGAAGTAGTATTGCCACGTATCGATAAATCAAAACTAGAAGAAATCCGCGAACATGCTGATGAGCTAGAAGATGTGTTAGTTGAAATTGCAGAAACCATGGATTAATTTCGCAGTATTAACAACGCTGAATGAATAAGTTTCAATTAGCTATGTCAGACTTGATCAGGAAGGCTGGATCAAATCTGACAGTCGTAAGATATATACGACTCTAATTACAAGAGTCGTTACAAGCTTGGTTAAAAGGCGACACTACCCAATGAACCCTGCTTAGCCAAACTGCTTATAATATAAGGATTTGAGGTAATTTGATAAACGTCTTTTAACTTGCGGTGTAAGCCCCAAGCTAACTAAGAAAGATGAAAAAATAGAAATAAAGAAAATGCTCTTAATAATTTTAGCACCCGTTAATAGCGCGACCATAATTAACCCCAGATCGGTTTAAGCAACAACCATAGCATTGCGCTCAACGTCACTAATATTAAGGGATGGCTTGTTTTCTTTAAGACAATAAGCCACCAAGCCGGCCATTAAATTAAGCGTAAAACCATTCATACTGCGA